>JAIPEP010000123.1 GCA_021737085.1 Desulfohalobiaceae bacterium | reverse complement strand
GGACTCATAGGAAACTTCTTTCTGTTATCCGTTATCCGGCATTTTTGTTCCGTCTTCTTCCCTCTGCCCACTACCGACTACTCTTCGAAATCCCCCACCTCGTAGCCCGCGTCCTGGACCGCCTTGCGCACGGTCTCCCGGTCCACCGGCTTTTCCTCCTCAAAGCGGGCCTCGCCCTTCTCCAGGCTCACTTCCACATTCTTGACCCCGTCCAATTGCTCCAGGGCCTTGGTTACCGCGCTCACACAGTGCTGGCAGGACATACCCTTGATTGCCACTCGCATGTTCGCCTCCTTTAGCTTCTTTTTTGCCGTTTTTTTCGTCACTCGCGGACAGAAGACACTTGGCTGCCTCTTGCATTTTCCGTTCGGTTCCGAAAGACTGTTTTCTTGCAGGGCATTTTCATTTATTCAATTCCCGTGCCAAAAAACCCTGCCCTCCGCCTCAATTTGCGGAACGCTTCTTGAATGCTATTCTGTAACTCCGCCGAATTGCCCTCAACTGTACACTTTTTAAACAATCAACTTATTTACGGTGTATTCCCCTAATACACCTATCTATGGGAAATAATATGCCATGGCAAAAAATAAGTCAAAAGGCCTCCCCTACCTGGATCGCAATTTCCGGGGGAACAGTGATCTGCGGCCTGGTTATCGCCCTGGCCTGGATGAGCGTGAACCGCGAGCAGGCAGTAACCTCTCGCATCTTGGGAGAAAAAGGAACCGCCCTTATCCGCTCCCTGGAAGCCGGCACCCGGACCGGTCTACGAGGGGGCCTGGGCTCCCGCGCCCGCTTGCAAACCCTGATCGAGGAAGTCGCGGCCCAGCCGGACATTGCCTTCGTTACCGTCACCGCGGAGACCGGCCACGTCCTCGCCCACGGCGACGGCACCCGCAACGAAGCCCCCTCAGCTCTTCGGAACATGCTGCAGGAACTCTCTCCAGAAGCCGAGACCAAGCGACGTCTGCTCACCCTGCCGGAGTACGGCGAGGTTTTCCTTGTCTACAGCATCTTTTCTCCCTATGGGGAGACTGTCTCCAACGGTGATAACCGCGACCGCGGAAGAGGCCCAAGACGACGCCGGGACGGTATGATGGAGTGTCCCCGGCCCCAACGGGACATACCTCCGGCGGCCATGGACCCGCATCGGTGCGCCCAGTTCTTCGGTGATCCCCATTTCTGGAGCAAGGAGCACTTCATCTTCCTCGGCCTGGACAGCGGCCCCTACTTCCAAGCCAAACAGCAGGACATTCGCAGGACCCTGATCATCTCCGGAGCCATTCTCCTTGTGGGCCTGGCCTGCCTTCTGGCCCTTTTCTGGGCCCACCGGGTCAAGATCACGCAGCGCCTCTTGCGCAACGAAAAGGCCCTGTCCTCCGTCGTGGTCTCCAGTCTCCCCCTGGGAATCATCATTTTGGACGCGGAAGGAAGAGTGGTCCTGATCAATCAGACCGCCCGCATGCTCACGGGTCCTGGAGACGCCGAACAGTCCTCTCTCCAGGAAGAGGACCTGCCAGAGCAGCTTCGCGACGTATTGAAGGAGCTGGAGACAAAGGATATGATTTCCGAGCGGGAGACAAGCCTGGAACAAAATGGCGCGAACCTGCCGGTTAGCCTGAGCGGCTCCCGAGCCAGCACCCGGGAAGGCGTCAGGGTGGGCAAGGTCCTGCTGGTGCGCGATCTCTCCCGGATCAAGGATTTGCAGGTCAGGTTGCGGGAGCAGGAGAAACTGGCCGCAATCGGACACCTTGCCTCCGGCGTGGCCCACGAGATCCGCAATCCCCTGAGCTCGATCAAGGGATACGCCGTATACTTCCAATCCCGCTTCGCTGAGGGCTCTTCCGAGGAGCAGGCCGCCCGGACCCTGATCCGCGAGGTGGACCGGCTGAACCATGTGGTCACCGAGCTTTTGGAATTCTCCAGGCCGGTGCGGATCCAGCCCCGGCCTACGCAGCTGGGCGACCTGATCCGGCGCTCCCTGGGCCTCATAGAGCAGGATATAACGCGGAACGGCGTAACAACCCAGCTACAGCTCGGGGCCGAGGGGCTGCAGGCCTATCTGGACCCCGACCGTTTCAGCCAGGTGCTTCTCAACCTCTTCCTCAACGCGGTGCAGGCCATGCCCTCGGGGGGCGTTCTGGAGGTTGCCGTGCACGCGGAACAAAAGGACGAGCTGCGCCTAGAGGTCCGGGATAGCGGCCCCGGCATCCCGGAGGAGAACCTGGACACCGTGTTCAACCCCTACTTCACCAGCAAGGGGTCGGGCACCGGCCTGGGGCTGGCCATCGCCCGCAAGATCGTGGAGGCCCACGGTGGCACCATCCAGGCTGCCAACCGTCCTGAGGGCGGAGCGGTCTTCATCCTGAGCCTGCCCCTGCAGGAGCAAGGAGAAGAGTCATGACAGCGCAACTGCTAATCGTGGATGACGACGCGAGCCACCTGCAGATGCTTTCCACTCTGCTCGGAGGCTGGGGCTACCATATCGACACAGCAGAGGACGGTGGCCTGGCCCTGGAAAAGATCCGGGCCTCCCCTTACGACCTGGTGCTCATGGACGTGCGCATGGCCGGGGTGGACGGCATCGAGGCCATGCAGGGGATCAAGGAGCACAACCCCGCCATCCCGGTGCTCATCATGACCGCCTACTCCTCGGTGGACAACGCGGTGGAGGCTCTCAAGTCCGGGGCTTACGACTATCTGACCAAGCCCCTGGACTTCGACGTGCTCCAGCACACCCTGCAGCGGGCCCTGGACCACGTCCGGCTGGCCTCGGAAAACGTCACACTCCGGCAGCGCCTGCCCCCCGGTGCGCGTGACTTTCCCATAATCGGCAAAAGCCGGGCCATGCAGGATCTCATGGACATGGTGGCCACTGTTGCTCCCACCGAGGCAACCGTGCTCATTACCGGCCCCAGCGGCACGGGGAAAGAGCTCGTGGCCAAAGCCATCCACGCAGCCAGCGAGCGAAGCGAGGGACCCTTGGTCACGGTGAACTGCGCCGCGCTCAAGGACTCCCTGCTGGAGTCCGAGCTCTTCGGCCACGAAAAGGGGGCCTTTACCGGAGCGGAGCGCCGGCGCGAGGGCAAATTCATGCAGGCCCACACCGGAAGCATCTTCCTGGACGAGATCACCGAGATCCCCATGGCCATGCAGGCCAAGCTCCTGCGGGTGATCCAGGAGCGGGAGATCGAGCGCGTGGGCGGTGATCGCACCCTGTATGTGGACGTGCGGATCATCGCCGCGACCAACCGGGACCTTAACAGGGTTGTGGAGGAAGGGGCCTTCCGGGAGGACCTCTACCACCGGCTAAACGTCTTCCGCCTGGACGTGCCTACCCTGAGTGAGCGCGAAGGCGACATCCCAGTCCTGGCCCAGCACTTCCTGCAGGAATACGCGGACAAGAACCGCAAGGAGATCAAGGGGTTCACTCCCCAGGCCATGGACCTGTTGGTCAAGTACGACTGGCCGGGCAACGTTAGAGAGCTGGAGAACGTGGTGGAGCGGGCCGTGATCCTCTCCTCCGGGGAGTACATCACCCCGCGCGAGCTCCCCTTATCCCTGGGCCAGCAGGATGAGGACGAGGAGGAAGAAACGGTTGTGGCCGGAGGCCGCAACCTGGAAGAAGTGGAAAAGGAGGCCATCGGCAGCACCCTGCGACAAACCGGAGGGAACAAGAGCGAAGCCGCCCGCATCCTGGGCATCACCCGGGCCACACTGCACAAAAAACTCAAGCGCTACGGTATCGAGGAACCGTGATTGCTGAAGCAATGAGCAATGAGGAAAGCGCGCATCTCCCTTGATTCGCCTTCGCGGATAGTTTTTTCCATGTTATTCCGTGTGTTCCGTGGGCTTTTTCTTTTCACCTTTTACCTTCCAACTTTTGACTTTTAACTTTCAACTGGGTTCAGCCATGCAGCAGCCGGAGTCGACAAAGCGCGATCACGCCTGGCAAAACGTCTCCTTCGTCAACAGCCGGGGCGAGCGCCTGGCGGGCCTCTTCTACGCCTGCAGCGAGGTGAAGACAGTCCTGGTGATCTGCCACGGCTTTACCGGTAGCAAGGAGGGCGGGGGCAGGGCCCTGGAGATGGCGGAGTACTTGGCTCTTCCCGGCCTGGGAGTGCTCCTGTTCGACTTTTCCGGAAACGGCGAGAGCGAAGGCTCCTTCGCGGAAACAACCCTTTCCGGCCAGATGGACGATCTGAAATGCGCCGCTGACTGGTGCATGAACGCGGGAGCGAAACACTTGGTGGGCATGGGCCGCAGCTTCGGCGGCACCACCCTGCTCTGCCAAGCCGCCCGGGACAGCCGCTTCGAGGCTGTCTGCGCCTGGGCCACGCCAGCCCACCCCTACAACCTTTTCCAGGGCTTTGTGCGGGAACAGTCCGGAGGGATGATTACGATCGCCGGGGAAGGGGACAGCCTCCGGATGAGGCGGGAATTTCTGGATGACCTGGGTGAGCACGACGTCGAGGCCTGCGCCGCGCGTATACCTCCCAGACCGCTTCTCGTGGTTCACGGCGAGAGGGACGAGATGGTCCCCCCGGAGGAGGCCGAGGCCATCCATAGGGCGGCCTCCCCAAGCAGCCGTCTGCGAATGATCCCGGAAGCGGACCATCGCTTCACCACCGGTGCGGAGACGGTGTGGCGCATCTGCCGAGAATGGCTGGAGGAGCTATAGTTATACACATTTACACACAACGCGCTTGACGCGAAATGTGTAGATACTGGAGCTTGACATAGCTCTGTGGAGACTATACATATTTTATTTGCGCGCCAGTAGCTCAGTTGGACAGAGCGTCGGACTACGAATCCGAAGGCCGGGGGTTCAAATCCTCCCTGGCGCACCATGAAAAAAAAGGGCTTACAGCTTTTGCTGTAAGGCCTTTTTTTGGGTCACCGACAATTACGGTTGCCTTTTCACGCTCGGGGTTCCCCCGCGTGAGTAGGCATAGCAAATCCAGAACAGAGGTCTACCTCAAGAAGATGCCCTGTGAGGCCCGCCCCAATCAGGACTAAGTTTCCTTTTGTTCAAACTGGGTGAGATGAGCCCATTCGGTTGGACAGATTTGAGGACAAAATAAACTCTATCTTTCAGACTGGAATCTGATGAGGTCGCCGCCCAACCCCGAGGATGCTCAATTACTATACACCTTTCCACTATTCGGTGTTTCCAGTCTATCCAGCCACAACCCTTTTACTAAATCAACATTTCTACCTTTTTATCTAGCTTACCGTAATAACACGTCTTTTCAAAAAAGCCTCCTTTGTGGCACGGCGATTGCTTCTTTTGGACAAAGAAGAAAAACCACAACAAACAAAGGAGAACATTATGAGAGCCGTATTAACTGTTCTGGGTATTTTACTAGCATTCGGGCTTATCGCTTCCCAGGCCTCTGCATGGTGGGGGCCTCATATGGGATCCGGACAGGCGAGCATGGCCTATCAAAACCCCCAGATGGCGCAAAACGTTTCCAGTCTAAGATCTGAAATAACCTCACTCCAGGCGGAGCTTAGCCAAGAACTTGCCAAAGAGAATCCCAACATGGACAAGGTACGTCAGCTCAACCAGGACCTCGCCCAAAAACAACAGCAAATGCGCCAGATGGGGCCCAGACGGGCAAATGGCTACGGTTACCATCACGGCCAGCACATGAGAGGAGGCCACGGTTACTGTTGGTAGCCCGGAATGGTAGGTCGGATCCTCTTGCCCAATAACCCCTTGTTAAAGCCGGGAAACCCCTTTGCGGGGGTCTCCCGGCTTTTAAATGCTCTGCAGCTACCATCTTGTTAAAGTAGCACACGGTGTTCGCATTTATAGAGTGTTCCAAACAGCTTTTCCCAGCGCCCCGCATACCCTCCAGCGACGATGCGGCGTTTACTTACCCGCCTCTCCCGCCGGCACATCCCATTGACTTTTGTCTGCGATTCAGTCAATAAGTAAATAATATGCATCTACAGATTAGTTCCCTGCCTACACCTCTTGCACTGGCTACTCCGCCTTGTGGGTTGCACACCATAAGGCGGATGTCCACGGGAGATTGGAAAGAACAATAAAGGAGACTAACAGATGGAGAAAAACAAGACAGCTTTAGGGATTGATGAAAATGTTGAAGCACTGCTGTGCTATGTGCTGGGCTGGCTGACAGGAATTTTGTTTTTGTTCCTGGAACAAGAAAACCGTTTCGTAAGATTTCATGCAATGCAGTCTCTGGTAGTATTCCTTACCCTGTTTGTCCTTAGCTTGGTAGTAGGGTTGATTCCAATTATCGGTACTTTAATATCCATCTTGATATTACCTGTTTCACTGATACTTTGGATCCTGCTGATGTTTAAGGCTTTCCAAGGAGAAAAGTATAAATTGCCTTGGGCTGGGGATTTTGCTGACAATAAAGTCTGAAAAAAAACGGATAATGGTTGTCCATTCTCTCGCTCCTGCCGCTTAATTGAGATAATGCTTCTGGCAGGAGCTTTTTTTGGTATCAAAGATAACAACATGGACATGGTAAAAGTGTGAGCATATAAGAAAAGGCCAATTAGGAACACCTGAATTTTATGCTACCTAGCTAGTTCCCGTCCGGAAAGCCCTCTTTCCGGACGGGAACTAGCTACTGCCGTCATTTCTCCGTCCGGAGCTCTATCGCGGTGCGGAATCCCACATTTGCGAATCCTTCCCAGGATTGCCGCTTGAGATAGGATTCACTCCGATCGAGCTCTCCCACCCCGCCGTGGATATGCAGCTCAATCCGCTCCTTCCCGGAAACTGCCATGGTCCACTCGTTAACGTTCC
>JAIPEP010000122.1 GCA_021737085.1 Desulfohalobiaceae bacterium | reverse complement strand
TGGACCTGAAGCCGGCCAACCTTCTGCTCACCCGGCGCGACGAGATCAAGCTCATCGACTTCGGCCTGTCCAAGCTTCCCGGGATGCCCCTGAATCCACCCAAGGGGCTCATGGTCGGCTCCCCGTACTACGCCTCCCCCGAACAGGAGGCCGACCCGGACGCCACCGACGAGCGGGCGGACCTGTATTCCGCCGGAGTGGTGCTCTATCGTCTGGTTACCGGCGCCTTTCCGAACAAGGATCCGGAAGTCTCGGACCACCCCTTGCTGGGCCCGGAGTGGACCGCCTTCTTCCGACGCGCCCTGCAGCCGGATCCCGCGGACCGCTTCCCGGACGCCTGGCGGATGCTGCAGGCTGTATCCGAGCTGCAAGAGCAGTGGCAGGACCGGAGCAATGCGGCCTGTCCCGCCGGCGCGCTCCAGGGGCCAGGAGAAGAGTCCGGCGCCCCGGCGAAGCCCCGCTCCCGGCCGATCAAGACTGGGTCCGCCCGAAGCGGTCCGCCCTTCCCCGGGCTGACCGGGCTCATGCAGCCGGAGAAGGCCTTTTCCGGCGACTTCCAAGAAGTGGATGACGGCTATCTGGCCCGGTCCAGCGGACTGGTCTGGGCCAAACACATCTCCGCCTTCCCCGCATATTGGGATCGCAGCGGGGAGCAACTCCCAGCGGGGGAAAACTGGCGTCTGCCCACCGCGGAGGAGCTCATGAGCCTGCTGCGGCCCAAGCGGGTGCTGGAGGACTTCTGCGCTCCGGATCTGTGGCAGGCGGAGGATAAGAAATGGATCTGGAGCGCGGACCTGCGCACCGCGGCCCAGGCCTGGCTCGTGGACCTGGAGCAGGGAGCCGTGCTCGCCGCGGACCGCACCTGCCTCTTCCACGTCCTCCCCGTGCGGGATGCGGACTGAGCGCCCTCCGCGGTTATCCCCTTCCTTGCAGCATTTTGCTGATCAAGAGCCCGATTCCTGCAGGGAATCCAGCTCCCGCTGCAGGGCGTCCCGCTCCTCCTCCAGCCGCTCCAGCTCCTGCAGATGCTCCGGCTGCACCGAGTGGGGCGGGATGCGCCGCTCCTGATCCTCGATCCGTTCCTGCAGATCCATGATCCTCTCCCGCAACTCCTCGATCCTCTCCTTCATTTTTCACCTCGCTTCAAAAAGGATATGGATTGAGCAATATGCGCTAAGCGTTTTACCGGGAAACGATTTATGTTAGAATGAGTTCCAAAACAACCCCATGCCTGCACAAATGCAGATCCAACGAAGCATGCAAATAGTGCGAGGCCCGCTCACAGGATGCGTTGGCTATCGTTTGCGCGTGAGTCAGGTTTGCCTGCCCTGCACCGACAAGCTGGACTACGCCCATGTCCTTCGGGCCTTTGAGCAGGGCTTCGACGGGGTCTTCGCCGCCGGGTGACTGCCGGAGCAGTGCCATTTCCTGGAGGGAAATACCGTGGCAGCCAAGCGCATCGAGTATCTCAAAGGGCTGCTTGCAGAGGCCAATCTGGATCCCGCCCGCCTGGAGATGTTCAACCTGTCCGCGGCACAGGGGCCGCGCTGGGCCCGGATCTGCGACGAGTTCAGCGAGCGCGTCCTGGAACTGGGTCCTTCTCCGGTGCGAGCGGCGCTGCAGGGAATGCAGCCTGTCGCGGACGAACACAGCCGGGGAACCGAGGGAAGCGACAGGGGATGATCGTGGCCAGGCAGAAGCCCTTGCGAGAGATCTATCAAACGGTGCTGGGATACGACCGGGTTCTGGTGACGGGATGCAACACCTGCGTCGCGGTCTGCCACGCCGGCGGGAGCAAGGAGGCGGAGGTGCTGGCCTCCCTGCTGCGCATACTTACGATCCAGGAGGGCCGGAACATGGAGCTGGCCCATACCGGCACCTCCCGCCAGTGCGAGGGGGGAGAGGAATTCCGGTCCCTGCTGGAGGCGGCGGACTGGGCGGACGCCCTGGTGAGCACGGCATGCGGTGCCGGGGTGCAGTACGTTGCGGAAAGGCGTCCCGATAAGCCGGTCTATCCCGGTGCGGACACCGTCATTCTGGGCGGGGTCACGGAACGGCCCGGGCTGTGGACCGAGAAATGCCAGGGATGCGGGGAGTGCGTCCTGGCCCGGACCGGGGGGATATGCCCAGTATCGCGCTGCGCCAAGTGCCTGCTGAACGGACCCTGCGGAGGCTCCTCCCAGGGCAAGTGTGAGATCAGCCCGGAACTGGACTGCGCCTGGCAGCTGATCATCGATCGACTCAAGGCCCTGGGCCGGATGGATCTCTTCGAAGAGCCCGCGCCGCTCAAGGACTGGGCCGCGGGCAGGGCCGGAGGCCCGGGCAGAGTGATCAAGCAGGAGGACTCCTGCGAGACGCGCACTCATGAGTGAGATCCGGCTCGCCGGAGGATGGGTTGCTCTTCAGGAGGTGATCCGTATGCAATCCTTCGAGGCCCTGATACAGGAAGTGCAGAATGCCGGCCTCTGTCATCGCTGCGGAGGCTGCGTCAACTTCTGCACCGCGGTGCATTGCGGGGCCCTGGAACAGGATTCCACAGGGCTGCCCCGGTTCAGCGACAAAGAGAAGTGTCTGGAGTGCGGGATCTTCTACATGATCTGTCCCGAGACCGGAGAGCTGGAGGAGGAGCTGGGGCCCCTGCGAAGGATTGCATCCCGGATGCATCACCCGCCGGGATGCCTGGGAAGAGCTCTCGCTTTGCGGCTGCCGCCATCGCCCGGATAATCCGTCCCGGAAAGGGATAGTCCGGTCCCTTACTCTTCCGCTTTTCGTCTGTTGATGATCTGCACTTCACCGGTCTGTTTATTGATGAGCAGTTGATAGAATTCGGAACCGTCCTTGCTGGAGGCATTGGCCACGTAGTAGTGGCCCCGGTTCTCCACGGAGCGGATGTCGTGCTCCCTGAGCAGTTTCTTTTTCAGGTGCTTATCGATCGCCAGACGGGCGGTTCCCTCGCTCATCCCCTCCGGCGAAGGCTCGAAGGAATCCTCGTCCTTCGCGTTCGGATCACCCTGCGGGTGCTTTCCATCCTTTTGGGTCATAATCACCTCTCCTTGTTTGGGGCCCCCTGCCCCAAGGCCCCAGGATCGGGGAATGCCCTCTCTTGGAAGGGCGCTCTGTTATTCGAAGATGAACTTGTCCACTCCGACCTGCAACCCATTTTGGGGCAGCGTCATGAGGGTGGAGGTGCCGTGGGCCACGAGCTCTCCCGCCTCGTCCACCACGCTGGATTCGGCGTAGCTGATGGAGCGGCCGAATCTGAGGCACCTGCCCTCGGCCCGCAGAACGCCCTGCTCCACCGCTTTCAGACAGTTCAGCTTGAGATCCACGTTGACCAGCCCATCCCTCTAAAAGGACAACACCTTATCACATTCCGTAACCAATCTATAAAGATCCTTTTGATTCGATCTTTTCAGCATTCCGTCTTCATCCACACCGTGGATGCCCATTGACTTTTGTCATGCAAGGAGCTCACCCTCGCTCAAGGTAAAAATATTAGCCTGCTCCTTAATGGGGAACGTTGTTGAGTCACCTTCTAAATACCGAACTGCCGGTCCGTTCAAAAATATGCTCACATCATCATCATTGTTCAACATCAGGTTCGCGAACCTGAAAGCGTTCCACAGAACCTCGGGTTCGGCTTGAGACACAATGATCATGTTGTTCATACAATACTCCTTTTTAGTGCACCAGTTGCCGCAACAAGCCAAACAGTCCTTTATTGAGGACTTGACGGAAGGACAAGCAAAACTTTTATCATACTATGGTACTGCAGCCGCAATGAAAGTCAAATGGAAAAGTCGAAGGAAGCGAATGGGCAGAGATATCCGCCTGTCCAGCCGGCTGCGCTTCGGCTCTGCTCCCGGAGAACGATAACGCGGTTACAGAGCTCGCAGGGGCCTTCCTCGTCGATCTTGGGCTGTCTCGGAGCCTCTCCGCCGCAGAGACCGCACTTCCACATCACTTGTTGAAAATCTCCCTTGATCCTTGTAGGGTCAGTACTTTCAAATCCTGTTCGAAGAAAAGGGCCTCAATCGAAGAGCTCCGGGATTGCCTGGAAGCATTCCCCTGAAATCGAACAGCTCAGTATTTCCAGAGCATTTCCGGGTTCGAGGCACACCTTCCGCAAGGACAATCCCTGCTGCCCCTGGTAGCCGCTCAGTCAGGACGAGAATAGGCCTCATTCCTTTCTCAAACAGCGAGAGGGACAGCATGGCACCCCAATCAAGATTCCCGGACCAATCCGGGAAAGAAAACGGCTCAGACGCGCGCCTGTGCGCCGATCTCGCCCCGGAAACGGAACGAGAGACGGTGCTTGATCTCTTGCGCTTTATGAACCGGGATGACGGGCTTCATGATCTCATCCGGGACGTGACCGTGCTCCTGCGTAACTGGACCGAGTGCGAGGCAGTAGGGGTGAGACTACGGGACGGAGAGGACTTTCCCTACTTCGAGACCCGGGGCTTTCCCGAGGTGCACCTGCGGCTGGAGAGCCGCCTGTGCGCCGTGAACGAGGAAGGCGAAATCCTCCGGGACAGTGCGGGCAATCCCGTGCTGGAATGCATGTGCGGCAACATCCTTTGTGGCCGTTTCGATCCCTCCCTGCCCTTTTTCACCGAATCCGGAAGCTTCTGGACCGGCAGCACCAGCGAGCTTCTGGCCTCAACAAGCGAAACGGACCGCCAGGCCAGAACCCGGAACAGATGCCACGGGGAGGGGTACGAATCCGTCCTCCTCGCGCCCGTGCGGCACGGATCGCGGACCCTGGGACTCCTTCAGCTCAACGATTCGAGGAAGCACCTCTTTTCCCCGGAGCTGGTGGCAACAGTGGAGCGGCTCGCCGCCCATCTGGGAATCGGGCTCGCGCAGCGGGAACAGGCCCGAAGGCTCCGGGACCGGGAAGAAGAGCTTGCCGCCATCTACAGCCACATCCCCCAGGCTGCTTTTTTGGTGGGCCAGGAGAGGAGGGTTCGCAGCGCCAACTCCGCCGCAGCCGCCATGGCCAGCCTCCCTGCGGAGGAATTGCTGGGCAAACGTGGAGGAGAGGTACTGGGCTGCCTGCACCACCTGGATGACCCGCGCGGATGCGGCTTCGGCCCGGAGTGCGAGAAGTGCGCAATACGCAATACCGTGCTCGCCACATTCCGCACCGGTGAAAGCTCTTTCCAGGTGGAAGCGGAGCTGTCTGTTATGCGGGCAGGAGTGCGTCAGGTGGTCACCCTTCTCGTGTCCACCAGCCTTCTCCATATCAAGGACGTGCCGCACGTACTGGTCACCCTGGAGGACATTTCCGGGCGGAAGCGAATGGAGCGCGCCCTGGCACGCAGAGAGAAGGAGCTGGAGCTGGTTCTGGACACAATTCCCGTGCAGGTCTGCTACTTTGTCGATGCAGAGACCTACGGGACGGTGAACCAGGCCCATGCCGACTTCATGGGCAAGCCCAAGATCGAGATCGAATACAACCGCCTGGAGGACGTCCTTTCCCCGGATATCGCCTTCGCCTGCCGCGAGGAGAACAAGAAAATCTTCTCCCTTGGGCGCACCAAGCACACCTCCACTTGGCTCCCGGACCACCAGGGCAGGTGGAGAATGCTTGCGGTGAGCAAGACTCCCTGCACGGACAAGGCAAAGGGCACGGAATACATCGTCTGCTCCTGCCAGGAGACGAATCTCCATCTCACTTCGAACACCGGCTAATGAGGCACCCTCCAGCCGCCCCTTGAAAGCATGGCGACACAGGGCTGTTACGCTTCGCTCCTGGGCCTCCGGCTTACAGGGAGGACTATTCAACATCGGCTCAGCCGTAAATGAGGGGAATCACAGGTCTGTTAAGCCCATGTTGTACAATCTGTATTGCATGGCTTTCTGAGAAACCATGAATGTTTCGGACATGAGCTTTATGAAATGGGGCTTGGATTTGGAGCGGTCGGCAATTTTTTCTCCGTATTGAATAATCATTGTTTTGGGCATGAGCAATTCCGCTGCGAATTGATTCGCTTGAAGCTCGTACAGGTTCCACTGTATATTACGGAACAACACATCATCAGTATCCTCGAAGGAAGTCTTGTGAAGAAAGTAGTGGCCCAACTCATGGGCCACGGTAATCCTCTGCCTGGTGAGGGAATTATCCTTGTTGTACCGTATCACCCAATGCTTGCTTCTATTGTGGAAATAACATTTTCCTTCAATACGCTCGTTTTGAACTTTTCTCTTGCTGAGATATCCAAGCTCTATGTTTTCATTATAAGATATATTGAATACATTAACCGGAGGGGTGTTTTGCTTATTGTCTTTAAGAATGTGATCCACCCAAGTGGCAAAATCTAGCTTGTCCCTTATATCCTGCAGCTTGACGTCCTTCATTCATCAAAACTCCTCACTAAAAAGAATCCAGCTATCAATAACTACTGCTCTGTCTCTTCATCTTCCTCATCCAAGCCATAATCTTCATCAGGGAGCTGTTGGATCTTGTCATGCAACCTTTTCATCCCGTCACCATAGTGAATAACAATGTTTCGAGCCTGAACCATATTGTCAATGATATCACTTGCTTGATCATATATTTCCGGTATCTCGAACAGCTTGCTTATCAATCGATTCACGAGCTCCTGCTTTCCGCCCTTATAGTCCTCACCGGGAAAAACAACCTTCCCTCCTAGCCCGTCAACAATATGGCCGATCTTCTTGAGATACTGGATCCGTTGGCCCGTTAAATAATGATGGATTTGCATGACATTGATATCGAGCTCTCGAGCCAACTCTGCCTTATTGCCATTAAAGTCCTCATCGAGACACCTTTGGATCTCATTAAGCACATCATCAGCAAAGCCCATAATACTT
>JAIPEP010000014.1 GCA_021737085.1 Desulfohalobiaceae bacterium | reverse complement strand
TTAAATCAAGCTCAAGAATATGCCTGCTGCCATCACAGTGCCTATAACACCGGCCACATTTGGTCCCATGGCATGCATAAGCAGGTAATTTTTCTTGTCCTCCTTAATGCCCATGGTTTGTACCACTCGTGCCGACATTGGTACGGCTGACACACCGGCACCCCCCACTAAAGGATTGATTTTGTTGCCTTGTCGCAAGAACAGGTTCATAAACTTGGCCAAAAGAACCCCGCTTGCCGTGCTTATCATAAAAGCGATGAGGCCGAGGGCAAATATAAAGATCACCTCTGGCTTCAGAAATGTTTCAGCATTCATAGTCGCACCCACAGGCAAGCCCAGAAAGATGGTGGCAATATTCATTAGCTCGTTTTGGGAAGCTTGATTAAGGCGCTCCACAACCTTTGATTCCCTGAATATATTGCCCAGCATGAACATGGCCATTAATGGCGCGGCCGGAGGTATTAACAGGATGATAACCAACGAGGCCAGGAAGGGAAAAAGGATTTTTTCCAGCTTGCCAGCCTTATGTTGCGTTTTCATGCGGATAGTTCGTTCGTTCTTCGTGGTGAACAACTTCATGACTGGGGGTTGTACAATAGGGACCATTGCCATATAGGAGTAGGCAGCCACAGCGGCGCTTCCGAGCAATTCTGGAGCCATCTTAGCTCCTAGGTAGATGGTTGTCGGTCCGTCAGCACCTCCAATAATGCCTATCACTGCTGCCTCTGACAGATCAAAGCCAAACATATAGGCGGATAAAAAGGTGATGTAGACTCCGACCTGAGCTCCTGCGCCGAGAAAGAGGAGCTTAGGATTGGACAGGACTGGACCGAAGTCGGTCATGGCCCCGACACCCAAGAAAATAATTGGAGGAATGACTTCCCATTGGATTCCGTAGTGATAAAAGCGCCATATAAGCCCGTCTCCGTGTTCCATAAGCCCAGTGAGAGGCAGATTGGCCAAAAGGATGCCGAAACCGATGGGTAATAGAAGCAAGGGCTCAAATTGCTTGGCAATGGCTAAATAGAACAGGACTGCTGCAATACCCCACATTATAAGCATTTGAGGAGTCAGGAAGAAAAAGCCGGACATGTTTATGAGCTCAAAGAGATTATTCATTTGAGGTGCCTCTTCTTTCGATTTTTTTCGTCACATATCCAGATAAAAGCACTGTACAGTACAAAAGAAAAATTCCGAAGACCATAGCACCGATACCTGTAATAGATATCTGAATCGCTTGCCACATAATTCTTCCTTTAGCTTTGTTTACTAAGAAGCTTAGCTAGTTCCCGTCCGCAAAATCCTCTTTTCGGAAGGGAACTAGCTCTGCTTCCTTTTTGGCAATAGAAAAAAATGGATCATATCGTCATTTTTTTGTTTCTTTTTGCGAAAAGAAACGCTAGCTGGTTTCCGGATGTAAACTAGCAATGTTCACAAGAGAGGAGAATGACAAATATAAAGCAATGCTGGGGAGAAGCCAATTAAAAGGCCTCTCCCATAAAGCAATTTAGATAATGCTGTAGATTGCCTTTTTACCCCTTAATAATGCGAGGTAGCATTAAATGGTGTTGGGGGCATATAGATCTGGGGTTTTGATAGACCGCTCCGGCAAAGGCCTGTAAATAGCTTCGCATATTCTTTAAAGACACCACTTCGTCAACAAGACCTGTCTTGGCACAAAACAGAGGTCTAGATGTATCATGATACTTTTGCACTAACTCGTTCATGTTTTCTATTGTTGGTTCCAGAGATTTTCCCGCTTCCTGATCTTTGATCAATCGTCGAGTGTAAGTAGCCACTGCAGCAGTTTCGCCATGCATTACATAAATCTCTGTGGCTGCAGTGCCCAGAGTAAATGCATTATGTCTGTTGGCAGTCGGACCGCCCATAATATAGTGCGCTGCTGCGGACCCTTTTCGCAGGGTAACCAACAACATGGGCACATCTGTTTGCTGGATGGAGTAAATAAGGCTTTGACCCAGCCCAAGAAGCTCGGCCTTTTCCGCGTCATTGCCCACATCGATACCGCTGGTATCCTGAAACCACACAATGGGCAAACGGTCACGACCACAGAGGGTCACAAACTCATTCATTTTTATCAGGCCCTGACGGTAGAGTTTGCCGCCAATGCCTGGATACTCTGCATACTCCGGATATCCTTTGGGCAGAATCCCTTGCCTGTTACCGATGCATCCGCAGAGCATACCGTCCACCTTGACCAGGCCGGTATAAACCTCTGGCCCGTAATCGGGGCGATATTCCAGATGTTCGCTTCCGTCCACAAGCCTGGCCAGGATTTGCTCAAAATCGTATGTGCGCTTAGGATTGACCGGCAAAAGATGGTACAGGTCTTCAGCCGGATGCTCGGGCGGTTTAGGCTGATCCACTTGGAAGAACTCTGGATCGTATGCCGGCAGTTTGGTCATATAATCCCGCATGGCTTTAAGCACGTCTTCCTCTTGATCGAAAACGAAGCGGAAAAAGCCGGTTTCGTCATAGTGGATATCTGTGCTTCCCGGAGGCTCGGCCCGATAATTCTTGGCTACATCAATAAGTTGTTGGGCTGATTCCACATCGAAATATCCCTTGGGACTCATGCCGCTAACAATTCCTGCTCCACCCACAGCTATATTGCTGTCCTTATGCGCAAACAAAATAGTCGGGCTCACCCCTTGATATCCGCCTCCGGCGGGATTAGTACCATAAATGCCCGCCAAAACAGGTAATCCCATTTGTTCTAACTCTGCATGGCGGAAAAATGTGGTCCCAGATCCGCGGCGTCCTCCGTAAAACTTCTCTTGCTCCGTTAGCTTCACTCCGCTGCAGTTGACCACCCAGAGGAGGGGAATATTGAGTCGTTTTGCCAGATTAGTAACCCGGAACACATTTTCCGACTGTCCCGGGACCCACGCTCCGGCCATACATTTATTGTCAAAGCCGATTACCACAGCCCAGCGGCCATTGATTTTGGCCAAGCCATCCACCACGTTGGTTGTGCAGTCCTCATTTTCGCTCGGGTTGTAGAGTATGTGCAGGGGTTGCCATGTTCCATCGTCAATCAAGATATCGAGTCTTTGCCAAACTGTCAGTTGCCCCCGGGAATTAATTTTTTCCGTAGGCAATCCAAAATCTTTGACCTTTTCTTGAGCTTCCAGAAACTCTTGTTCAATCTCTTGCACTTCTTCAACATTGTCTTGGGTACGCTGTTTGAATTTGTCCTTCAAACCCTTACCCAGTTCATCCATGTTCTTGAAATATTTATGCATAAACCAAAACCTCGTATATTACAATTGGACGATATCTATTCAATAACTATTAACACGTCATCTTCTTCTACCGCGTCTCCCTGTTTAACTTTAATTTCTTTAACAGTTCCATCCGCAGAGGAATAAACGGAATTTTCCATCTTCATGGCTTCTAAAACCAAAACCTCATCATCTTCTTCAACTGTGTCTCCAACATTTACTAAAATGTTCCAGACATTACCTGCTAATGGTGCTGTAATTTCTTCAGGCATAACATCTCCTTTTATAATGAGTTTTTTAGTTACACAATGGATGGGAAGTAATACAGCTTTAGCTAGTCCCAGTCCGGAAAGTCCTCTTTCCGGACTGGGACTAGCTCCGCTTCTTAATTTCTTAAAAAAAGAAGCAAGAAAATCAGAGCGTTATATTACAATTTCTGTTTCTTTTTACGAAAAGCAACGCTTACTAGTTTCCGGACGGAACCTAGCTACTTGTCTCGATTGGCCTTACGTACTCCCAGTTGATCCAAGGCAATAATCATTTTGCAGATATTGGTCGAGCCTTCGACCATGTAGTAAGGGGGCATATCACGGAATAGGCGCTCCACTGGATATTCCGTGGAATAACCGTAGGCACCCAGTATGCGCATGGCGTAGTTGGCTGCTTTGTGGGCTACTTCTCCAGCCAGATATTTGGCTTGGGCAACGTCAAGACCGTTGTTCAACTTCCCTTGATCCTTGTAATAGGCCGCTTTATATACAACCAACCTGGCGGCCTCTATCTCTGCGGAAAGCTGGCCGATCATGTCCTGATTCATCTGGAAGTCCCCTATGGACTGCCCGAATTGCTTGCGTTGCTTACAGTACTTGAGTATCTCATCCAGGCAGGCCTGGGCCAGTCCCACGCCCCCAGCAGCAGCTGAAAGTCTGGTCTGGTTCAGGGAACTAAAAACTATCTTGGCCCCATCCCCGGGGTTACTCAAGATGTTCTCCTTGGGTACTTTTGTGTTGTCCAAAAAGACTTCCCCGGTTGGAGAACAGTGGGAGCCCATCTTGTCCAAACGACTGGTGTTAATCCCATTAAAGTTTTTGGGTTCTATGACAAAGGCAGAAAGTCCTTTGGAGCCTTGGGATGGATCTGTATATGCATAATATATAAGCACATCTGCCACATCAGCATTGGAAATCCAGGTCTTATTTCCGTTTAGAACCCAATGGTCACCGTGGTCCTCGGCCGTGGACTGCATGGCCATGACATCCGAGCCTGCATCTGGCTCAGTTATAGCAAAGCCCCCCACATACTCGCCCTGCACTAGCTTAGGAATATATTTTTGCTTTAATTCCTCACTGCCGTAACGGTAAATGGTGTAGGCGCATCCCAGCTCCTGCATATTTACTTGCACCCTAAGTGAACTGGCAGCGCGAGCGATTTCTTCGGTTACGATCATGGAGGCCATGAAACCCATGCCTTCGCCCCCGTATTCTTCGGGAACGACAGTACCGAAAAAGCCAAGCTCGCCCATGGGCTTTAAGGCCTCCTCATGGGGGAAGTAGTGCTCCTGATCCCATTCCGCAAGCTGGGGCGTAATTTTTTTGGTAACAAATTCGCGTACTGACTTGCGGAGCATTTCTTGCTCTTTGTTCCACGAAAAATCCATTGATTCCTCCTGTCTCTACTGTTTAGCAGTTTCAAAATATGCTATTGTTCTAGTAGACAATGAAAGCCTCTACTGCTTTATCTGCTGTTATTACAGATGGCTGTGTGACTAGAATGTTTTGAAGCAGCCCCTGTTAGTGTCCTTCAGTAATTCAGGATGTTGTAAGGATTTTGGCTTAAAAACCGCTTGCTATTTATTAAATGCATATATCCAGGGATGAGGGGAAACCTAGCGCGGTAATGCAGTAAAGATGCCGCCCCAAAGGGCGGCTTAAGTATCAACGAGCAGTGGCCTGAGGCATCAGGAATGTCTATGCTCTAAAATTTTATTTTTTTCGCATAGTTGGAGCTTTAGTACTCTCTTAACCAACTCCCTGTTTTTGCTGTTTGCTGTTTTTTAGAGCCCCATAGCAAATCATATGGGTAATATCAAGCTACCTCGATTCGTCCTCATCTATATCTAGTTCCCGTCCGGGAGGTTCTCTTTCCGGACGGGAACTAGCTCCACTTCTTCATTTTGAGGTTAGATGCTCTTGGAGCATGGAGGCCAGATCCTCGGGAGGCAGCCCTTTCCCTGTCCAGATCCGAAACTGTTCAGTCGCCTGATGGATGAACATGGATAGGCCATTTATGGTGCTACATCCAGCCTCTTCTGCTTCGCGAAGAAGCTTGGTGCGTACAGGATTATATACAAGGTCGTAGACCAGGGGAAATCTCTGTGGCTCTGGAGTAAACGGCAGGGTAGTTTCCGTCTGTCCCTTCATGCCCATAGGGGTTGCGTTGACCAGCAGATCTGCAGACATTTCCTCCAGCCTATTCCAAAGGACGTAGCTGACGCCATGCCCGGCGGCAAAGGCCTGGGCCCTGGATTCGTCCCTGGTGGAGATCCATACATCTCCGACCCCGGTCTGGCGAAAACCTTCGAGGCATGCCTGAGCAGCGCCTCCAGCTCCAAGTATCAGTGCGGAGGAAATGTTTTTCGCTCTGGAGAGCAAGGGAGCGACAAATCCGGTTATATCCGTGTTTTCCCCCCAGATCTCGCCTTCCTGCCAATAGAGGGTATTGACCGCCCCAATCCGGACCGAAGTATGGGTCAGCCTGTCCACATAGGGCATAATGCTTTTTTTGTGCGGAATGGTCACGCTTACTCCGGAAATGGGCAAGGTCCGGATAGCAACGCTGAAATGCGGTAAATACTGTGGCTCGATGCTCCAGGCCAGATAGGTGCAGGGGAGTTTATGCTCGGAGAAGCCCCAATTGTGTATCAAGGGACTCAATGACTGTTGCAGGGGATAGCCCACTACCCCGAAGAGGTGTTTGCCCGGGCTTGGATCTTGCATCGTTATTTTCCGCTATGGGCGAGATCCCCTACCCCGTCGGCACCGGCCTGCATGGCCCGGTGATTGGCCTCAATGATTCGCTTGTCCGACTTGCCGAGCGCTAGGGGAAGGACCTCCTTGATCTCTTCCAGGTCGAGAACCCCGGTAGCCTTTACCCAGGCCCCCAGAACAACCATGTTTGCCATTTTGGGATTGCCCAGCTCGTTGGCCATATTGTTCGCCGGCAGAGGTACGCAGCCATTTGTTTGTGATTTCAGCATAGAATGGGGCACTATGGAGGTGTTGACGATCTGGATACCTCCCTCGCGGAGTCGAGGCTGGAACTTCTCCAGGGAGGGCTGGTTCATGATTATCAGGCTCTGGGGGTACATGACCAAGGGAGAGCCGATCTCCTGCTCGGAGATCACCACAGTGCAGTTCGCCGTACCTCCGCGCATCTCTACTCCGTATACCGGCATATATGTAACCTGGAGGCCTTTCTTCATGGCGGCGTAGGCGAGCACGTTGCCCACCAGAAGCACCCCCTGGCCTCCGAATCCCGCTATGATCACATCAGTGTAAAGTCCCATTCCGCCCTCGCTTGTACTTTGCGATTCTGCCTGTTTTGTAATTATTCAGCACCTTGCGAAACCATAATCTTCAAGGGGGCCTTTTTTCATCTCGCACCTTCGTCTCTGGATTTTCTAACGCTCGCCACGTGGGGGCATCCCTGCCCCCACCCGACTCTCGGTCGTTGCTGTTGTTCCAAAGTCGGGAGGGTATCATCAGCGTAGATTTTTTGGCCTTATGAAGCCTTTTCACGGTCGGGTTTCCCCCACGTGGCGAGCGAAGAAAATCGACAGAGTCTACGGAGAATTGATTCAAAAAGGCCCCCTTGAAGATTATGCTGAGGCCAGAGAAGTGGTGAATAGTTACCCTGTTTTTTTGCCCTGTGTCCTGAAGCGCGCGGTCGCACGACTATTAGGGCCTTGACCACACCTTTATTCCACTGTGTCCCGAAACACGCCAAGGGGAAAGCGCTGCATCAGCGTGGTCCCCACGTGCTCATTCGCCTGGAGAGGGGTCATTTTCCAATTTGTAGGACAGGCGGAGAGGAATTCGATAAAGCTGAAACCCTGTTTCTGGTTCTGTGCTCTGTACGCCTTCTTTAGGGCCTTCTTCGCTTGCTTGATGTTTTTGATGGTGTTCACCGCCACCCGGGAGGAGTAAGCGGTTCCATCCAGGGAGGCAATGAGCTCGCTCATATTCAAGGGGGCCCCATCCTTGTCCATGTCCCTACCCTTTGGGCTCGTGGTGGTGTTCTGTCCCAGCAGTGTCGTGGGAGCCATCTGGCCTCCGGTCATGCCAAAGACGGTATTGTTAACGAAGATGATGGTCACGTCCTCGCCTCTGTTGGCACAGTGCATGATCTCGGAAAATCCTATCGCGGCGAGGTCTCCGTCCCCCTGATAGCCGAAAACGAAGCGGTCCGGAAGGGCCCGTTTTACTCCTGTAGCCACAGCCGGGGCCCTGCCATGAGGAGCCTCGACCGCGTCTACGTCGATATAGTTGTAGATGAAAACGGAGCACCCCACGGAGCCAACGCAGATGGCGGATTCACCCAGGCCGTTCTGTTCCAGGCATTCCCCCATCAGCCGGTGGATGATCCCGTGGTGGCATCCGGGACAAAAGTGCGTGCTGGCCCCGCTCATGGTTAGCGGCAGGGCAAAGGCCACTCTTTCCTCGGCTTGCGGCTGTGAAGACATGGGTATCTACCTCTCTGCAGCTTGTGCTATTTGGCTGTTTTGCTCCCAAACATGGAGAATGGGTGTAAGGAAATCCTCCGCACTAGGTAGTTTGCCCGGCATTACCCCGTGAAAGGCTGAGTCGGAAACGTTCCGTACGGCCAGGCGCACGTCATCCACCATTTGTCCGGCATTGTTTTCAATGGTGATAAGGCTGTTGTTTTTGGCTAGCTCCCGCAAGCGCTCAGAGGGAAAAGGGTAAAGTGTCACTGGTCGGAACAGACCGATGCGATAGCCTTGGCCCCGGAGCATGCGAATAGCGCTCTTGGCAATACGGCCCACGGAGCCGAAGGCCACTACCAGGACCTGACTGTCTTGGGTGGCGAATTCCTCCCAATCCTGCTCCTTGTGCATTTCCTGGTACTTGGCCTGTAAGCGCTCGTTGTGTTCAGCCAGGGCGCCATCCGCCAAGTAGAGTGACTTGATGAGTCGACGCGGCCGGTCCTTCGCTCCGCTCAGGGCCCACTCAGACGCTTCCTGTGAGGTATCCACCGTTTCTCTGCGCTCAAGCACTGGTTCCTTCATTTGGCCCAGAATGGCGTCTCCCAGGATCATGACCGGATTGCGGTAGGCGAAGGCGAGATCGAAGGCCCTTATGGTCAGGTCATAGGCCTCCTGACAGGTGGACGGGGCCAGGACGAGCATCCTGTAGTCCCCGTGTCCGCCTCCGCGTGTGGCCTGATAGTAGTCCCCCTGCGAAGGATCGATGCTCCCCAGCCCTGGACTGCCGCGGGTTATGTTGACAATGACTCCCGGAAGCTCGCTCCCGGCCAAATAGGAGATGCCTTCCTGCTTGAGAGAAATGCCCGGGCTGGAAGAGGAAGTCATTGCCCTTTTGCCGCAGGCAGCCACTCCCAGTAACATGTTGATGGCGCCGATTTCACTTTCCGCTTGGATGAACTCTCCCCCTTGTCGGGGAAGCTCCCCTGAGAGATATTCCGGGATGTCGCTCTGCGGGGTTATGGGATAGGCGAAATAGCATTGGCATCCTGCGGCCAGCGCTCCCTTGGCGATGGCCTCATTCCCCTTGATCAGAGAGACAGTATCGGATTGCGCGTTCATGTAGCAGTCTCCTGGGCACTTTTTTTCTTTCGGAAAACAGTTATAGCGTAGTCGGGACAAATCTCGGCGCAAAAGGCGCATCCCGTGCATTCGCTTTGCTGGTTTTGTTGCACCACCTTGAAGCCGTTGGGGTTGAACCGCTCGGACTGCTCAAGTGCTTCTTCGGGGCACACCGTGGTACATAAAAGGCATCCCTTGCACCTTTCTTCATGCACGAAAATCCTGGACATATCTACCTCGATACCAGTCAATTTTTGCTCAGAAAATCAATGGATTATATCACAGCTTTTTTTGTTTCTTTGCGAAAAAGAAATGCTGGCTAGAGGATGAGCATGGCGTCGCCATAGGAAAAAAACCAATAGCTGTTCTGAATAGCATTTTTGTATGCCCGGAGCAATTGTTCCCTGCCGGCGAAGGCGCTGACCATGAGGATCAGCGAGGAACCGGGCAAATGGAAGTTGGTTATCATGTGATCCACTACCCGGAAGCGGTATCCGGGATAGATGTAGAGATCGCACCAGCCTTGCCATGGTTCTATGGTCCCGTCCGCAAAAGCGGCGGACTCGAGTGCCCTGGTGCTAGTTGTCCCCAGCGCGGTTACCGGCCTGCCCTCCTTACGTGCCTGATTCACGGAAACGGCGGTTTCCTCGGGAATCTCCACATATTCGGCGTGCATTCGATGCTTGCGGATATCCTGCTCCCGAAGCGGGCTGAAGGTCCCATAGCCGACATGGAGAGTGATTTCCCTCCACTGGATATCTTTCTCTGCCAGGGAGTCGAATATCTCCCGGGAAAAGTGAAGCCCCGCAGTTGGCGAGGCTGCCGAGCCCTTTTTTTCTTCCTTGGCGAAAACGGTCTGGTAGCGATCCCGATCTATCCCCTCTTCCTGTCTCTTGATATAAGGCGGCAAGGGAGTAGTCCCTGCACAATCCAGAACCGCCTCCAGATTTCCCCGCCAGAATAAAACGCCCTCCACATGACCATATTCGTATTGTTGTAGAGCCCGGAATACAAGATCCGGGCCGAAGTCCAGCCGTTCACCGTCGCGCAAACGCCTGCTCGGTCGCAGCAAGCCTGCTGCTTTGGCTTGTTTCCATTCCTTATCAAGTGGCTCGGTTTGCAATAACGGCAGCGGTGTAGTCAGAAGGAATTCCACACTTCCGCCAGTTCGGGGCTTTTTGCCCCGGAGTCTGGCGGGGAAGACCTTGCTGTTATTGGCCACAAGGCAACATCCCCGGGGAAGGAATTCGCTTATACGGGAAAAACTGGTGTGTTTCCAGGTCCCGCTATCGCGGTACAGAACCATGAGCCGAGAGTCCCCGCGGGCCTCTCTTGGATACTGTGCGATAAGGAACTGGGGTACCTCTATATTATAGCTTTCTAGTTGAAAATCCTTGGGACTGTCCGTCATAGATTTTTGTATATAACCATCATGCCCGCGCAGAGGCAAGCACAAGGAAGCATGAAAATGTTCGGAGCCGAACCGGGGAGAGCGCTTCACTCTGCACCCATGCAAAGAATGGGTGCATGTGTTCGCTGGGTTTCCTATAGTTTTTCTGCCCTGTAAAGATGAGCCTGTATTCTGTGCGCCGCTTCCAAGAAACCCCGGAAAGGATTCTTGTAACCTTTGCCTAGCAAGTTGTAAACCGTCCTCGCAGTGTTTACAAACATACGGACTGTATTTATACTCAAACCCTAGGAACAGAAAGTAAGAGCTATTTCGCGGCAATGGGAAAAAGCACTTTCCGGATGGGAACTAGCTGTATTTCCTAAGCTTGTTGCCGCGCCCGTTGCCCGTAGTAGTAGGAACCTCCCCCAAAAAGGCAGACCAAAGCCGTCTCGAGTGCCTACGTGTTACATTTCAGCCATTTTGCCGGCAGCAGGATCCATGTGGGGCTTACAGGAAGTGTGGCCTGCTATAAGATCCTGGACCTCTGCCGAGAACTACTAAGCAACGATATATGGATTAGCGCCAGCCTAACAGAAGCGGGAAGCAGGTTCGTGACTACCGACTCCCTGCGTGCTCTGGGAGTTAGCCCTATTCTATCCTCCCTCTTCGAGGATCCAGATCATTCCTTTCCCCATCTGGAGCCAGCCCAGCAGGCGGATGTACTTTTGGTTGCCCCGGCAACCGCGAACTTTTTGGCCAAAATGGCCTGGGGACTGGCAGATGACATCCTTTCCACTCAAGTCCTGGCCTTTTCCGGTCCCACTGTTGCTGCTCCGGCTATGAACCCCAATATGTGGCAATCCGCTGCGACCCAATCCAATGTGGCAACATTGCGCGAGCGCGGTGTCACGGTTCTGGAGCCCGAAGCAGGTGATGTCGCCTGCGGGGAAGTGGGCAAGGGTAGACTCCCCGAGGTAAAAGAGATCGAATATAATGTTCTCCGTGCACTCGCTCCCCGGGACATGGAGGGCATGCGCATTCTCGTCACCCTAGGCCCCACCCGGGAGCACCTGGATCCGGTCCGCTACTGGTCCAATCCGTCCACAGGCAAGATGGGCGCGGCTATGGCCACTGCCGCTTGGCTGAGAGGGGCGGAGGTTCATTGCGTTTGCGGTCCCTGTGCAGTGGATTTGCCTCACGGAATTCCAACCACTTCGGTACAAACCGCACAACAGATGTACGAGGCATGCACTGATTTGTGGCCGCATCAGGACATGGCCTGTCTCTGCGCGGCTGTTTGCGATTTTAGGCCAGCCTATTCCTACACGGACAAGATCAAGAAAGATCGTGTTCCGGAAGGGGAAATGAATTTCTCCTTCGCCCCCAACCCGGATATCCTTTACACCTTGGGTCGAAACAAAAAGCCCTTCCAGCGCCTCATCGGTTTTGCAGCAGAAACAGGAAAAAACCTGGAATCCGAAGCCCGGATCAAGCTGGAT
The DNA here is from genome assembly GCA_021737085.1 of Desulfohalobiaceae bacterium. Lineage (GTDB taxonomy): Bacteria > Desulfobacterota > Desulfovibrionia > Desulfovibrionales > Desulfothermaceae > JAIPDU01. The sequence goes on along the minus strand of JAIPEP010000014.1, from coordinate 18,577 downwards.
AGGAAGAATCTGGACTGGATCGTGGCCAACAGAGTGGACAGAGAGAGCGGAGGATTCGCCTCGGAGGAGAATTCCGTTCTGGTTTTGGGCGGAGCCGGCCATGCCGATCATTTGGGAAATGAGACAAAATCGGAGATCGCCTGGCGTCTATGGGACTTGATCCTGCGCAGCTAAGACTCCACCCGGAATGGCTCCCCTTTTATCGCAGCGGGTTGCGATATCTTCTGCTCCCGGGTCATTATGCGGATAAAGCCCCATCTGAGCCACAAGGCCACAACGCTGACCGTGAGACTTGGCTCCAGCGCCTCAAAGGGCTTTCCCCCCCGTACAGCGTTCTGCTCACCTACTGGGAATTGGCCCTTGACGGTCCCGAGCCTGTCGAGGACGAGTCAGGCAATCAGCGTCGCGAGCTATTCAGCAAGATGCTGTCCAGCTTGTCCTGGCCCAGGAATGCTTACGTGTTTTGGCCTCACACCTATTTTAGAGGCAGGGAGATCATCCCCGACTCCTCCTTGTTTTGGGAGGGTATTCAGGTCCTGCGGCCCTGTTACGTCCTCCTCTTCGGATACCGTTGTGGTAGTGTGCTTTTTCCCCAGCGCGAGTTAAATTACGAGTGGTTCCAGGAAGAAGGCATTAATTTCCTGCTGCTTCCCGATCCATCCGAAATGCTTCCCGACAATCGCACTGCTAAATCTTTTGTTTGGCATAAATTGAGATCCCTCTCCATTACCACATAGAGACCTAGACAAGGAAGCCGCATGCGAGTGCTAATAACCGGAGCCGCCGGTTTTATCGGATCCCATTTGACCCGTTATTTCCTCAACCTGGGCCACAACGTAGTAGGCCTGGACAATCTAAATACCTATTACTCTCCCGCCCTGAAACAGGACCGGATCGAGTGTCTAAAAAAGTGGGACAACTTTGTTTTTACCTGTGCCAGTCTGGAAGATCAGAAGGCTTTGGAGAGTGTTTTCGAGGAAAACTCCTTTTCCCATGTCCTACACATGGCTGCCCAGGCCGGGGTGCGATACAGCCTGAGCCATCCGCGCTCCTATGTAAGCAGCAATCTGGTGGGATTCCAGAATGTTTTGGAGTGCTGCCGCTATCACTCCGGGCTACAACATCTGGTATTCGCCTCCTCCTCCTCAGTCTACGGCCTGAACTCGGAAATGCCCTTCAGCGTTCACCATAATGTCGATCATCCCACCAGCCTTTATGCAGCCACCAAGAAATCCAACGAATTAATGGCCCACAGTTACAGCCACTTGTATGCCATCCCCTGTACAGGACTGCGTTTTTTCACAGTATACGGCCCCTGGGGCAGGCCAGATATGGCTTATTTTCGGTTTACTGAGTCTATTTTGAATGATAAGCCCATCCAAGTTTACAATTATGGCCGGATGCGGCGGGATTTCACCTATATCGACGATGCGGTGGAGGGCGTGTACAGAGTCGCTTTCTCTCCAGCAGGTTCCGAGCCTGGGTGGTCCGGGCAAAGGCCCGATCCGGCAACGAGCTCCGCTCCCTACCGGATCTACAACATAGGTAACAACCAGAGTGTGGAGCTGGAACACTTCATAAACGTACTGGAAAGCTGCCTCGATAGACGGGCGATCCGCGAGTATCAGCCTATTCAGCCGGGAGATGTCCCCAGTACATACGCGGATATAGACGATATAGTCCGGGATATGGGATATAGCCCCAGTACGTCGATAGAGGAAGGGTTGCCCCAGTTCGTGGAGTGGTATAAAGATTACTATGCCTTGGGAGGGCCCTGAATGCAATTTAAAGAGTTAAAGCAGGAAGTGGAACACTTATTCGGAAAAATTCAGGAACAGGCCAGCGAGGGTGATTTACCGGAGCTAGAGGACGTCAAGCAGTTCGCGCGCTATTGTTCTCTGATGCAGACGCGTGCTGACGAGGAATGGGCTGAAGAGATGGACGATTTCATGCAACTGGTGCATCAGCTCCTGCAGAACGTTAAGAATGGCAATACCGAGGAGATCGTGCAGTTACTCGGCTCTTTGGAGGACACCAAGAATTTTTGTCACAGGACATTCGGAGTCTGATACCCGGGTGAGAACGTCTTTTATGTTTTGCAATTGGAGCAAAAGGTGGACTTCATGCCCCAAGTGATCGCAGTAGCCAACCAAAAAGGCGGAGTGGGAAAAACAACCACGGCGATCAATCTTGCTGCTTCCCTTGCGGTAATGGAAAAGAGCGTCCTCCTTGTGGATTGCGATCCCCAGTCCAATGCAAGCAGCGGTCTGAACGTTATTCCCGCCTCCTCGGCAGGCACTATGTATCAACTACTCTTCCATCCCGGGGACAAGGATTCAGTTGTCCACAACAGTAACCTGGACTGCCTAAATATCATCCCTTCCTGTCAGGATCTTGTGGCCTCCGAGCTGGAGCTCGTGGAAAAGGTGGGACGTGAATACTACATCCGGGAAGCCCTGAAAGGCATTGTGGAAAACTACGACTTTGTTTTCCTGGATTGCCCTCCCTCTCTCGGGCTTTTGACTATCAACTCCCTGTGCGCGGCAACCGCCCTGCTCATTCCGCTGCAATGCGAGTACTACGCCTTGGAAGGAATCGCTCATCTGCTGCAGACCTATGAATTGGTCCAGAAACGCCTTAACCCAAACCTGCAGCTATGTGGAGTGGTCCTGACCATGTATGATCGCCGCAATAAACTTTCCGGACAGATCGAGGAAGAAGCGAAGAACCATTTTCCCAACAAGGTCTTTGAATCGGTAATCCCTCGCAATGTCCGCCTTTCCGAGGCCCCGAGCCACGGCCTGCCCGTTATTTGCTACGACTATAAATCCAAAGGTAGTCAGGCCTATTTGGATTTGGCCCGCGAACTTGCCTGTGGAAACCAAAAGCATGGAGCCCAGTGCTCTGGTCTTTTATAGCATGTCTCCCTCTTGTGAGCTCTTCCAGCCTCAAGAGTAGTCGCGTGTGGCAGTGGTTTCCACAGTGATCCTGTCCTTGAAATGCTTCTTGAGTATCTTTGCTCCGCAATTGCGACACTGGAATGTAACCAGACCGCTTAAGCTCGCCGCCTTGAGAAGGAATAACCGGGGTTTGTCTTCCTGCCAGTTCGTTGTCTCTGCCCCGCAGATCTCACACTGTACGTCGAAATCCACCGGATAATTGAATCCCCAGAATTTTTTAAGGTTTTCCCAGTCGTCTAAGGGTTCCCGAATTTCCGGCTCTCCCCGGTCCTCGAGCTCGTTTATTTCGCGACGCAGGATGGGGAGCACTTCCCCTTGAACGCGCTCCCATACTTCCGGGCCTATAAAGATGCCTAGAAATTCTCCCTTGCTGTCGTAAATATCCTGGACCCAGCTCCTTTTGTTTAGCATATATCTTCCTTTCCCCGGGCAAAAATGTGGAACAGGTTTTTCCCCTTGGCTGGACCGCGGACCGTCTGCAGAGGAAACACACCAGGTCTTGCCAAAGACCTCGCATACCGGTTAGAAACAAATGTATGTCTTAAGCCCTTCCGGGCATGGAAAGGCCGTAATCAGGCTTGGGAAGGATGGCTAGGGTAGCCCGCCAGCCCCAACCACCAAAAGGGTCCATTGGTTCCAAGGGGAACACAGAGTGGAAAGGAGGGATTCATGTCACCCACTAATAAAGGATTGGGTAGAGGGCTGGATGCCCTGTTTCAGAAGAGCCCGACACTTGGTTCGGAGGGGGCGGCAGAGGGGTATCAGCGCCTGCACCTTGATTCCCTGGAACCCAATCCCCATCAGCCTCGAAAATCGTTCTCCTCGGAATCCCTTCAGGAACTTGCCCAATCTATCAAGAAGCAGGGCCTACTTCAACCTCTCCTGGTTCGCCCTTCGCAACATACCCAGGGCCGCTACGAGATTATTGCCGGTGAAAGGCGATGGCGAGCCTGTCACCTAGCCCAGGTTCAGGAATTACCGGCAATAGTTTCCGAATTATCCGATTCTGAATCCATGATTGTTGGCCTTATGGAGAATTTGCAAAGGGAGGACCTAGATCCTGTGGAAGAGGCAGAAGGCCTATACAAACTCCAGGAGCTCGCGGATATTTCCCAGGATGAGCTTGCCCGTCGTGTGGGGAGTAGCCGTTCCAGAACAGCGAACAGCCTTCGACTACTCAGATTAGAGCCAGAAATCCTTGAGGCATTACGGGAGCAGCGCATCAGCGCAAGCCAGGCCCGTAATCTGCTGGCTTTTGAGAATAAGGATATCCGCTGGAAGGTTTTTGAGCTCCTTCTGCAGAACAGACTCACCATTCGGGATCTGGAGCACGTGGTCTCCTATTATAAACAAAACGGCTGCCTTCCGGGTTACCTTGCGCAGACGCCAAGAAAAACAAAGAACCCCTCTGATTCCGGTTTCCGTGGTCTGAAAAAGAAGCTGCAACAGGATATAAGCGAACGTTTCCAGACCCCTGTTCGAATACGTGGCTCGAGGGAAAAAGGCTCCGTTTCCTTTTCTTACCAGTCTAAGCAAGAGCTGTACCAATTGTTGCAGAAATTTGGCGTAGAAGAGAATAGCGATGTTTCACGTGAAACAGGAGAAGATGTGTAGGGCATGCGGCAGGAGATATCCCGGGAGCGGCTTCTCTCAGGGCTGGAGTCGATACAGCGGGCGGTGGTATCCGTCTTTGGCGACGTAATGCTTGACCATTATCAGTACGGCACAGTGGACCGGATTTCCCCGGAGGCGCCGGTCCCGGTGGTAAGGGTGGACAGGGAGGAGTATCGTCTGGGTGGAGCGGCCAATGTGGCCAGGAATGTGAGGAGCCTGGGAGGAGAGACTACACTGCTGGGTTGTTGCGGTAATAATTCGGGCAGGGGCCGGATAGGTGAGCTGCTGCAGCAGGAGCGGATCCGGGATGGGATTCTTACTGTTCCCGACATGGCCACGATCCAGAAGACCAGGGTCATCGCCCAGGGTCAACAGGTGGTGCGTATAGACAAAGAGGATGCCGAAGCAAGACCGGAGGCCGAGCAGGTCAGGGAGAGCCTCCTGGGAGGGGAGTTCGGTCCGCCGGAAACGCTGATTCTGTCCGACTACGGGAAAGGAACCCTTTCCCCGGCTGTCCTCTCCATGCTCAGAACTTCAGAGTTCGCTAGTTGCCGGCTAATCATCGATCCCAAGCCGGAAAATTTTTACCATTATCCCCCTCCGGAATTGATTACCCCCAATCGGAAAGAGGCGGAAAATATCTGGGGAGGGCGGATCAACGGTCAAGAGGAGATCTTGGCCGCTGGCGACGTGATCCGCGAGCGGAGCAATGCGGTAAATGTGCTCATAACTTTGGGCGAGGAGGGGATGGTCCTTTTTCAAGACACTGGAGAGGTTTATAGGATTTCCACTCTCGCCAGGCATGTTTTCGACGTTACCGGGGCCGGGGATACGGTGGCCGCAGTTGCCGCCGTCTCTTTGGCGGGGGGGATGGATCCCCTGCACTCCTGTCTGTTGGCCAACATCTCCGCAGGGCTTGTGGTGGAGGAGATCGGGGCGGCAACTGTCACTCCACAGGAACTGGAACATCAGATCCAGTCCAGGGACACATTCTCTGTGCATAAATGGCGCTAACGCGCCGGGCCTTTCCAACTATGCTCAAACTAAGACATGTCTCCTACGCCTTTGGAAGCCACTGGGTGCTTAAAAATGTCTCCTTCGAGGTGGAGCCGGGGGAGTTCGTTTTTCTCTTCGGCCCCTCTGGAGCGGGCAAGACCACGCTATTGCGGGTACTGCACGGATCATTGTCCCTGCAAAGGGGGGGCGCGCATGTGGCTGGCTTCGATTTGTCCCGCCTGACTAAAAGGATGGTCCCCAAACTCCGTAGGGCAGTGAGTGTTGTATTTCAAGAGTTTAAGGTGCTGCCCCATAAAACTGTGCGGGAGAATGTCGCGCTGCCCATGTTGGTCCGGGGTATTCCACGGGCCCAGATGGAGCGCAGGACCAACGCCATTTGCAGGGTGCTCCGGTTGGAAAACAGGATGAATTTGCCCTGCAGGGGGCTCTCAGGCGGGGAGCAGCAGCGTGTGGCCATTGCCAGGGCGGTGGTGACCAATCCGTATTTGCTCCTCTCGGACGAACCAACCGGTAATTTGGACGACGAACTGTCCACAAGGCTTTTGGAGATTTTCAAGCAGTTCAATCAGTTCGGCACTACAATCTTTTTGGCCACTCACAATCGGCGTCTGCTGGAGCAGGTCCCCCAGGCCAAGGTGCTCCATCTGGAGGATGGATACTGTGAATAGGCTCGTATTTCTGCTGGGAAAGGGTCTACGGGACCTGGGGATAAATAAATGGGAACAGGGGATCACTCTGGTGGCCCTTACTCTGCTCCTTTTTCTGGGCCTCTTGTTCATCCTGGCCATGTTCAATGTGCGCCAACAGGTTTTGAGCCGGCAGGGCCAGTTGAGCTTTGAGATCTATTGGGATAGCTCCGCTAGCCTGAAAAAGGTCCGCAAACAGTGGGACGCGATAAGTAAGAAGGATTATGTGGTATCCCTTACCCAATATACGCCGCAGGAGGCCCTGGATTCACTTTCCGAGGGGTTGGGGGAAGTGGATCTGCAATGGCTCAAGGGGAACAATCCCCTGCCGCCGACTGCGGTGGTAACGGTGGAGCTGCCCAAGAGCTCTCCCCGGGAGTCAGTACGCGGCTTGATTGGCGACATCGAAAGCATGCCCGGGGTGGACAGGGCCAGTCTGAGCTCGAAGAGACTGCGCCGGGCAAGCACCTGGACCAGGCTCTCCGGGAGGATCTTCTATCCCTTCCTGGCAGGAATAATATTTCTCGTTTCTCTCATCATGGCCAATACATTCAAGCTAACCCTGTATACCAAACAGGAGGAGGTGGAAGTCCTTAGACTGGTGGGAGCAGGGAGGTGGTTCATCCAGATGCCCATATTTGTGGGGGCTATTGTGCAAGCCCTGATCAGCGGCGCTTTGGCGCTTGTTTTGCTCAAGGCGGCGCAGAACTCCTTGAATCAGTTGCTCAATGTTCCGCCGCTCTGGCTGGAGCTTCATTTCCTTCCCGCACAGCATATCACGATTTTTTTCGGTGTGCTGTTAGGTGTGGCCCTTTTAAGTAGTTGGGTAGCTATCCGCGAGGCATAGCCTTAGTGCCTTAAAGTGAAAAAATGTCCCGCGAAGGTTTATCTATGCTTAATGGGTGGAAAGGATACAGGCCTCTTCACGCCGCGCCGCAGCGTCGCCGCGGGAAATCACCTGGATCTTTTAGTAGCGTAGATATCGGAGGATAAAGGAGGTTGCATGCGTAGCGATACGATGAAATCCGGGCTGGAGAGGGGGCCGCACAGGTCTCTGCTCTATGCGCTGGGTATGGATGAACAAGAAATGAGCCAGCCCTTGATAGGCGTAGTAAATGCGGCCAACGAGATTGTTCCCGGCCATATGCATCTGGATACCGTGGCACGAGCGGTCAAGGACGGAATCCGCTCCGCCGGGGGAACACCGATGGAATTCCCCGTGATCGGAGTCTGCGACGGGCTGGCCATGAATCATTCCGGCATGCGGATGAGCCTTCCCAGCAGGGAGCTTATAGCGGACTCCATCGAAGTGATGGCTACGGCCCAGCCTTTCGACGGTCTCGTCTTCATCCCCAATTGCGATAAGATCGTGCCGGGAATGCTTATGGCCATGCTCAGGCTGAACCTTCCCTCTGTCTGCATCAGTGGGGGGCCTATGCTGGCGGGGGAATACCAGGGCCAATCGGTGGATCTGGTCAGCGTTTTCGAAGCAATGGCCCGGACCCGCAAGGGTGAGATGTCTACCGCTGAGCTCTCGGCTCTGGAAAAGAAGGCCTGTCCGGGCTGCGGGAGTTGCTCCGGGATGTTTACCGCTAACTCCATGAATTGCCTGAGTGAGGCGCTGGGATTGGCATTGCCTGGAAACGGCACGATTCCCGCGGTTCATTCCCAGAGGCTGAGACTGGCCAAGGAATCCGGCAGAAGGGCAATGGGACTGCTGCAGGAGGGAGTGCACCCCGGAGATATTGTCTCCCAGGACAGCCTGCACAATGCTGTAGCCCTGGATATGGCCCTGAGCGGGTCCACGAACACAGTTCTGCATCTGCCGGCTATCGCTGCGGAATGCGGCCTGGAGCTGCCTCTGGAGGTCTTTGATCGGGTGAGCCGGAACACACCCAACCTGTGCAAACTTTCTCCAGCGGGGCCTCATCACCTGGAGGACTTGAACCGGGTTGGCGGCGTGCCGGCGGTTATGGGCGAGTTGGCCCGAAACGGGCTCCTTGCCACAGAGTGCCTGACTGTGACCGGGCAGAGTCTGGGGCACAATCTGGACCAACTGCAAGAGCGCGCTTCAGATGGGGAGATAGTCCGCCGCTTGGAAAATCCCCATCAGGAGGACGGGGGCATCGCCATCCTCTATGGCAACCTCGCGCCGGAGGGATGCGTGGTCAAGCAGTCCGCTGTCGCGGAGGAGATGAAGGTCAGAAGCGCCCGGGCGAGAGTGTTTTATTCCGAGAACGAGGCGGTGGAAGCCATTCTGAATCAGGAGATCGGCAAGGGGGATGTGGTGGTCATCTCCTTCGAAGGCCCCAAGGGCGGCCCGGGCATGCGGGAGATGCTGGCCCCCACCTCGGCCATATCCGGAATGGGGCTGGACCGCGAGGTGGCCCTGATCACGGACGGGCGTTTCAGCGGAGCCACACGAGGAGCCGCAATAGGCCATGTCTCTCCTGAGGCGGCGGAGAGGGGGCTGATTGCCCTGGTCCAAGAAGGAGACACCGTGCGGATCGACATTCCGGGCAGACGAATAGACGTAGAGTTGAGCCGGGAGGAGATGGAGACCCGCAGGAAAAATTTTACTCCGCCCCAAAAAGAAGTGGATTCACCTTTTTTGCGGCGCTACGCCCAGCAGGCCACCTCCGCTGCCAGAGGGGCGATCTGCAGGACTTATTGATAAGGCGGGACAACCGGAGGTCTTGTGCAGCTGGCGAGAGCTGGAAACGAGGATCCGCGGGATCTCCCCTTTCGTCTTGAGTCCCTGATGCGTGGCAGCTACTTGCTGTCCAGCGCGGAAAGGCTACTCCTGGAGCTAATTTTCGACTGGCCCAGAAAGGATCGGAGGATGCTTTTAGCGGGCTGCGGGGCGGGGCTTTTCCTAGAAACTATGCTCCGGGCTGGCTTCGAGGTTACCGGGCTGGACAGTCATCCTCACTTTGTTACCCGAACCAGGCTCAGGCTGGGCGATGCCGTAGATCTGCACCTTGGCCACAGCGACCACATGCAGTTCGAGGACAATGCCTTCGACTATGTGGCCATCCTCTTGAGCCTGAATCTGAGTAGCGAACCGGAATCGATTCTGAGCGAGGCCTACAGGGTAGGGAAAGCAGGTATTCTAGTGGGGCTATTGAACCGCTGTCCCGCTCCCCTTCCAGAAGAAGCAGCCAGGATGGACAGTCGCACTCTGCGGAACAATCCGCTACAGCCTTTGCCCTGGGGCAGGCTCAAAAAGATGCTGCACAATTGCGTCCCTTGGGAAAGGGTCCTGGTACGCTCTGTGCTTCCCGGACCGCAAAGGACATGGAAGGATACGAGCTGGGCCAATCGCCTGAACCGGCGCACCTACCCCCTGGATTGGGGGGCCTTCTATGCGGTCCGGGTGGATCTGCAGAGCGAGTGCGCTGGTCTTCCCCTGCGGGCGCTGGGCACTCGTCCGGAAATGGTCTGAGCCCTACAAAGGCAGGATCTCGGCACACTCTCCTTTTTTAAGTCCCTCCGCGTTTTCCGGAATCCGGATCAAACCGTCCGCCTCCAGCAGGGTCCGCAAAAGCCCTCCGGGGCCAAGGACAGGCTCAGCCACTAACTGGCCGTCCTGGTGTTTGAGCCTGGTGCGGATATAGTCCTCGCGGCCTTGCTTGGAGGCGATATTGCGCAAAAGGGATGCCTGAGGACGTCCAGCGGCGTCATCTCTGGGAAATTGGCGCTTGCCCTGGAGATACTCCACAAAGGGGCGGATAAGCACCATGGTCACCACCTGGGCCGAGGTGATCTGACCGGGAAGGCCGATAAGGGGGAGGCCTTCGCTCCTGGCAAGAATGGTGGGCTTGCCCGGGCTGATGGACACGCCGTGGGCCAGGAGCCGAAAATCGGGCAGGCGGCCTATGGCTCCCAGGGTGACATCCCTCGTGCCCACGGAGCTCCCACCGGAGATTAGCAGGAGATCGCATTCCTGACATGCCGCGTGAAGAATGCGGGCCATGTCCTCTTCGTTATCCGGAACGATACCGTATTTTACTGGCTGGGCGCCGCTTTGAGCTATCAGGCAAGAGATAGAGTGAGAGTTTACGTCCCTGATCTGCGCCCCCTGGGGGGATTCTTCCACCGGCACAAGTTCGTCTCCGGTGACTATAATTCCGGCTCGGGGCCTGCGGTATACAGGTACAGCAGGAATTCCCAGGGCGGCAAGGATGCCGATCTGCCCGGAGTTCAGCACGGTATTCCCCGGAACCGCGGTATCACCAGGGGAGCAATCCTCGCCTTTAAACAGCACGTTTTCACCGGGGGCTACAGCGTGTGTAATCTGCAGGGCAGCTCTACCCACGGGGTGGCAATATTCCTGCATCACCACGCTGTCCGCTCCTTCCGGCAGGGAGGAGCCGGTAACCACCCCGGCGCACAGGCCGCGCTGCAAACTGAATTCTGGCATGCGCTCGATGTCCACATGCCCCATTATATCAAGGTAGGCCGGACTGCTCTCGGAGGCGCCGAATGTATCCGCAGCAGCCACGGCGTACCCGTCCATGCTGGATCTGTGGAAAGGGGGAATATGCTCCCCTGCCGCAATATCCCCGGCGAGCACGCGACCGCAAGCGTCTTCGAGGGAGACCCGCTCGCTCTCGGTCAGGGGCGGAAAAGAGTTAAGCAGAGAGCGGAATTCGTCCACATTTACTACTTGAAAGAACTGGTTTTGCATAATCCTTCCGGGAGGTCTTTAGGGCTCTTGTTTTTTGGTAATATTCAGAGGATTAACCGCCCGTTCGCTCCCGCTCACTCGACATGGGGGATCCAGAGGGACGTGATTGGCAAGCGAAGCTTGCCTGGGCCTATCCCCGCAGCAACAGTCTGCTGCGGGGATGTCCCGTACGTCGAGCGACCGAAGGGAGCGGGCGGTTCAAAACTTTTCACCGCTCATTGAAACAGTGCAGGGTCGCCTCGCTTATTTTCATGCTTGGTTGTGCCTGCGTCTGCGCAGGCATGAGGGTTGTTGATTTAGTGCCTTTGAAGCCACACAGGAAATTCACCCCTAGATATCCAGACTGATTTCTATCTTGCCGGATTCGCCTCCCTTCAGAGCAGAAACTATCCCGGTCAGTGTGTTTCGCAAAAGATCCTGCACAAAGGGATTCAGGGGGATGGGGGCCCCGTTAATTGTGACCTGTATGGAGGGAGAGGACAAAGAGGTGCACTCGGAGAGCTCAGCCCGTCCGGACACGATGTCCCTAGCCAGCTCGGCACAGGTATCCCTTCCGCATCCGGCGCAATCCAGGTCTGGCAGGAGGAACCCCCTGTCCAGAATAAGACGGGCGGCCTGAGTTGTATCCGGAAGGGAATCCACGCCCGGTGCCGGTGAGGAAGTCCATTGCCCTATAGCGAGCCCGTTGTCGAGCTCTGCGGAGTTGTCGCCTTCTCTGGGCAGCATGATTCGCGGCAGGTTTTCCAGGTGTTTTCCTCCCTCTATGATAAGCACCCGGGCGGAAATAAGGGGCAGAAAATCCTGCAGGGATCTTTTGCCGGGCTGGATCAGGGACGCGGTATCCGGATCGAAGGCGAGCACGTGGTCCGCAACCGAGGTTAGTCTCCCGGTATCCGAATCCGGCCGGTCAAAGCGGTGGTGGCTATACTTGGCCACAGCAACCGGGATATTCCATTCGCGGAACTGCTCACAAAGAGATGTGGCCAGCTGGGTCTTTCCGGATTTCTTGTATCCAGCGAGGAGCACGGCGTGCATATGGAGACCTCCTTTATGGCAGATGCAGTTGGAAATTCAATTAATCGGGAATAGGGAACGCTGGGTGTAATTTTCTTCAGCAGGTAGTTAAAAAATGGTCATACTATTCTAAAAAGGCGCGAAAGGCCTGGTAAGTGGCGTATATATCCGCCTTGCTGGTTAGCTCGAAGGGGCTGTGCATGCCCAAAACACTTGGGCCGCAGTCTATGATGTCCATGCCGTAGACCGCCAAATGCTTGGCAACAGTGCCTCCGCCCCCGGCGTCCACCTTGCCTATTTCTGCCATCTGCCAGGGGATGCCCTTGCTGTTGAGCAGGGAGCGCAACCAGGCCACGTATTCCGCGGTGGCGTCGTTTGCTCCCAGCTTTCCCCTGTGGCCGGTAAATTTGCAGAAGACTGGGCCGTAACCCAGCTTGGAGGAGTTCATGGGGTCGTGCAGGTCCTGGTGGTCAGGATCCAGACCGCCGTGCACGTCCGCGGAAAGGGCCCGGCTGTTTGCCAAAACCCGCGAGAGACGTGATCCGGGCTCCAGGGTCTCTAGGAGCTCTTGCAAGGTGTATTCGAAGAACATGGAGCGGGCGCTGGTGGCTCCTTCCGAGCCGATTTCCTCCTTGTCCCAGAAAAGCGCCATCTGGGTGTACTCCGGATCGGACTCTTGGAGCAGGGCCTGCAGGCCACAGAAGACGCACACCCTGTCGTCCTGGCCGAAACCGCCTACAAGGGACTGATCCAGGCCCACGGACCGTGCCGGATCCGCTGGGGTCAGCTGCAGCTCTGCGCTGAATAGATCCTCTTCTGTCAAGCCGTAGCGGGCATAGAGTAGCTGCAGTACCCCTTTCTTGATGGATTCCCTTTCGGCTTCCTCCGAGGCTTCCTCCCCGATTTCCCCTCCGGCCGAGCTCGTCTCCGCCTTGTCGTTGCCCAGGATCACGTTCATCTTTTCTCCCTCGAAGGCCTCGCTAAGCTTTTTCTCGTTCTGCTGGGAAGCCAAATGGGGGAGGAGATCCGGAATAAGGAAGACCGGGTCCTCGGCCTCCTCGCCGATGCGCAGGTTCACTTTGTCCCCGTCCTGGGTGACCACCACCCCGTGCAGGGCCAGGGAGCGGGAGAACCACTGATGTTTGCGCAGGCCACCGTAGTAATGCGTCTTGGCCAGGGCGAGATCACAAGTTTCATACAGGGGGTTTTGCTTGAGGTCCAGGCGAGGGGTGTCCACATGGGCCCCCAGAACGCGCAAGCCCTCTTTAAGAGGGCGACGTCCGCGCCGGACCAGGATAATGCTCTTGTCCTTGAGCACCCGATAAAAGGCAGGAGATTGGGGGTCGTCGCTGAATCCCGCCTCGCGGGCCCTGTCCCGAATCCAACGCACAGTTTCTCTTTCCGTTTTGCACTGAGTGATAAAATCGATGTAGCGCACGGCGAAATCACTGATTGCCTTGCGCTGTTCCTGGCTGGAATACACCTGCCAGCAATTCGCGGGAGTGTGCTTGAGGGTGTGGCTCATGTGTGATTGCCTCCATTATGGACAGCTTGTTGCAGGGCCGCGACGAGATCCTTGGCCTCGAGGCGGCGCAGGGTCCTTGGGTCCAGGCACAGGGCGTCGTCCTCCACTCGTCCCACAAGGGGAGGGTTCGTGTCCAACAAGCGTCTGCGCAGGGTTTCCAGGTCCGGGGCATCCCCACGCGGTATCAGCCGGACCAGATGGGTGGGCAGGGCCAGGGTGGGGCTGGCCCCGCCACCCACTCGCGAGGTCCCCTTGGCTGTCTCCACGCGGAACTTTTTACCCAGCGTCTTACGGATCTTTCGGGCGAGACCGGCGGCGCGATTGCGCAGACTGGATTCACTGGCGCAGATCATTTCCAGGGTAGGGATCTTTTCCTGAGCGGCTTCCGGATCCTTGTACAGCCGAAGGGTGGACTCGAGTGCGGCCAGGGTCATCTTGTCTATGCGCAGGGCCCGATTCAGGGGATTGGCTTGAATGCGGCGGATGTAGCGCTCCTTCCCCAGGATGATGCCCGCCTGGGGGCCGCCCAATAGCTTGTCTCCGCTGAAGCAGATCACGGAAACGCCCTTGGCCACGGTATCCTGGACAGTGGGTTCCTCCTGTCCCAAAGCTCCGGGAAAGCGCAAGAGGTTCCCGCTGCCCAGATCCTCTATCACGGGGAGGTCTCGATCCTTGGCTATGGCTGCCAGCTCGGAGGCGTCCACTTCCTTGTGGAATCCAACTATGCGGTAGTTGGAAGTGTGCGCCTTGAGCAAGGCAGCAGTTTCCGGACCGATGGCCCGCTCGTAGTCTGCCGGGTGGGTGCGGTTGGTAGCGCCCACTTCCCGGAGCACTGCCCCACTGCGCTCCATGACCTCCGGGATGCGGAAGGAGCCTCCGATCTCCACCAGCTCGCCGCGGGAGACGATAACTTCCCCTCCCTGGGCCAGGGTGTTTAAGACGAGAAGCACGGCAGCGGCGTTATTGTTTACCACAAGCGCGGCTTCCGCACCGCTTAGCTCGCAGAGCAGATCCTGGACCAGGTCGTAACGGCTGCCCCTTTGTCCGGTTTCCAGATCGAATTCCAGGTTGGAATATCCGGTACAGGCAGTTTTCATCGCCTCCACCGCTTCCTGAGCCAACAGAGAGCGGCCCAGGTTGGTGTGTACTACTACGCCTGTTGCGTTGAGGACCCTGCGGAATCTGGGTCGGGAGCGCTTGCGGATGTAAAGGGTAAGGTCCGGCAGCAGGGCACGAGGCTCCAGCTCATGTTCATTCTCCACGCTTCCTCTGCGGATGGCGTTGCGTATTTCCTCCAGATAGGCGTTGACCAGTTCCTTTATTAGTGTCCGGGGAATGCCCGTCAAGGAGGCATCCTGTTCCAGGTGCTGCAACAGTCTGTCCACAGAAGGGATGGAACGGAAGAGGTCGGTAGCCATGGCTCCTCCTTGTTGATGGTTAGGTAGCGCTTTGTCAAGCGATGCCTAGCGTGAGCTTATCACACATAGCGCGTTATTGAAAAAATATTCAAGCTTTCGGATAGTTATCCCTAAAAAATTTGTATACACTGGAATGGCAACGATTCAAAAGAAGCCCTCAAGGGGCCAAGACTACTGGGCCATCGTCGAATCCAGACGTGTTAACGGAAAGCCTCGGCCTGTGGTCCTGGAGTATCTCGGCACTGCCGACAACCTTCTGAAAAGGCTCCAAGAAGGAAATGTACCGCAGGCACTTTGAGAATGTCCATGGACTCTTTTTGATTGGAAAGGACTGAGCGAGGACTAATGAGCCCGGTACTTTCGAATTTGCTTGCCTTTCAGATAGGCCAGGGCACTCTGACTATAATACCCCGTATTCCTTGGCCTTTTCCTCATCGTAAGCCGCCTTTCTGGAAGGACAATTTGCATGGGGGCACAACTGACAATTGAAAAACGTGACCTCTGTGGGAAAAAACATCCCTGACTCGGACTTGGAAGGATACATGAGCATACTTGGAGCAAGACGCACTCCGATTTCCTCTTCCACGTTTCCGAGCAGCAAGAACAAGGGGCGCTGCTGCCCGATTGGCCAGTCTTGCAAAGATCCGGGGCTCATATAGGATAACTGTTCTATATTGTATTCATTTTGAAGTTGAGCACATAGGCTTTTCAATAAATCCTGCAAAGCCACATTGGCAATCGTATCCAAATAGTACTGTTGTAAAAAGTCATCTTTCTTTTTCAGAACCTCATCTACATTTTTACCCAAGGTTACAACAAGGGGAAAGGTTCTTTCCACTCCCTCGAGATTCTTTCTCAGAACTTTGCTAGAAAAATTAATATTTTCAATAGTCACTGATTCATTCTTCTTTTGCTGGATATAACATGGCTTATACGCAGCTTGCGCTTGAATGGTCTTGTTCATTTCTTGCATAAGCTCTTGAACATTATGCCAGTCCTCACTATCCTTGCTTATGCCCAGACGCCTTCGTATTTCCGTAGCATTCATTTCAAAGTCAATTCTATTCAAGACTTGCATAAAATCAATCTCTAAGTTTGTCCCATCTCATGGTGCTAAATATACAAAGCGCCTGACAAGACACACACTTTACTTCTGAAAGTCATACACTAGATGAGACTTTGATGACAGGCTAACTAGCGTCTCTTTACTTTTTGCGAAAAAGAAACCCTATCTAGTTTCGCTTCGGAAACTAGATAGGGTGTTGGTGCACTCCAAGACGGGAAATTGCAAATCGGCTAGATATAGCCCCATTCTTTAAGCTTCTTGTGGGCGTGCTCGGCATACTTGCCTCTGTTCACTTTTTCCAGATAGCTGTGGTATTTTTCCGCCGCCCGGCTTTTGCGATCCATCGCCTCCAGGGAGTAACCCTGGAAGAAGACCGTGTTGGGATTACCCGGCAGCTTCTCTTTGTAGGCATTGAATTGTTGCAGGGCCTGCTCGTACTTCTCCAGCTGGATGTAGGTAATGCCCAATACATGGTGGGCCTGGGGTTCCTCCGGATAGATCTCCCTGGCTGCCCGGGAGTATTTTCGGGCCTTCGCCGGCTTTTCCAGCGCTATTTGGCATTTGGCCATTTTCAGGTTCGCGGCGTAGTCCTCTGGCGCGGTCTTCAGGGCCTTAGCATAGTGCTCCCGGGCCTTTTCCGGTTCCCCATTCGCCATGCGCTCGTTTCCCTCCTGCATTTCCTCGATCGCTTCCCTGATCCGGCGCAAGGAAGCGGTATTGTCCATGTATCTCTCCCTGTAGACCGGCTTATTCCGTTTGGAGTATTCGTCCGCCCGCTCCACCGCAGTTTTGTAGCGCTCCCGGCTCATGGGATGAGTGGAAAAAAGGACCTGAAGAAAGCTCTTCTTTTTGTGGGACATCTCCTTGAGCATCTCCATGAGCCCCACGTATCCCCGGGGGCTGTAACCCGCTTCTGCCATGTATTGCAGCCCCAGCTTATCGGCTTCCCTTTCCTGGTTTCGACTGTAGCTGGCCAGCAGGGCCCCTGCCCCGATGGAGCCCAGTCCGCCCACCACCTGCTCCCATTCCGGTTCCGCCGCCACTACCAGACCGGTGAGAGCCACAGAGGTCAAGATTCCTTGGCTCATCCTTTGAGCGGTGTGTCTGGCGGAAACGTGTCCCACTTCGTGTCCGATGAGGGAAGCCAGTTCTGCCTCGCTGTTCATGTTCAGCAAAATGCCCCGGCTTACTCCTATAGTCCCGGCGGGAAAGGCATAGGCGTTGACGTAGGAGGCGTTCAACACATTGTAGGAATAGGGCATGTCCGGTCTGTGGCTTTGCTTCGCTATCTCACTTCCCACTGAGGCTACATAGTCGTTCAGGGCATCGTCCTGGACGCGGCCGTAATCCGCGGAGATCTGGTGCGGGGAGTTCTCCCTGTCCACCTCTATTTCCCGCTCCTCGGACACGAGCATAAGCTGGGGCCTGCCGGTAACCGGACTAGAGGCGCAACCCACGAGGAAAGCAAGAGACCCGGCTCCGGCAAGGTAGAGAAAGTGCCTGCGAGAGAGCACGCCCTTTTGGTTATTCGGGAGTGAACTGTTCATGTCTCATCCTCTTTATGATGCTTGGTATCCAGTCCTATATAACAAGGGGCGGAAAAATCTCAAGCGGCGGCGAAGGGGTTACGGGGGGGTACGGCGTGGGATCTCTCCCGCCACGGTGCACCGGCATCACGTTTTTATCACTCAAGGACGCGGCAAGCCAGAGCGGTCTACAGAAAGGGAAAAGGGATGGTTATCGCGAGGAGTTTGGTTCTGAATATTATAAAACGTAACTATCCTCTCAGCCGTTGAACTATCTCATAGTGGTTCACTACAATTTTACTAACATAGGAAACAGTTTCATCATAGTTCGGTATTCGCCCATAGGGCTTATAGACGGCATGAGGATAGTATGTCCTGGAAAGACCGGAGTTGTATCCCGCAGTAGCCGCAAGAATATTCCCATTTCTTCCTTTCATGTATCGGGTCATAATTTTGATCATGGCCTCGATCGGCTTTTTATAGATGACGCGCTCGTCGAACTGCAGCAGGAAATTTAGGTCCTTGTGATCAAATATGTCTTTTCCTTTGTAGTTGGATCGAAGAAAGTTCCTATATTCCTTTCGATTGCTCTGTATGGATTCTTTCAGGGAATCCATTTCTTGCAGTGCATCGAGCCAGCTTTCGGCACGAGTAAGTGTCGTTCCGCGTAGATGGTGACGGAGGCTTTCCTTGAAGAGCTTGCTCTGGTTGTAGAAGAGCTTTTTGTTTTTGCTTCTCACCTTATTCTTCCTTTTCCTCAGGGCATTTAACCGATCCAGGGCTTTGGCCTTTTCCGGCTGATTTAACTTTTCCTCTGCGATGCCGCTTGTTCGGGGAGTGACCATTCCGAAGCTCTCGGCAGTAGGCAGGGTGAACTGGCAAATGCCGGAGGCGAAGGACCAGGAGACAGCAAATTCGTAAAAGAAAGATTCCTCCATGATTTGGGCCATGATCCAGGCGGGATCGACAAAGTAGGTTGCGGAATGTTTTTGAACCGAGCGCAAAACCCAGTAGGTGACATTGTTGATCCGGGTTTCCAGGTCCACCTCTTCCGGTGCCTT
>JAIPEP010000121.1 GCA_021737085.1 Desulfohalobiaceae bacterium | reverse complement strand
GAGCTCATGGGGCAGCCGGTCCAGTGTCCGAGCCAGAAACGGAGCGCTCCGGCCTCTTTTTTGGATCAGAAGGAAAGCCCTGGATAATGGCACACTTGTGTAATGCTCGCAAAATGCAAGGAGGCCATGGACAATGAAGACGACCCTGACAGCGATCAAGGCGGACATCGGAAGCGTGGGCGGTCACGTCCGCCCCAGCCAGCGACTCCTGGACAGCGTGAAGGAACATGTCCATCAGCATCACCACGGTCTGCTCATCGACTACCACGTGAGCTATACCGGTGACGACATCGCAGTGCTCACCACGCACAACAGGGGCGAGAGCGACGAAGAGGTGCACCGTCTCGTCTGGGACGCCTTCCAGGCCGGGACCGAGGTGGCCAAGGACCAGGGTCTCTACGGGGCGGGCCAGGATCTTCTCAAGGACTCCTTCTCCGGCAATGTCCGTGGGCTCGGTCCGGCAGTGGCGGAGATGGAGATCGAGGAGCGCCCCAACGAGCCGGCTCTCTTCTTCACCGCGGACAAGACCGATCCCGGGGCGTACAATCTCCCCCTGTACCTGGGCTTCGCCGATCCCATGTACTGCCCCGGCCTCATGCTCTCGCCCAAGATGTCCGGGGGATTCACCTTCCGCATCATGGACGTATCCTATACCGGTGCGGACAAGGTCATCGATCTGAACACCCCGGAGGAGCTCTACGATATCGC
This sequence comes from Desulfohalobiaceae bacterium, assembly GCA_021737085.1. Lineage (GTDB taxonomy): Bacteria > Desulfobacterota > Desulfovibrionia > Desulfovibrionales > Desulfothermaceae > JAIPDU01. The sequence continues at coordinate 6,252 of JAIPEP010000121.1, read as the reverse complement.
AGCCCTGCTCCGCGATCCGGAGCGGTTCGTTGTGGAGAGCATCTATAACCGGTCCTCGGGGAAGCAGGCGGTATCCGTGAGCACCACCAGGCTGCAGAATATCGCGGGACAGTACGTGGGCAAGGACGATCCGGTCATGCTGGCCCGGGTACAGGGCGAGTTCCCCGCCACAGGCGAGGTCCTCTCCCCCTACGAGATTGCGCCCAATGTGGCCGGATTCATGCGGGGCAGCCACTGCGGACCGCTCATGCCGGCCAAGCTCAACAGCAAGGTTTCCTATTTCGACGGCCCGCCCATGGTCTCCTGCGCCGCGTATTGCGTGCACGAAGGCCGTCTGACCGCACCTGTGGACATCTTTGACCACCCCTTCTGGGACGAGGTTCGCAAGCGCGCGGCGGACAAGGCGAGCGACATCAGGCGGCAGGGCTTTTTCGGCAACGCCATGCTGCCCCAGTCCGAGCTGGAATACGGCGGGATCGTGCACAAGCTCGAGGATCTGGAAAGCCGCTTCACCATTCGCAGTCAATAGCCGTGAGCGTCGAGTGGATTATGGGGAAAGCGCCAGCACCCCATTCCTTCCAGAGGTGACTCCCGCGCGCGGCCCGGCGGTTGAAGAGCCCGCTCCGGCCGCGCGGTTTTTTGTCCGGCTGGAAGGGGACAATAACCCTCATGTCCGGGCCGACCCGGGTACAACCAAGCATGAAAATACTGCGAGCCGAACCGGGAGCGCGCTGAGCCTGGGGATTAGGGACAACAATCTCGGGGGGATTATGCAGGAAAAGGATATCATGGCCGAGGCCAGACAGTTCATGGCCAGCCGGGCCATTCTGAGCGCGGCGGAGCTGGATCTTTTTACCAGCCTGGAGGACGGCCCCGCGACAGCGAAAGAGATCAGTCAGGCCAAGGGCCTGGATGAACGGGCGACGGACCGGCTTCTGAACAGTATGGTGGCCCTCGGGTATCTGGACAAGACCAGGGGACGCTACAGGCTTAATGAGACGGGAGCCCATCTCTCAGCGAAGCATCCCCGATCCGTGCTCCCCATGATCCGCCATATGATCCATGTTTGGGATAACTGGAGCCGTTTGACCGACACCGTCATCCAAGGGATGAATTCCGAGCGCGAAAGTGTCACCGAGATGGAGGGACAAAAGCAGCGGGACTTCATCGAGGCCATGGACACCGTGGGACGGGATCTGGCCGATGAAATCGCCGCATTCTACGGTGAGACCTCCTGTCGTCGCCTGCTCGATATCGGCGGGGGGTCCGGTGTGTACACCCTGGCCTTTCTCAGACACAATCCCGCCATGGAAGGAATCATCTTCGATCTTCCCCGAGTTGTCCCCATAACGGAGGAGCGCGTGAGGCAGGAGAAGGAGGGGGAGCGCATCACCCTGTTCCCGGGAGACTTCTACAAGGATGAGCTTCCCACGGGCTGCGACATGGCCCTTCTCTCCGCCATCATTCACCAGAACGGGCCGCAGCAGAATCTGGAGCTCTACAGCAAGATCCATCGCGCCCTGGAGCCGGGAGGAGTCCTGCTCATCCGGGACCATATCATGGACGAGACCAGGACCCGGCCCAAGGCGGGAGTGATCTTCGCCCTGAACATGCTGGTCAATACGGAAAGCGGTGATACCTACACCTTCGAGGAGGTCCGCAACAGCCTGGAGCAGGCGGGATTCGAGCAGGTGAGAGACCTTCGCACCGGCGGGGATTCCTTCGAGCGGATGGACTGCCTGGTCGAGGCTAGAAAACCCGCCTGAGCCGAGAGGGGGAAAAGTCTTACATCAGGTCCTGCAGGAGCTCGCGCAAGCCCATCTGCTTGACCTGCTGATTGGTGAACTCGGAAATGGTGGGTTGCACCGGTTTTTTGCGCAGGGTCATTCCGCATTCAGTCGGGGTCTTGTCCCCTTTCTTCTGGTTGCACTTTTTGCAGGAGGCGACGGTGTTCTGCCAGGAGAAGCTTCCTCCCCGGGATTTGGGGAGAATATGGTCCAGTGTGGGGTTGTGGCGGCACCCGGCGCCGCAGTATTGGCAGGTGTACTCGTCGCGTGCGAGGATATTCCGTTTGTTCAGCGGGACCTTGTTCTTGTACACGCGCCGCACGAATTTGATCAACCGGACCACGAGAGGGATGCGGTGCAGGTTCTGGAAACTGTTGGCCACGGACCTGCCGTATTTGAGCACTTCCACCTTGCCCTTCAACACCAGGCGTATACCCCGTTTCCAGCTCACGGTGTGCAGATAGGTGAAATCTGCATTCAGCACAATGACACTGTTCATGGGAGCCTCATCGCGGGTTGTACGTTCCCGGCGGCCCGCCTGCGGCCATTGATAAAAAGCAGTGATACGCGGCGTAGATGGGGCCTTGCCGTTGGCCAATCCGAATTGTTTGGTCCTGCTTTCCTACCGGGACCAGTTCCAGGGCTTGATTGCGTTGAACGGGTTCCTGACCTGGATAGCCCCAACTGTGGAATCGTGTACCTGTCTCATCCTTCCAGCGGGCAGCAACAGAAAGCAGAATGCAGCGTGAGCGGCCGGAGATTTTCCATTATATGCTTATTGATTCAGATCCGCTAAAAACCCCGTGGTGGCTTTTCCTACCTATTCGAAAAGGGTAATGAGCTCTTCAGGAAATATTTTTATGCGGATCTAAATCAATAAGCGTATTCCATTATTTTCTTGTCACCCTATATGATTTGCGAGCGTGTGTCCAGATAGACGCGCAGCGGTGTTGCGAAAAAGCCCCAAAGCGAATAATGCTTTCGCGAGACACGGAAGGAGGAAAGCTGGCTGAGCCATGCCGTTTCTGATCATCTTCCAGGACTCGGTGCTCCCCCTGTTTCTGATCGCCGGGATTGCCGCGCTGTATCAGCGAATCGCCAGCCCGGACATCAAACAGCTTGCCGATGCCGCAGTGCTGGTCTTCGCCCCGGTGTTCGTCTTCAATGCTTTGGTGGCCGAGGACATAACCTGGACAGCGCTGCAGGGTCCCTTCGCGCTCATGGTCCTTCTGACCGCCTGCCTCATGCTGTTGGCCTGGGGCGCATCCCGGCTTTTGCGTTTAAACGAGGAGGATACCCTGGCCCTGGTCTTGGCCTGTTCCATGATCAATGTGGGCAATTTCGGGCTGCCGCTGATCCACTTCGCCTATGGCCAACAGGCCCTGAATGCCTCGGTGCTCATTTTCGTGGTCTTCAACCTCCCCTTGTGCACCGTTGCCATTGGCCTGGCAAGCCAAAAAACCGCCTGGGCGGAGATGGGCCGCGATATCGCCAGGATCCCCATTTTTCACGCCATGATCGCCGCCTTGCTCCTGACTACCCTGGGGATCTCCCTTCCGGAGTCATTGGGCAAGGGGCTCGAGCTGCTCGGGGAAGCAGCGATTCCGCTGCTGATATTCGTCTTGGGACTTCAGTTGGCGAAGATCGGTGTTTCGGGCCGGATGCGGGGTTTCCTTCTCATCTTGGCCGTGGCGGTGGTCATCCGGCTCATCCTCTCTCCGGTGCTCGCTCTGGGTCTAACCCATGTTCTGGATTTTTCCGGGCTGGAAAGGGATGTGGCCGTGGTCCAGACTTCGGGGCCGTCAGCCCTGCTGCCGCTGATGTACGCCATCCGCTTCGGCAGAAGGACGGAGCTGTTGGCCTCGATCATTCTGGTCACCTCCCTTGGCTCCGCGGTCACCATGCCCTTGGTCATTGCGGGAATGAACTGGTTGTAACCGCTTCGCCAACAGGATCGCGGGCTTTTCCCGGTAAGGTCAGCCTGTTCGGGAAAAGCCTTGGCCAGCAAGGAGAATATGGTGCAAGAAAAGGCCGAAAATGGGAGGTGCATGATGAGATATCGTATTATTGGTATCGTGTCCGTGTTTTTTGTCCTTTTGGGCTTCCAGGCGGCGCTGGCCTCGGAGAATGCTTCAATGGAGCAGATGCGCCGGATGGCGGAAGAGGGAAACGTCAAGGCCCAGTACAACCTGGGCCTGATCTACTCCCAGGGCCGGAATGTGGCTCAGGATCCGGAGCTGGCTAACCGCTGGTTTCGCAAGGCGGCCGAGCAGGGTCACGCAGAGGCCCAGTACAGTCTTGGTCTGAGCCATGTCAGGGGTCGCGGGGTTATGCAGGATGGCTTCCAAGCGGCAAAATGGTTCCGAATGGCGGCGGAGCAGGGCCTGGACAAGGCCCAGTACAATCTGGCCCTCCTTTATGACCGCGGCCGGGATGTTGCGCAGAATGTGCCCCGAGCCGCCAGATGGTATCGCCGGGCTGCGGATCAGGGTTATGTGGAGGCCCAGTACAATCTCGCGGTTGTCTACGAGCGGGGCCGGGGAGCGGTGGATCGGGATTTGGGCCAGGCGGCAACATGGTACCAAAAAGCCGCGGATCAGGGTTTCGTCAAGGCTCAGCATAATCTCGGAGGGCTCTATGCCCAGGGCAAGGGAGTTGCTCAGGACGAGGTCAAGGCCTACGCCCTGTTCAGCCTGGCCGCGGCTCAGGGGCATTCCAGGTCGAAGAAGAATCTGAAGGTGCTGCGGAAGAGGATGGATGAGGACCAGTTGAAAAAGGCCAGGGAGCTGGCCGGGGAGATGCAACGGCAATAGGGGGCATACGGGAGGGAGTTCCAGGGATGATCGCGGACTGCGGGATTCAGATGGATTTTTCCCCGAAGAGGGCCCGCTTTCGGTAATTCTGCAGACCACCGAACAGGGTGATAAGCAAAGGGACGATCCCCAGGGCCGAAGCAATGAGGAACACCCTGTCCATATCGGCGGTAGCCAGGATAAAGCCGAATAATGGCGGAGATACGGTCTGGCCCAGATAGATGGTGATGGTGAAAACGGAAACAACGCTGCCGCGATATGCCGTGGGAGCGATCCCGGCTGCGCAGGTGTTCAATGCGGGGGTTATCAGCCCGAATCCGGCGCCCCAGACAACGAGGCTCCCCAGTAAGGGCGGAAACACAGTGGGCAGGGGAACGGAGGCCAGGGCCAGGCAGCACAGGCTGAAGCCGAGGGCGACGATGGTGTATTCCGAGTAGCGCCCCAGGAGCCATCCGGCCTGTGAGGAGACTATGGCGGCCGTACCCGCGCCCACGGAAAGGGCCAAGCCGGAGTGCAGGGTGCCCAGGCCCAGCCTTTGAACCACGACAAGGGGCATGTATACCACCATGGCGAAGAGAAGGATGAAGGCCGTGAAGTTGCTGAAAAAGACCCACAGGGCCCGCATCTGGAAAATATAAGTCAGCAGTTCGCGCATGGAGCCGTGTTTTGCCTCCCCCTTGGCGTCGCTTGTGTCCTCCACGCGGAGCTGGAAGATCGCGAGGAGGCCGAGGGGCAGGGCCAGCCCGTAGAGCAGAAAGGGATAAAACCAGGCCAGGGTGGCCAGTCCTCCGGAAAGGAAGGGGATGAAGCTGTTGGTGACGGTCTGAAAGGTGATCCGGTAGCCCATGGCCCGGGCCCGATCCGGACCGTGGAACATGTCGCCGATCAGGGTCACCCCGGTGTTCATGATGCCGCCCACGGCCAGGCCCTGTACGCCCCGCAGCAGGAGAACGACCCAGAAGGTCCGGGCCAGGGCGATACTTATTCCGGATAACCCGAATAGGAAGAGGCAGGGGATGAGCACAGCCCTGCGCCCGAACCTGTCCGCAGAAAGACCCAGAATCGGAGTGCCGATGAGAGCGAGGAGGGTGTACACGCTGAGCACTAGGCCCACCCGCTCCTCGCTCACGTCGAGGGGCCCAAGCATGGCGGGGAGAATCGGGCCCACCAGGCTGCCCCCGGTAACCGCAAGCACCACTGCGGCGATCGCGATCTGTAGGTTTCGATTGCGCAGGATTCCCATTGAGGCTCCGCTGTTCAGGAGTAGGGTCCGATCGCCGCAAAAACGGTCTTTCCCGTGGCTCGGACAAAGGGCAAGGCGGCGCTGTCTAGGCAGCCGATATCGTCTCCGCTTTGTTTTGCGCCGGGGTACGTGTATGACCTGTCCGATCCCACGCCGCGTTCCACAATGGCACAGGAATGGGCTCATGAAAACAGGGCGGAACAGGGAATGGACATGAGGTGGCTGCGCAGGTTCTTGCCGCTGCGGCCCAGATTTTTCGCCTGGCAGATCGAAGTAACTTCTCGATGCGGCCTGCGCTGTCCGAGCTGTTTCCATCGGGAGGTGCACACCATGCGCCGGGATCTGCCCTGGGAGAACCTGCAGCGTCTGGAGCCGCATCTGGGGCGCGTGGACAACGTGATCCTGCAGG
>JAIPEP010000120.1 GCA_021737085.1 Desulfohalobiaceae bacterium | reverse complement strand
ACCTCCCCGGCCAGAGCGGTGCAGGCCTCGCCGCCCTGCTTGAGCCCGGCCCAGATGACCCGGGGTGGCTTTCCCGGAGGGAAAAAGCCACCGCCCCCGGCCTGCAAAGTAAATCTGGGCAGCCTTATTCCGGCCAGGGCGCTTCTGATGGCGGCAAGCTCCCCGTTTTCCACCTCTCCCAGGAAATACAGGGTGAGATGCCAGTTTCCGCGCCTGGTCCAGTTGATCTTGGAGGCCAGCCTGCCCCGCCACTGTTCCACCAGGCGAGCCAGACCCTCCTGATAGGACTCCGGCAGGGGAAGAGCCACAAAGCATCTTTTGCCCATATGCCCATCACACCTTAGTTTGCCTTTACCCGGGAAAACACGTAAATTGTATCTTTTGCCAGGGGAAGGAGATCGATTTTCCCCTTAGTAGCAACCGGCAGCGGACAAGGCACCAACTCGGAAAACGAATTGTTCCTTAGAGGGAGCGCCCAAGGGAAAGGTACTATGCTGCAGGAGATGGCCCACTGGATCCTGGATGCCATCGGGCAGATCAGCTACCTGGGAGTGGCTGCGCTGATGTTTCTGGAGTCCTCCTTCTTCCCCTTTCCCAGTGAGGTGGTCATCCCGCCTGCCGGCTATCTTGCGGCGCAGCAGTCCATGAGCCTCTGGCTGGTCATCCTGGCCGGAACCGTGGGTAGCCTGCTGGGCGGCCTGTTCAACTACTGGCTGGCCCTGGCTCTGGGCAGGCCGTTTTTGCTGCGCTGGGGCCGCTATCTCTTTATCAGCCACAAATCGCTCCACCGCGCCGAGGTCTTCTTCGACAGGCACGGCCATATCAGCACCTTCATCGCCAGGCTTCTGCCCGGAGTAAGACAGTACATCTCCCTGCCCGCAGGGCTGGCCAGGATGGACCTTTTCCTCTTCAGCCTGTTCACCGCCCTGGGAGCGGGTTGCTGGGTGGCTGTGCTTGCCCTGCTGGGTTACTGGTTCGGGCAGAACCCGGAGCTCATCTCTGCCCACCTCCGGGACGCCACCTTGGCGGCTATCCTGTTCTGCCTCTTCCTGGGCGCGGTCTATCTCCTTTTCCTCAGGTGGAAGAGGGCTTCATACCGCGGCCAGGGCAAGGAATAGCCCGGCTTCGAGAACCTCGTTCAGGGCTCCCAAAGTGTCTCCGGTAATGCAGCCGATCCTCCGGGAATAAAACCAGAGTATCAGAAAGGTGAGACCCGCGAAGGCGAGGTTTAACACCAGGGCTCCCCAGCCCAGAAACAAGGAGCAAACCACGAGCAGGCCCAGGCCCCAGAAGGATCGCCATCCGGGCCCGATACGACAGAAATCCCTGCCCAGTCCCCCCTCCGGCCTGCCGTAAGGCAGAAATCTCATGGCCAAGAGCAGACCGCTGCGGGAATATCCCGGGACCAGGACCAGCGCCAGCCACCGGCCATGATCCAGGTCCAAAATACCGGACCATTTGACGCCAAGCACCGCAATTACGGCCACCAGGCCCATCACCCCCACACGGGTATCCTTCATGATCTCCAGGATCTCGGATCGGCTGCGATGACTGAAAAGCCCGTCAGCGGCGTCTCCCAGGCCGTCCAGATGCAGCGCCCCGGTGAGCAGAATCAAAAGGACCACGTCCAGCCAGGCTGCCACAGGCTCCGACCAGAGGGTGAGGAAGATCCCGTCGGCAAGGGCGAGAACAAGGCCCACGACAATGCCGACCAGGGGAAAATACTGCCCCATGCTTTCCGGCTGGAAGGAGTCGGAATCTCCACGGCCCCAAGGGAGGGAGGTCATGAATCGCAGGGCCCCGAGGAAATGTCTCATGCACTACCCTTAATCCCCAGGGGCAGACCGGCTACCATCCAGACCACGCGGTCCGATACAGCGGCCACCCTTTGATTCAGCAAACCGAGCAGATCCCGGAAACTGCGGCTCAAAGCGTCCTCCGGAACAATTCCGCAGCCCACTTCGTTGGAAACCAGCCAGACCGGACCTTCGGCTTCCTCCAGGGCCTCGACTAAGGCAGTGAAGCGTCTATGGCACTCGGCATCCCCCAAACCCTGTCCCAATAGATTAGTCACCCACATGCCCAGGCAGTCCACCAAAAGCACGGAGTCCTTATCCGCCCGAACGCGGATCGTCTCCGGAAGATCCAATTGCGCCTCCACTGTGCGCCATTGTGTCCCTCGCTTGCTCCTGTGACGCTCGACCCTTAGCCGCATTTCCTCGTCTTGCGGCGCGCAGGTAGCCACAAATATCTTTTCCGGCTCCTCCGAGTGCAAGACCATGTTCTGGGCATAGTCACTCTTGCCGCTCTTGCAGCCGCCGAGAACTAAACCGACTTCCGTCACTAAAACTTATCTCCTCAGGGCAGGAATTGACCCTGCACCGATTCCATGAATAGGTGCAGGGTTAACAGGTCAGATGAAGGCCGGCACAGACGCGCTCGCCGTCACGCAGTGCAGTATTTATCTCCTCAGCCGCCTGGGAGGTGGGCTTTTCCACGAGGCGAATGCCGAGACGCTCCAACTCATCGCGAAGGGCGGGACTCGCCCGCATCTGCCCCGGCTGACCCATGCCCAGGACCAGAAGATGGGGCTCGTCTCTAAGCAGATCCTGGACATCCCCTGGCTCTACACGATGTCCAGCCCCGCGCCACCAAGGATGGACTATACTCCCGTCTGCCAGAATCTTCACGTCATCCCGGTAGGTAGCGCCCCGAATCACGATCTCGCCAAAGCGGAAGGTCTCAATCATGCTCCGGGCCTCCTTGCGTCGGCTAACCTGAATAATCACCATATAGCCCTCCGGGGGCGAGGGCGGCTAAAAAACAGGATAGATTGCCTTGGCTACGGGCGGCATCCCATCGTCGGGCTGCCCGCGGCAAAAAAATGTCTGATAACGCCCCAACAAAAGAAATTGAAGGGAACCCTCTCCGAGGCAGGGAAAAACAGCGGCGCTATCGGGGTTAGTCCAGAGCGATAGAGGCCAAATCCGTTCCTTTTTTGTCCAGTGCGGCCCGAAGTGGCCGGATGCTACGCCTGAATTCTGCCATCTCCGGTTGGGGAATGGACTCCACCGGCTCGGATTCGATCTTGCGGGGATTAATGTACTTGCCGTGCCGCTTGACCCGATAGTCAAGATGCGGTCCTGTGCTCACCCCGGTGCTGCCCACATAGCCGATGACCCGGCCCTGCTTCACCACCTTGCCTGGCCTGATTCCCCCAGCGTAGCGAATCATGTGATTGTACACGCTCACATAGCCGTTGGGATGCCGGATCTTCAGGTAGTTTCCGCCCCCATTGCCATAACCCTTGGCGATAACCCTGCCGTCCGCCACGCTCTTGATGGGCGTCCCAGTCGGCGCGGCGTAATCGATGCCCAGATGGGGCCGTACCTTGTCCAGAATTGGGTGCTTGCGCTTCCAGGTATAGCCCGAAGAGATGCGGGTAAAGTGCAGGGGTGCTTTAAGGAAGGTCTTTCTCAAGGCCTGCCCTTTTGCATTGAAGTAATCCGAGCGGCCCTTCCGTGTCTGATATCGAAACGCGTTGAATTCCTCTCCACTGTTCACGAAACGAGCGGCCTTGATCTTCCCGTATCCCACGAATTCGCCACGCCGGTATCGTTCCGCAACCAGGATGCGGAAAGTGTCCCCCTGGCGCACATCTCGAATAAAATCCACATCCCAGGCGAAAATATCCGCCAGAGCAACCGCCAACGAGGCTGTTCCCCCCGCCGTATCCACGGCTTCGAACAGACTGGTCTCTATTCTACCCTGTATCAGCTTCTGCCGGGTGGTGTAATCGATCTTTTCCTTGTTTGCCAGGAATTCGCCGTCTTCGAGGCAGACATGGAGCTTATTTTCTTCGTCGATGTCATACTCAAACCCGATCAATTCTGATTCGCGGAAAAGCAACCTGTATTCCTGACCCGCCTTAATTCGATGCAAGGGGAAAATATCGCGGCATTCGCGACTTAAAAGAACTATTTCCGAGGTGCTCAAATAATCGGCAAGGACGGAGCTCGCTGTATCACCGGCTTGGATACGGAATCGCTTGGTCCTTACTTTTTCCTCCTCCGCTCCAGCGGCCCTGGCTGCTTTCTTACCCGTCCCTGACTGAAGCTTGGAGTTCCAGTCTACAGGATTTAGGGGAATGGCTTCTACCCTGGAGGCATAGGTGCCTTCGGAGCCAAATCCCGGGACCACAGCCTTGGTCTGACGCACCAGGAAAGACTTGTGCACGGAGACCAGGAAAAGAAAGAGGACCGCCACTCCCAAGAAAAGCACGGGAAGAAAAAGCTTTCTTTTGCTCCGCTTCAAGCGGAGCTTTGATTTGTGCACCGAAGAACTCCCACGTCTCATAGGACAATATCCCAGCATCTACAGAGTTTCCGCTTAACCGCCTCCGACTGCCGGAAAGACAGCGATCTTGTCCCCTTCGTGCAGCATCTGTTCCAGTGACCCGTGTTTGTTGTTAACAAAAACCACTTTCGCCGCCTCTTGGGGGAGGCCTATATCTTGCAGCACGGTTTCCACTCGTTCGCCCTCTGCAACCTCAAGGACGTTGTTCTGCGGCTGATACTCGCGTAATGTTGCGTAACACTTGACCCAAATCCGCATTCCGATGATCTCTCAGCGTATCTTAAAGACACGCTAGGCACATGTCGATCTTTGACTGTTATGGAGCCTATATTTAGTTTTCTTAGCACAACCCCGAGTCCTGGTCAATCTTTCCTAAGTTTTATTAACACTGCAAGGTAACTTCGCTCACTTTAATCCGTGAACAGTGGTACTTGCATGAAACTACACCCACTCAAAAAATGCGTGGACGAACTTCAGGAAAAAAACAATGCTAGCCCCAATCCCTTTTTTGGGAAATGGCCTCAATTGTTTATGCCGTAGGCCTTGAGCTTGCGATGGAGATAGCTGCGCTCCAGTCCGATCAACTCCGCTAGCTTGCTCACATTTCCCTGGCATTCCGCCAGCTTCTTCTCCAGGAAGCTCTTTTCGAATTCGGCCCGAGCCTGTTTAAAATCCCGGGGCTCATTATCCGCAGCATAACTCACCTGCCTGCTTTCTCTTTCGGCATCCTCCGTTTCTTTGATCTCAGGGGGCAAATGGCCTAATTCTATCCTCTGTCCGGGGTACATGATCAGCATGCGCTCGGTGAAGTTCTTCAATTCACGCACATTTCCCGGCCACGGGTAGCGTCTGATCCTCTCCAGTGCCTCGTCGGTGAAGGAAACTGCCGGCAATCCGTTTTCCGCGCTCTGGCCCTGCACGAACTCCTCCAGGAGCTGAGGGATGTCCTCCCCTCTCTCCCGCAAGCTGGGCACATACAGGGGAAACACATTGAGGCGGTAATAAAGGTCCTCGCGAAACCTCCCTGCCCTCATTTCGGCCAAAAGGTCCTTGTTGGTGGCCGCGATCAGACGCACGTCCACATTGAGGCTCTTGCGACCGCCAACACGTTCAAAGGATTGCTCCTCCAGGAGACGCAGGATCTTGGCCTGGGTCTTCAGACTCATGTCCCCGATTTCATCCAGAAAAAGGGTCCCCTTGTGGGCCAGCTCGAACCGTCCGGGATAGGACTTGTCCGCTCCGGTAAAAGCCCCTTTCTCGTGGCCAAAGAGGACGCTCTCAATTAGCTCCTCCGGAATTGCGGCACAGTTGACAGCGATCATAGGCCGCTTACTGCGCCGGCTCTTCTTGTGCAATGCCCTGGCCACAATCTCCTTGCCGGTGCCATTGTCTCCGGTAATTAGGACCCAGGTGTCGGTGGGGGCCACTTTGTCGATCTGCTGGCGGAGATTTCCTACCATCCGACTCCGGCCGCTTATGTCCTCCACATAGTCGCTCCTGGCCCTGGAGCGGAGGTCCTGGTTCTCCTGCTGCAGTCCCCTGAATTCCAAAGCCTTTTTTGCGGCAACTACCACTTTCTCCAGGGACAGGGGCTTCTCGATGAAATCAAAGGCCCCCATCTTGATGGTCTGCACCGCTGTTTCGATATTCCCGTGCCCGGAAATCATGATCACCGGAACATCGCTGTACTCCCGGCGAACCGTCTCCAGAACGTCAATACCGTCTCTGCCGGTCAGCCAGATATCCAGAAACAGGACGTCCACTTCCTCCCTAGTCATGATCCGCAGGGCCTCTTCCCCGCTTTCGCAGGTGGATACCTCATACCCCTCGTCCTCCAGGATACCGATCAAGGACATCCTGATATCCTCTTCATCATCCACTACCAAAATCTTGGACCGCATCACTCTTCCCCCGTCCTCATATAGGAAATTCCATCCGGAAGGCGAGACCGCCTTCCGGGCTCTGCTCCACCCGGATCGACCCCTGATGGTCGTTGATAATGGATTTCACGATGGTCAGACCCAGACCGGTATGGCTTCTTTTCTTGGAAAAATAGGGCTCGAAAAGCTTGTCCCGCTCCTCCGCTTCCAGCCCAGGTCCATTGTCGCGAATAATGATCCATACCAGACGCCCTTCAGAAAGAAAGCCGGCGGAAACCTCTACTTCCGCGTCCGTTTTTTCTCTAAGGACTTCCGCGGCATTGCTCAACAAATTGATCAACACGCGCCTGAGTGCCGAACGGTCGAAACGGAACTCGGGGATCCCTTCCTCCATCCGCAGAGTCCAGCGTATATGGGAATGGCTGTTCCGGAACAAACTAAAGACCTCCTCCAGAAGTGGAGCAATGGCGTTTTCCCGGAAGGAGAGATCCGGAAGCTTGGCGAAGGTGGAAAAATCCTTGACCATCTGTTGCATGTGCTCCACTTGGCGCACGATCAGGCCAATGCTTTCGCTGAAGGTTTCCTCCTGCAGTTGGGGGCCGTATTTGCGCTCCAGACGCTGAGCGGACAGCTTGATGGGGGTCAGGGGATTTTTGATCTCGTGGGCAACTCGCCTGGCCACTTCCCTCCAGGCTGCCATACGCTGCATCCTCTCCAATTCGGTTATATCCTCGAATACCACGATGACTCCCATATCCTCACTTTGTCT
>JAIPEP010000119.1 GCA_021737085.1 Desulfohalobiaceae bacterium | reverse complement strand
CCGGTGAACACGTTGAGGACGCGCGCATCCGTAACCACCAGATCCGCGGGTTCCCGTCCCAAGGCAGTATCCATCAGTTGCCGAACTTTTCCCATATGCTCCGTGCTTGAGCTTCTCTTTTGCCTCATAAATCTCTCATCCTTTGCAGCCCTTTCAGTCTTGCACAAATTACGGCCAAGGCTCGATTCAAGGCTTTGGCTTAATCACATACTCTGATACTAAGGAGCCGCGTGATCACCCTTGGGCTGACTTGCGCCTTTTCATCCTGCGCGCCAGCTGCCGCCAAAATCCCTGCCTCTCCTCCCCTGTCGCAGCCCATTCCAGATATTTGTCCTTGCCCTCGATGACTATGGCGTGCCCTTTGCGCTTGGCCTTGACCCCCTGGGGCAGAAGACGCATGTATCTATCCACCTCATAGGTGTGCACCGTCTTCTCCGCCTGGACGATGATCTTGTTGGCCATCTCCTCCTGCCACAGGGCCCCTGCCTCGAAGAGCTCCAGCCATTCCATCTTGTCGATGTCGTAGACCCGCTCCACCGGCTCCTCCGGAAAATAGTCCGGTAGCTCCCGTCCCGCAAAGGCATAGAGCCAGGAGACGATGCGCCTGGCCAGGCTGAGCTCATCCACCAGCAGATCCTCCTTGATTGCCTCCGCGGGCTGATCGAGCCGCTCCAGATAGCCCCAGGCGAACCACTTGAAAAAGTCGGTCTCCTGCATGAGCAGCCGGTTCAGGGTCTCGCTGGCCCGGATGTTCTTCTGGTCGAACTTGACGTCGAAATTGATCCTCTTGATCCGGGTGTTGGCCCACTCCGGAGGGTTGAACCGGTTCGTGGTCATGACGATCTGGGGCACCGGATGCCCGGCATCCCACCAGACCTCCCAGTAGTTCTTGAGCACCGTCTCCAGGTTGCTGCCGGAAGGGATCTGCACGTCGTCGAAGAGCAGGGGGAAGACTGTGCCTACGTGCCTAGCGTTCATAATGCGCGTCTTGTTGAAGTACTCCTGAGGTATCGGCTCCAGGTGCTCCCCGGTTATTACCTTGAGGCAAAAGCGGAGAAAGTTGGTCTTTCCGTTGAAGGAGGGGCCGTAGAGATAAAGGTAGCTAGGGCCGCGGGAATACATGTCCACGTGCTTCTTCATTCTCTTGAACTCGTGGGAGAAGGGCGTGGACAGGACATAGAGCAGGGCCTCGAAGACGTTCATCTTCACCCGCCTGGGATTGATGGACTCCCCGAACTCGTAAGACTCCACATACTCCTCCATGTGCCTGAGCCCCTCCTCCACCTCCTTTGCGTCCTCAGGAGCAACGGAGCGCTCCAGAAACTTGTCCCCTGTATGGAGCCTGACCCGCCTATTCTGCTTGTCAACCCCCATGAGAGGGACACCGCAGGTCTTCTTGACATACTTGGAGAAGTCCTTGCGCTTCAGCCTCAGCTCGGATTTGGAGATCGTGGGATTCAAGGGCTGGAGCTTTTTCTCGATGCTCTCCTGGGTCCTGGCGTCCGAAGGTATGACCACGCAGACATCGTCCTGATCGGGCTGATCCGCGAGCTCGGCCTCCTCCAGCGGGGCTCCCTCGTCCTCAGACTCCAGGGCCTGCCGGGACAGATCGGCCAGAATCCTGGAAGTCTCAGACTCCACGATATCACGGACTTCCCCCACATCCTGGGAAAGCCAGGTCCTGATCACCGTCTCCTCGGAATCCTCCCGGCTCTCCGCGAGCTTGAGCAAGTCGTCCAGAAAACGCTTGGAATGCTTCAGATGCTCCCGGTAATCCTCTCGGAAACGCGTAAGCAGCTGGTCCGTCGAATCCGGGAAATCCCAGTACACCACGTAGTTCTGCTGCCGCACCGCCTTGCTGGCGGTCTCGCTGAAATTGGCGCTGCCCACGATGACCCGCTGTATTTCCCGGCCCTCCAGAATATAGAACTTGGAATGCACCGTCTTGCTCCCCGGAAAATAGATGGCCAGCTTCCCCTCCCGGACCAGGTGCATGAGCTGCTGGATGAATCCGATCTGTTTGTTCTCCAGATCCCTTTTATAGTTCCGCATGGAGATATTTTCCCCCACGAGGATCTCCATGCTCTGGAAGCCGTATTTGTCGAAGATATTGTACATCAGGCTGGGTGAGGCCACATAGGACACCGCCTTGATGCTGTGGAATCCGGAAATCAACCCCTCGAAATCCTTGGGCTTGCGCAAGTACAAGGTATGGGGGCCTGAGCTCGACTTGCTGTGACTAAGCAAAGACAACTGCTGGCTCCGCTTCTTGGCCATTAACTGCTCCTTACGGATCTGGGGAAGGAAAATTCACAGCCTGTCATTATTCGAACATACATCATACCCTTTTTCTTGACCGAAGGGATGGAGGCCTGTCAAGAAAAACCGTCTCTTCTCTTCCCGCCGCGCCTCCGCGCCGCTGCAGGAGAAACTCTTCTCTTTATCTTCCGCAAAGGCTAAGATACGAGTATCAAGGAAGCATGAGGAAAAGCATAAAGTGCCAGGCGTACTGTGCCTACTGTGAAGCCCCATGTTCAAAGAGCTGCCTGGGGGTTATGGTCTGCATAGAAATTCCAAGCAGAACCTCCGATTGAGTCCGCGACACACACCTGATATAATAGTTGAGCATTGACGATCGTTCCACACAGGAAACAAACCATGTTCGAGCCCAAGCTGGAAGTATTGCCCCCGGCCCAGAGGGAACTATGGGAGGAGCTGGAGACCACGCCGGATCACTTCGTGCTGTATGGTGGCACAGCCCTCTCCCTGAGACTGGAGCACCGATCCTCAGTTGATTTCGACTTTTTCTCTTCCCAGACCTTTTCTCCCGGAAATCTTCAGACAGAAACCCCCTATCTGCAGAAAGCGCAAAGGATTCAATCGGAACCGAACACTCTGACCTGTCTGGTGCAGCGCCGTGGAGAACCGATCAAAATCTCGTTTTTCGGCGGCCTGGACATGGCCCGAGTTGGACATCCCCAACAGGCTTCGGGAAACGGGGTCTGGGTGGCCTCTCTTTACGATCTGGCCGCCACCAAGCTCAAAGTCATCCAGGACCGGGCCGAAGCCAAGGATTACCTGGACCTGACCCGCCTCCTCGAAGAGAATGTCGGCTTATCCGAGATGGTGCGTGCCGCCCTGGGTGTATACGGCCCCGCATTCAACCCCATGATCAGCCTGCGGGCGCTCACCTTCTTTCAGGACGGCGACCTGCCCGATCTGGACCCTGCTGTTCAAAAAAAATTACGGAATGCGGTTGCCGAAACGGACCTGGACGGACTGCAGCCCATGCCCGCAGCACACTACAAGATTCAGCCCAAGGAGAGGGGATGAGGTCCTTATCCCAAATTGCGCGCCGTCTCATCTGGTGGAAGGAGCCGGAGGAAGCCCTCCGAGACAGATCGCGGCTTATCGCTCAAATAATGGTCTACGGCGATTTAAAGGACACTCAGGCCATGCTGCGAACCTTCAGCCGGGATGAGCTCCTGCAAGTGCTGGACTCGCCCCCGCCCGGCGTCTTTACCGACAGAGCCTGGAGCTTCTGGCACGTATATCTGCACAAGGAGCCCCGTCAGCTACCCGGACGCTTCACCGAATCAACGGACACCGCAAGCTGAAGAGCACACCATTTTCACTCATTGCAAGAAAGCTGCGCAAGCCATCAGATCCCGACCTTGACCTCCTCTAACTCACCCGCAGCGGCGCAGCGCAAAAAAATCCACTCCCCTCTTGACGCCGCGCCACCACGCCGCTGCGCGACATACCCCTCTCTTCCCCCTGCCTCAACAAACGCGGCATTCCGCCAATCGACCCGCTCTGCCGATTTGCTCGAAACCCGCCTATATAGTACACGACCCCTTTGTTGCACGCGGCACTTCCCGGAGGGGCATCCTGCCCGATGCTCCGCCGCTTTTTGCTTTCAACCGAACATACAGCGAAAATATACTCATGAGCCTGCAAGGACAGCGCTTTTTCGGGCCAGCAGGGATCACCCTGGTCGTGGCCTTCGTTACCGCCCTTCTGCCCACATCCATCGACCTCTATCTCCCGGCCCTTCCCAGGCTGAGCCAGGAGTTCAACACCTCGGAAGCGGCGGTCAATCTGACCTTGATCCTCTACTTCCTGGGGATGGCCGGCTCCATGCTCTTCTGGGGCCCTTTGAGCGACAAGTACGGCAGAAAGCCCGTGCTCCTAGCGGGCCTAACCCTGTTCACAGCTTCCAGCCTGGCCTGCGCAGCCGCAGGGTCCATCCACCAACTCATCCTTTTCCGGGTCTTGCAGAGCCTGGGGGCCGGAGCAGGAGTGGCGGTGAACAACGCCATCCTCAAGGACGTGTTCTCCGGAAGAGAACGCGAGCGGGCCCTGGCCACGGTGATCACCCTGATCCTAATCGCGCCGGTGCTCGCGCCCACGCTGGGCGGCTTCCTGTTGCAGTACATGTCCTGGCGGGGGCTCTTTCTGCTGCTCGGCGTATTCGGGAGCACTGCTCTGGGACTGTCCCTTCTGCTCGGCGAAACCATCCAGAAACGCCAAGACAGGAACCTCCTTGCCACACTGGCCCGTATGGGTGCTGTGCTCAAAAACCCCCGCTTCACCTTCCTCCTGGCCATATTCTCCAGCCCCATGCTTCCGGCCATGGCCTTCGTGGCGGCCTCCTCCTACATCTTCATTCAGGACTTCGGCCTGAGCGAGGTGCAGTATGGACTCTACTACATGGTCATCTCTCTCTTCCGTATCTTGGGCCCCTACCTCTACATCTTCCTCTCCCGCTTTATCCCCACCAGGCACATCATTACCGCGGGCTTTTCCACCACCCTGATCACCGGTATCCTGCTGGCCACCTTCGGCCCTGTGGGCCCCATCAGCCTCGCTGCCTCCATTATCCCCCTCATCCCCGCGGGCCCCATGCTGCGGCCGCCTGGAGTCAATCTCATGCTGGAGCAGCAGGATCTGGAGGATGCGGGCTCCGCCTCCTCCGTCATCAACGCGGCCCCGTTCATGTTCGGCGGAACGGGCATGCTGCTCATCTCCCTGGGGATGCAGCGGCCCATTCTCTTTTTGTCCCTTATGTGCGCGATCATCGGCGCGGCGACCACCTTCTTGTGGCTCCTGGCGGCGCGCAGGCCCTTCGTGGCCTCGGTGTTGGAGCGTTAGCCGGCGGGAATCTCTAAGAATTACACGAGCAGGAAGGGGAGTAAAACGAGAGAGGCTGGAGCTTTGGATCAGGGGCTCGCAACAGTTCCCCTGCCCGCGATTTCCGCCTTGAGGCGCTCTCTGAGAAGGGTCAGGCGCCTGTGGCTGCCCCGGTTCTTCACCGCAATGGACAGGGCCTTGCTGCTGCCCACGAGGACCACGAGCTGCTTGCCCCGGGTGATGGCGGTATAGATCAGATTCCGCTGCAGCATCACGTAGTGCTGGGTCAGAAGGGGCAGGACCACCGCCGGAAAGTCCGAGCCCTGGGACTTGTGGATGCTTACGCAGTAGGCGGGCACGAGCTCGTCCAGCTCGGACTGCTCGTATACGGCGTCCTTGTCCTCGAAGCGGATCTTGACCTCCTGCGTCTCCGAATCCAGGGAAACCACGCGCCCGATATCCCCGTTGAAGACCTCCTTATGGTAATTGTTCCGCAGCTGCATCACCTTGTCCCCGCTGCGAAAGATCCGTCCGCCCCGCGTGACCTCGCGACCCTCCGGATTGAGGGCCTGCTGCAGCTCGAGGTTCAGGTTGGCCACTCCCGCTGCCCCCTTGTTCATGGGCGCGAGCACCTGCACCTCGGAGATGGGATCCAGGCGGAAGCGTTTGGGAATACGCTCCACAACCAGGTGCTTGATCCGCTCCACCGCAGCCTGGGGGTCGTCCTCTTGCACAAAAAAGAAGTCGTCCAGCTTATCCCTGCGGGGGGTGAGCTCCGGGAGCTTGCCCTGATTCACCAGATGCGCCCCCACCACGATGGAGCTCTCCCTGGCCTGGCGGAAGATCTCGGTAAGCTCCACCACGGGCACCGCCCCGGAGCCAATGATGTCCTTGAGCACGTTGCCCGGGCCCACCGAGGGGAGCTGGTTCTCGTCCCCCACCAGGACCAGGGTGGCGTCCAGCTTGAGGGCCTGGAGCAGGTGATACATGAGGCGGGTGTCCACCATACTCGTCTCGTCCACGACGAGCAGGTCGCAATTCAAGGGATGGGCCGCGTCCTTCTTGAAGCCCCCCTGTCCGGGATCGAATTCCAGCAGCCTGTGGATGGTTTTCGCCTCCCAGCCGGTGAGCTCGGTCATGCGCTTGGCGGCGCGACCCGTGGGGGCGGCTAGCTGGATCGAGGCCCTCAAACGGCCCATGACCCGCAGAATGGCGCTCAGGAGGAAGCTCTTGCCCGTTCCCGGGCCTCCGGTGATCACCAGCACCTTGTCCGTGAGGCTCCTGCGTACCGCCTCGGCCTGCCTGGAGGTGAGATGCAGGCAGTAGGTCCGCTGCACCCACTCCAGGGCCTTGTCCGTATCCACCCTGCGTATGGACTTGGGCGCCAGAAGCATTTCCGCCAGCTTCTCCGCAACTCCCGTCTCGCAGCGATGCAGTTGCCTCAGGGAGACGGCCTCCCCTTCCCCTCCGAAGTCGGAAAGCGGCTCGATAGCGACCCGCCGCTCCAGCTGCAGCTCGGCGAGGCCCTGCTCCACCAGCTCCTCGCCCACCTCCAGCATCTCTTGGCTGCGCTGCACGAGATCCGAGCGCGGATAGTAGACATGCCCCTCTTCGGCGAGCTCGTCCAGCACGTGCAGGACCCCGGCCCGCACACGGGGAGGGGAGTCTTTCTCGAAGCCGAACTTCGCCGCGATCCGATCCGCGGTGAGAAAGCCAATGCCCCAGATGTCCGTTGCCAGGCGGTAAGGATTATCCTGGACGATCTGGATGGCCTGCTTGCCGTAGGTCTTGAAGATCTTGGTGGCATAGGTGGTGGAGACCCCGTGATCCTGCAGAAAGAGCATCACCTCCCGGATCTCCTGCTGCTCCCGCCA
>JAIPEP010000118.1 GCA_021737085.1 Desulfohalobiaceae bacterium | reverse complement strand
CACGCCATTCGCTCTTGATGCGCAAGGTGTCGAAGTCGCAGATCAGGCTTTCCGCGTCCACGGCGTTGACCAGCTCCGCGGCCCGCTCCGCCGGATCGCCCAGGCGGAGGACAAAGGGGATCCCCAGCTCCAGGCACTCCCGGCAGGTCTCCCGCAGTCCGCCCAGCATGAAGGCGTACTGCCGCCATGTGGCCTCCAGGAACTCGGACACCAGACAGAAGAGCACCACAACCCCGCGCTCAGACGCCCTTGCCCGTTCCTGGGCGTGCAGAAGGGCCCAGTTGTCCCGGATGCGTTGGTCCCGGCTCATCCAGTAGACCACGGGTCCGGTGCCGGGCTCTCCGGTCTGCAGAGTCCGTATGCGGCGAGGGTCGATGGTCATAGGGGGGTCCGGAGGGCTTTCAAGTGTTTCATCCCTTGGAAGGTGGACCTCCTTAAAGCGTGATCTCGCTGAGCTGCTGGAAGTTGGTCACGCTCACAACGCGGCGCAGATCCACGCGGAACAGGGCGGACCGGGGGCTTTTGACAAAATCCTCCAGCCGCGGATTCGCTTTGGTGAAAGCGGCTTCCCATTGTTCGCGTTCGCTCCCTTCCCCTATCTCCACGGCCTCGCCGTCCAGGGTCACCGCAGTGCCCCGGTCCAGATCCTGTTCCAGGGCAGGAGAGTCCAGGGCCATCAGGGTAACCGCAGGATTGTTGCGCATGGCTTTGTGCTTTGCCGTCTCCCTGGGGGTGGCCAGGACCAGGGAGCATTCCGCGGAGGCGAGGACGAAGCTCATCAGGTTGCAGGCGGGTGCGGAATCGTTGCACGTGGCCAAAACCAGGGTTTTCTGAGCCCCCAGGAACTCCCAGAGCCAGGCGAGGAAGGCCTCGCGTTCCTGTTCGCTTACCCGGTGTTTCTGCGGCTGGAGGGGAAGGTCCGGCATGAGGGGGCTCCTTTGCAGGACGTTCAAAAATTGCAATTGTTGCGTTGCTTCAAAAAATTCAAACGCTTCTATCTTGTCTCCTTGAACAGGCCTTACTCAAACTCGCGCATGATGCGCTCCACGCTGTCCAGGTCACGCTTTTGGGCGTACAGGGGCTCCTTTTCCAGAAAGGGGTAATAGGAGCGTAGGGGCCGCCTGTGTTCGCTCTTGTAGAGCACGCCCACGGGGATGGAGTCCCCCCATTCCAGGCATCGCTGCATGGCCGCGTGCCAGTCTCCGGGGTCGTAGTCCGCCTCCAGCTCGTAGCAGCGCTGTTTGTACCAGGCGAAGGTGTTGACCCGGTTGAAGGAGACGCACTGCTGCAGGACATCCACCAGGGCGATGCCGGTGTGGGCCATCGCCTCCCGGATGGTTTCCGCGAGCAGGTCAGGCATTCCGGTAAAGCCCCGGGCCACGAATCCGGCTCCCATGGTCAGGGCCACGGCTGTCGGCGGAAAGGGATCGCTGGGCATTCCCCGCGGCTGGGCCTTGGTCACGTGGCCCGCGGAGCTGGTGGGGCTGGCCTGGCCCTTGGTCAGGCCATAGATCTGGTTGTCGTGAACCAGCAGGGTGAGGTCGATATTGCGGCGCAGGGCCGCCAGGAAGTGGTTGCCGCCCTCGCCGTAGGTGCAGCCGTCCCCGCTCTGGACCACGACCCGCAGGTCGGGATGGGCCAGCTTGGCCCCGGTTGCGACGGGGAGGGCGCGGCCGTGCAGGCCGTTGAACAGGTTGCAGCGCATGCAGTGGGGCGACTTGGCCGCCTGGCCGATACCGGAGACGAAGAGGGCCTGGTGCGGAGCGGTTCCGCTGTCCGCCAGGGCCCGCTTGACCGCCTCGAGGATGGCGAAGTTGCCGCAGCCCGGACACCAGGCCGTTTCAAACTCGCCGAAATCCTGTGATGATACCATATCAATGCCTTCCTGGAATCAGTCGAGTTGTGCGTGGATGGTTTCCGCGTCCATGGGAAGCCCGTCGTAGCGGTGGATCAGGCGATCCACGGTGAAGCCGGTTTCCTGACGGATGAGCCGGGCGAGCTGGCCCGTGGCGTTGCCCTCCACGCAGACCGTGCGCCCTGCGGATCGCAGCCTGGGCAAAAACTGCTCCGGAACCAGGGGGCAGACCTGCCGGAAGTGGAGCGTGCCCACGGAGCGCCCCTGCTTGCGCAGGTCACTCGCCGCGCGGAGCACGGCCCCCTTGCTCGAGCCCCAGGTGAGGAGAAGCAGCTCCGGCTCCTCAGGACCGTCCATTTCTGGGGGTACAGCGTTTTCCTCGAGCACCCGCCGCTTGGCCAGCCGCTTGTCCACCATGCGTGTCCGCACGGAGAGGTCCTCGGTGATGTGTCCGTCCGGGGTGTGCTCGTCGCTGTCCGCCACAACCAGGTGCGTTCCCGTTCCCGGCAGGAGCCGATGGGAGACACCGCCTTGATCGAAGGCGTAGCGGACGTATTCTTCGGGCTTCTCGGTCTCCGTGCCGGGCTTGGTCGTCTCCGGAAGGTCCTTCAGGGAAAAGAGGGCCACGGCCCGGATGGAGTCCGCGAGGTACTGATCGGTCAGGACCATGACCGGGCTCTGGCTCCGTTCGGCCAGATCCAGGGCCCGGTAGGTCAGGTCGAAGCATTCCTCGGGCGTGCCCGGGGTGAGCACGGCGCGGGGAAATTCCCCGTGGCCGCTGTACAGGGCGAGCTGAAGATCGCCCTGTTCGGTGCGCGTGGGCAGTCCCGTCGCGGGCCCCGGACGCTGCCCCAGCACGATGACCAGGGGGGTCTCGGTCATGCCGGCCAGGCTGATCCCTTCCGCCATGAGGGAGAATCCGCCCCCGGAGGTGGGGACGATGCTCCTGGCCCCGGCGAAGGAGGCGCCGATGGCCATGTTCACCGCGGCGATCTCGTCCTCGGCCTGCTCCGCCACGATGCCCAGCTCCTCCGCCTGGGCTGCCAGGTTCAGGGCCACGCCGGTGGAGGGGGTCATGGGGTAGAAGGAGCAGAAGTTCGCTCCCGCGGCCATGGCCCCGAGGGCGATGGCCTGGTTCCCGCTCATGGCCAGCCGCTCCCCCTGCTGTAAGGCGGGAGAGGGCGGGCCCTGGAGCGGGCGGCTGTTGTCCAGGATCCAGGAGTGGCCCCCAGCGAAGGCGTCCGCGTTCTTCTTCGCGGCGTCCTCGCTCTTGCCGCCCAGGACCTCGCGAAGGAGGTTCTCGAAGATCTCCCGGTCCAGCTGGAGGAGCGCTGCAGCGCTACCCAGCGCGGCGGTGTTGGTGTAGAGCTTCTCCGGGACCAGCTCGGAGAAGGGAACCGCGAGGACATCCTCCGCGTCCTCCTCTACCTGGGAGGCGTCCGCGAGGATGTGGCCCCCCTCGCGCAGCTCCCCGCGGTGGCGGATGACGGTCTCCCCATTCATGGCAATGAGGAGGTCCACCCCGGAGGCGGGGGAGAGGACGGGCTCATTGTCCATCACTACGGAAAAGAAGTTGTGTCCCCCGCGTATCCGGGACATGTAGTTCTGCGAGACCAGGATTTCGTAGCCGCAGCGGACCAGGCCACGGGCCAGGAGCTGACCCACGGTCTCCAGTCCCTGGCCCGCCTCGCCGCCAATGCGGATCTGGATGGCGCTTTCGGACATGGCTTCCTCGCTGCGTTTCTTATCGCGACAAGGCAAGTGATCAGGGCAAACAATCATCTATTATCACAATGATACGGCAGGCAGGGAGAGTGTGTAAACCCCAAAGTCGATCTGGCTCGGCTCTTCTCTGCGAGCTCAGCGCCTCGAGCGAGTTTTCGAGCGGACAGGAGTTCTCTTGTCAATACGGGCGGGCCAGTGCCTCGATTTCCTCCCGGTTCGGCAGGGAGTCCTGGGCGCCGGAGCGGGTTGTGCTGAGCGCCCCGGCAGCTGCAGCGAACCGGGCCGCGTCCAGCAGGGAAGCCCCTTCGGACAGAGCGGCGGCAAGGGCGCCGTTGAAGGCGTCTCCCGCCGCAACCGTGTTTACGGTGCGGACGGAATAGGGCGGGATGAACTCCTTCCGGTCTGCGCTGACGAAAAGGGCCCCTTGTCCGCCCAGGGTGATCAGGGCCGCGCCGCAGCCTCGACGCAGGAGAATGCGGCCCGCTTCGCGAGCGGATTCCGGGGAGTCCACGCGAACGCCGGTGAGGTCCGTTGCCTCGCGTTCGTTGGGGGTGATGAGGTCCAGCAGGGGGTAGATTGCTTGGGGGAGCTCCCGGCTGGGAGCCGGATCCAGAACAGTGAACAGCCCGCTCTCTCTGGCGGCCTGGAGCCCGTTTTGCACCGTCTCCAAAGGGGTCTCCAGCTGGCTGAGGAAGACGGAGCAGCCGCTTAAGAGATGCTTTGAACGCTGCAGATCTTCCGGGCTTAGGCGCTTGTTGCTCCCCGGGGCCACCAGGATCTGATTGGTCCCCTCCCGGTCCACGCCTATGAGGGCCACGCCGGCGGGCGCTGTCTCGTCCCGGATCAGACCCTCACGGGGCAGACCGCTGCCGGCCAGGTGCTCGGCCAGGCGCTCGCCGAAGTCGTCCTGCCCGATGCGGGAGATGAGACGCGTTTCCGCTCCCGCCCGGAGGGCAGCCAGGGCTTGGTTGGCTCCCTTGCCTCCGAAGGAGGAGGAGAATTCTCCGTTGGTGACCGTCTCCTGGGGCCGGGGCAGGCGCTCGGCGCGGACGGTCAGGTCCGTGTTTGCGCTTCCGAGGACAAGGACTGCTCCCATAGGACACGCTCCCGGAAAAGGGTTAAAAAGGAGTCCGCAGCCAGATCCAGACAGACGTGGGCGTTTGGGGGGTCTTTCAGGCGGGGCAGAACAGGCCGCCTGTCCGCCAGGCTCATCCCCTCGCAGATCTCGCCGCGGGTCTCCACCTGCACGGGGAGCTCCCGCGTTGAGCACAGATCGGGACGGAAGGACAGGGCAATGGCTAAAGGATCGTGGAGGGGGATGCTCTCTGTTCCCTCCGTTTCCTGGGAGTGGGTAAAGAGGCTAGAGGTGATGCGTTGCACCAGGCGCGTGCGCGGCGTGTCCGGACAGGCGTCCAGATCTCGCAGCTCAAGCCGCGCCTTCCGGGTCACGTCCAGTCCGGTCAGGGTGATGGGCAGGCCCGAGTCCAGTACGATTTGTGCCGCCAGGGGATCGACATAGAAGTTGAACTCCGCGGCAGGGGTGATGTTTCCGGCCACGGTCACTGCGCCGCCCATGATGATGAGACGGTCCAGGTGGCGCAGGGTCTGAGGCGCTTTCTGCGCGGCGAGGGCGATGTTGGTCATGGGGCCCAGGGCCACGAGAACGGGCGGCTCCGGCGACTGCTCGATGTGGCGCAGGATGCTGTCCACAGCGTGCTCCTCGGAGAGCCCGGGCGCGTCGTCTCCGCGCGGGTCCGGGAGCTCGCCGCCTGCGTCGCCTAGGCCGTCGATGCCGTGGAGGAAGGTGGCGTGTTCCGGCGCTTTCTCCAGCGGCGTCTCGGCGCCCCGGGCGACCGTGGGCGCGGGATCGGGGCCGATGTGGGCCAGGATGCGCAGGATGTTGTCCGTGGCGGTGTCCACGTCGACGTTCCCGCTGACCGAGGTGATGCAGACCGGGGCAAGCTCCGGGGAGCCAAAGGCCAGCAGCAGGGCCAGGGCGTCGTCGATACCGGGGTCGGTGTCGATGATCACGGGCTTGGGCATAGGATTTCCAAAATCATGAGCAGAGCGTTGAAGATCTACAATAACGTGTTGTTCCTGACAGCTTCTGTTATCCGCTGTTTGGTATTCGTGAGGCGTGAACCGTGATGCGTGAGCCGGGAGATCTCCGACCTTCGACCTCCGATCTCCGATCGCTGATCTCCGGCAATCAGGAGGTCTGTGCAGCAGTCTCGGAACGCCGGGCCAAAGCGTACTGCGCGGCACATGTTCCGGCCAGGGAGCCGGTGGAGAAGGCGGCCTGCAGGTTGTACCCCCCTGTATCCGCGGCGATGTCCAGGACCTCCCCGGCGAAGTAGAGCCCGTCCACCAGCCGCGAGCCCATGCTCTTGGGATCCACCTCCTTGAGGTTTACTCCGCCGGCAGTGACAATCGCCTCGTGGAAGGAGCGATAGCCGGTGACCGGAAGCCGGAAATCCTTGAACCAGGTGCGCAGGGCCTTGCGCTCCCGTGCGGAGACCTGGTTCCCGGTTCTCTCCTCCGGGATGCCCGTCTGCTCCAGGCAAACCCCAACCAGCTTGCGAGGGAGCAGGCCGCGGAGGAGATTGCCCATGCGCTGTCCGCCCCGCTGATCCAGATCGCGGAGCAGCCGGTTCTCCAGCTTGGTCTCCTCCAGGGCGGGCTTGAGATCCAGGCGGAGCTCGACCTCGCGGCCCTGTAGCCGGGCGGCGACGATCTCCCCGCTCAGGGTGAGGATTACCGGACCGGAAACCCCGAAGTGGGTGAACAGGAGCTCGCCGAAGGCGCGGCGCTTCTTCTTGCCGTCGATAAACACGGAAACGCCGGCATTGTAGAGGCTGAGGCCCTGCAGCTTTGGCGCGGCGCCGCCGGTCTCCAGGGGGACCAGGGCCGGATGGACCGGATTGATGGAGTGGCCCAGCCCCTCGGCCATGGCGTATCCGTCCCCGGTGGAGCCGGTGGCCGGATAGGAGGCCCCGCCGGTGGCCAGGATTACCGCTTTGGCGGATCGTATTTCACCGCTTTGCAGCTCGACTCCGCTCACCATGCCTCCCTCGACGCGGATCCGCCGCACCGGGGCCTCGGTCTCGATCCGCGCGCCGCTCTTGCGGGCGAAGTCGCGCATGGCCGCCACCACGTCCCCTGCCTTCTGGCTGGCGGGAAAGACGCGCGAGCCGCGTTCCACAACGGTGGGCACGCCCAGGCCCTCCATGAGGGCCCCCAGATGTTTGTCATTCATATGGTTGAAAGCGGGTCTCAGAAAGCGCGCCCCGGAGCCAAAGCGCTCCAGGAAGGACTCCATCAGGGCGGCGTTGGTCAGATTGCAGCGGCCCTTTCCGGTGATGTTCAGCTTGCGTCCGGTGCGATCCTTCTTCTCCAGAACGAGGGTGCGGGCTCCCACGCCCGCGGCCCTGCC
>JAIPEP010000117.1 GCA_021737085.1 Desulfohalobiaceae bacterium | reverse complement strand
GACGTCATGGGAGAATCTCAGACTCCCTACTGGACAATTCTGAACACAAAGCCCGCACTGAGAGCAGTAGGTAAAATCCAGAACAAAAGATTGTAGCTCCGGCTTGGATTTCTTGCCGGATTTTTCCGTCTTGCTTTCCTCGGTTGTTTGTCCGTCAAAGGAAGTGTCTTCATCCGGTTCCCTTTTCTTGGGCTTGGTAGCCTTCATATAGAGGCAGGCGGAGGGACAGATTCGAACACAGTTGCCGCAGGCAGTGCATAGGGGCTTTTCCGGATCCTCTTCACTCGGGGCAAGTTCCACAGGTCCCCGGAAACCCTCCAAGGTGGCGGTTTCACGGGGATAGTGCACGGTTACGCTGGAGCGGAACAAGTTGTTTCTGGTTACTCCGAGCCCGACCAACAGACTGTGGAGCCCCCTTAAAGTCGCGCTAAAGGTCTTCGTGATCATAGGGAAATCACCGCCAGGGTTACCAGCAGATTCACCACGGCAATGGGGATCATCCATTTCCAGCATATATTAAGGAGCTGATCGAATCGCAGACGAGGGAAGGTCCAGCGGATCCAGATCATGATCAATAGCAGAATGTACACCTTGGCCAGAAACCACCACGCTCCCGAGGCTATGGGACCCTGGAATCCGCCCAGAAAAATTGTGGCGATAAGACAGCTGCCGATTACCATGTAGGAGTATTCCGCAAGGAAAAAGAGGGCAAAGGCCATTCCGGAATAGTCGGTGTGAAATCCCGCTGTGAGCTCGCTTTCTCCTTCGGGGAGATCGAATGGGGAGCGGTTGGTTTCGGCCAGGATACAAACAAAGAAGATAAGAAAGGCCACGGGCTGATGCAGGATGTACCACTGCCAGGGCCACGCCCCTTGACCCGAGGCTATGTCAAAGAGATTGAATGTCCCGGTCAGAAAGATGATAGGCAGCACGGACAGAAGGAGGGGGATTTCGTAGGCCACGGATTGGGCGATGTCGCGTGCGGCTCCCAGAAGGGCGTACTTATTCTGGGAGGCCCATCCGCCTAGACACAGGGCCAGAACGTTTATTCCGGTAAAGGCCAGTATCAGGATCAGTCCCACGTTGGTGTTTATGACCTGCAGGTTCGGTCCGAAGGGAATGGCTATGAAGACCACAATCGCCGGAGTGATGGAGATCATGGGGGCCAGCCAGTAGAGGGCCGGATCAGCGCCTTTGGGGGTAAATATCTGTTTGCCCAACAGCTTCAATCCGTCGGCCACTGGCTGGAGAATCCCTTGAGGGCCGACTTCGTACGGCCCCACCCGTCTCTGGATGAAACCAGCGATCTTTCGGTCCAGATAGACCAGTAGCAGGCCGTTGAGGCCGACAAAGGCCATAACACCTGCAAGACCCACAAAAATAACAAACAGTTGCCAGGGAAAGAAGATTAGATCCATCATCGGTCTATTTCCGGAATTACAAGGTCTAGGCTTCCTAGAATGGAGATCGCGTCCGCGATCAGTGTCCCCTGGGCCACCTCCGAAAAAAGGCTGAGATTGGAGTAGCTGGGTGATCGTAGCTTGAGGCGATACGGGGACCTGCCTCCGTCGCTCACCAGATGGGCCCCCACTTTGCCGCGTCCCCCTTCCACCGCGAAATAGACGTCATTGGGAGGGGGCTTGGGCCGTTTCGGGGCCTTGCGGTTGAGACACTCTCCCTGGGGCAGGGCATCCAGGGCCTGTTCGATGATTTTGATGCTCTCCCTGATTTCGTCCATGCGGACCAAGTACCTGCCCATTGCGTCGCAGGTATGGTACACAGGGATTTCGAAATCGAAACGATCGTAAATGGAATAGGGCTCGGAGCGCCGCACATCATAGGCCTTGCCCGAGCCACGCACCACAGGGCCGGTGGCTCCGTATTTCCGGCACGTCTCAAAGGGGATTTCCCCGATACCCTCCAGGCGATTGCGAAAGATAAAGTTGTCCGTGACCAGGGCTTTATACATTTTCAGGCGTTCTTTCATTCTGTTGCAGAATTCCCTAGTCTCGGACACAAAGCGGTCATCGATATCAGTGGCCACCCCCCCGATGCGGTAAAAGGAGAATGTGAGCCTGGATCCGATAATCCGCTGCAATATATCGGAAATTATCTCGCGATCGTCGAAGGCGTAAAAGAAAGGGGTGAATGCCCCCAGGTCGTTAATGTAGGCTCCCCACCATAAAAGATGAGAGCTAATGCGGTTCAATTCACAGGTGATGACCCGGATATATTCGGCTCGTTCGGGCACCTGAACATCCATAAGGCGTTCCACGGCACCTATGTGGCTCCAGCCCCAGGCAAGGGGATGGAGATAGTCTATACGTCCGGTATAGGGCGCGAATTGCGTATAGGTCATCACCTCGGCGATTTTTTCGTGCATGCGGTGGATATAGCCCAAAACCGGCTCCGCCCTGACAATATACTCCCCGTCAATCTCCAGCAAAATGCGTAGAACCCCGTGCGTAGAAGGGTGTTGAGGCCCGAGGTTCAGAACAAGGGTATCCTCCCGCTCGGTGGTCTGAAACTTTTGGGAGTAAAAGTCACCACTGCTAGCTAGTCTGCGATCTAAATCCATATCTCGTTCTTGTGCTTTTCTCGTTTCCGCTAGGCAGATTTCTCGGAAAAAGCTTTATTAACCCACGGACATACCTTCAGGGAAACCGCGTTCTGGTTGAATCTGTTCCATACTCCGTCGTGCGGATTCTTCCTTGAGCAAAGGAGGAGGTCCCTCGTATTCCGGATCCAAGAGCAGAGGGACGAGGTTAGGGTGCCCTGTAAAGCGGACTCCGAAAAAATCGTAACATTCACGTTCATGCCAGGAGGCTCCAGGGTAGATATCACTTATGGTGGGTAGACTGGGATCGTCTCGGGTTACCACTGTTCGTATAACGATTCGGCCCGGGGCATCGTAGTGATCGAAATGATATACCAGTTGAAGACCTTCTTTGATGTCAATACAGGAAACATCCTCCAGAAAATATCCAGCTCGATCCATTCTACGTGCAGAATGTCGTAAATTGCGAGGAATGACGAAATAGCCCAGCTCGTACCCTTTATATTTTTCAGATACCTGAAAATTATATAACCAATTTATGGTATTTATAAGCTGATCTAAATCACTGGTTTGCTCTTTTTGAAAAGCTTCTTCTTTAGTGTTCGATGTTGCCTCTTTAGAATTGCTGTCTTTGATCTTATTATCGGTAGTCATATTCAATCTCCGAGCCTAGATTTATAAATATAAAATTTTTTGCAAAGAGAACTAAAATTGAATAGCAAGTCGGATATTGGTGACATGCTTTAGGGAGAAAAGGAACATTTACTCAATGCTTATCTTGTTCCTCAGTGTCTGCTGAAGAATAAGAGTTGCCGGCAAGATCATTCCTCAGCCCTTTGGGGCTCGGGCCACCAGCGTTTTCCGGTTACCTTCTCTTGCACATGAAAGAGGCCTTCCAGAAGTGCGTCGGGTCGAGGCGGGCAGCCTGGGACATAGACATCAACCGGGATGATCCTGTCCACGCCTTCCACGACATAATACTGATCCTGGAATGCAAAGGGTCCTCCGGAGATGGCGCAATTGCCCATGGCAATCACCCATCGAGGTGCGGGCATTTGTTCGTAGAGCCGGACAATCAGCGGGGCAATTTTTCGATTGACGGTGCCGCTTACGATGAGAAGATCCGCCTGTCTTGGCGAGGGACGAAAAACTTCTGCCCCAAAACGGGCAGCATCGAATCTGGCCATGCCATAGGCCATCATCTCAATGGCGCAGCAGGCGATTCCGAAGGTCATGGGCCAAAGAGACATGGCCCGGCAGATGTTCAATACCTTTTGAACAGGCCCATAGTTAATCGGTGGATCATCTACCCCAAACTCGGCATATGGGGAATCTACATTTTGATTTTCCTGGGCCATGTAAAGACTCCTTTCTTCCAGAAAAAGACTACCGAAGCAAAGAGAATGAGCAAAAAGATCAAAAGCTTTATAAAGGCGACCAACTGATTGGCATCGATGTAATAGGTGGATACTGGGAACAAATATAAAACATCCACGTCAAAGGCGAGAAAAAGCAAAGCGTAGAAATAGTAATTGATCCCGAAACGCATCCAGGCTGAACCATGAGGAGGCATGCCGCATTCGAAGGGCATTTTAAGTTCATGGGCTTTAACTCTGTGAGCTAAAAGGCGGGAAAGGAGGAAAGGGACTATAGCAAATAGGATGAGGCCTTGGATAAAAAAAACTATAATCGCTACATGTAACCAAGAAACACTCATAATATTAAGCTACCTGTGTTTGAGGCAGTTGTTATGAAATAGCTCAACTCGATTAATGTATAAAATCTGGAAAGCTTCTACACTCAAGTGATATAGAATGTCAAGTAGTAGTAAGATATTTTGATTCCTGTAGAGAAATCAATGTATTGGTTTTCCTCTCAAATAGAGATAAACCCTGTTAATAGATTTCCATTTGAAGCAAAGCTGCATAGGCTTGGGAAGCGGAACTAGATACGCTTCTTCTTTTGTTAAAATAAAAGAAGAAAATCAAAGGATTATATCACAACTTTTTTGTTTCTTTTTGTGAAAAAGAAACGCTAGCTAGTTTTCGGATGGAAACTAGCTAAAGGGTTTTATGGAGGTGGCTTGTTCTCTTGTGGCGCGGGGTTCGAGGGCAATCCTCTTCCCCACAGAACCAAATTAACGGCAAGTCCCCTCATATTGGATGCTGTCTCTGTTGTCAAGTGGATTAGCACGTTTGAGGAAAGGTGTGTTATCGTTTGGAGCCCCTTTCCCTTCCTTAAGAGAGGTTTTGCAGGGAAGGGGGAGAAGCCAATGTGTTTGTCTGGACCGGGTAAGGATGTCACCCCAAGAGGAACAGAGCAGGCCCCGCAGGCCTGTCTGCTCTGTGTAGTGAGAGTGAGGAGGTACGCTTCATGGGGCATTGTAGGGGCAAAAAATCCACTAGCTCTGGTTGGGGCTCGAGTCCGCACCGGAAGAGGAGGGCTTAGGCTGAGGCGGTCTTCCCCCAGCCGGAGGAGGTGAAGGGTCTGTTGCCCCGGGCCAGAATAAGGGCCTCCACGCCAGAGAGCTTACGGCATAGCTCTAGCCCACGCTCTGGTCCGGCGATGAAAAAGGTGGTGGACAGTCCATCCGCAAGCATCGCCGAAGGGGCCAGCACCGAGGCACTCACGCTTCGTCTAGGTGAGAAGCCGTTTTCGCTGCGGACCAGGTGATTGTGTCGCATGGAGGAACCGAAAAAGTTCACATACCTTCCCGAGGTGGCGATCGCCATGTCGCATATCCGGATCCTTTGATAAAAGCCCTCTGGCCGCATTGGATCCTGGATGCCGACCATCCAGGGTGTGCCGTGTTTGTTGCCCACTGCCCGGACATCGCCTCCCGCGTTGATCAGGGCGCATTCCGCTCCACAGCGACGGATGGCCCTTGCCGCGGCGTCTACGATGTACCCCTTGGCAATGCCGTCCAGGGTGATCCGCGAGCCGGATTGTAGTCTTACAATCTTTTGCCTGAGAGTGATTTTGTCCCATCCAGTCAGATGCTTTGTCTGACGGATGGTCTCCGGAGAGGGGGGGCGGCCATTTCGCTCTATACTGTACTGATATTTCTCCAACAAAGGAAGCACGGTTATGTCGAAAGCCCCCTCGCTCATGGTGTAGAGCTGGTGGGATCTCTGTAGCACCTTTTGTAGTGCCGGGGGGGTGTCGTTCAATTTGCCGCTCTGGTTGAGCCGGGCAATGCGACCGTTGGAGTCGAAGCGGTCGAAAAGGGGGACTGTCTCCCGCATGGTGGCGAATCCCCGTTCCAGTGCCTCCTGGGCCCTCTGGCGCGAGGCGTCTAAAACAGTTATCTCCACAGTGGTGTTCATCATAGGGAGGGTCTTGGCAACGCGAGGGATCTTCTCGGTGTCTCGGCCGGATGCGGGTCTAAAAAACAGGGCAGGCGCCAGTGACGCAAGTCCGAGAGTCCCGCTCAATTTCAGCCAGTTGCGCCTAGTGATTCGCGTAGGATTCATCATAGTCCCCAGGGATTTTTATGGGCAGCCCCTTTTTTCGTGTCGGTCGCTGCGATTTCTTCCCGGAAATCCTCTTTCCGGGAAGAGACGGCATGGCTAACGATATTCACGAATAAAGGATAAAGAAGGCCAAAGGAGTTTTCAGAATGATACTTCGAGAAAAGGAAGTACTTTTCTTTCCTTGGCATGTCAACCTCTCGGCTCCTTTTATTGCTCGCGCAGTCCGAGCAATGAGTACAGGCAACTCCCCGGCTGCGGCCTAAAATAAGCGAAGTTTTCTTGTAGTGCTAAAGGGACAGGGGAATACGGCCAAGAGATTGCTTAAGGGATTACCAGCCGCTGCTCGTAGCAAGCTGAGGCTAGCCCTGAATACAGAAGTGGCTAAGTTGACACTGGGTGACAGGTATAATATGAAACTTTGCACAGTATAGCCATAATATATGCACTGCATGTCCGGGTTAATACACCCGCCACATCATATGCTGCGAATTCCTCTTTCCGGTGGTAATCTCTCCACGGTTAGAATGTATTGGCACCTTACCCTATGTGTGAGTATCCCAAGAAGGTGGACCTGGTGGAGGTGGGGCCGCGGGACGGTTTCCAGTCGGAGAGCCGCGTTCTCTCCACACAGGAAAAGGCGGAGGTGATCCGGGGACTGCTCCAGGCCGGGATGCGGGAGATTCAGGTCACCTCCTTCGTGCATCCGGACAAGGTGCCCCAACTTGCGGATGCGGAGGATCTGCTCGCAGCGCTGCCCCGACCCGAGGGGGTAGTGTATACAGTCCTGACCCTGAATGTAAAGGGAGTGGAGCGAGCTCTGCAGAGCCCTGCGGATCGTATCGAGGTCTCCCTGTCCCTCAGTGACGCGCACAGTCGCCGCAATGCCGGCATGTCCCGGGAACGGGCCATGTCCCAGGCGGAAAAGATGCTGGATTTGTGCCGCCAGGCGGGCAGACCGGCGCGGGTCAGCCTCCAGTGTGCCTTCGGCTGTGTCCTGGAGGGTACAGTGCCCAGCCGCCTCGTG
>JAIPEP010000116.1 GCA_021737085.1 Desulfohalobiaceae bacterium | reverse complement strand
CGGAGCTGGCTATAGGAAAAGGACCGGGTCCGGTAGCCCGTGCTGTCCCGGATCGCTTCGCGCCCGCCGAGGCGGGGCATCCGATCCAGAAGATCGCCGAGTGTGGACAGATGCATACGCGTATCCGGCTAACAGCCTGAAAAAGTCCCTATCAGGCAGGGCGTTCAAAAATTTCAAGTGACGGGCGAAAAAAGTTCAAGGTCGTAGCGTAGTTAGCCTACGTGAGAGTTTGAACTTTTTGAAGCAACGCAGCAATTGGAAGATTTTCAACGCCCTGCTAAACATATTTCGAGGGGCTCAGGAGACGTCTCAGCTCGGCAAGCTCCAGGGTATTGGCCACATCCGACTTCTTCAGCCACCCCCGCCTGGCCTGATCCACGCCGTAGCGGACCAGATCCAGGCCCGCCGCGTTGTGGGCATCCGTACAGATGACCATCCGCGCCCCGGCCTCCCTGGCCATGCGGATGTGCACGTCACTCAAGTCCAGCCGGTCCGGCTGGGAGTTGATCTCCAGGATCACGCCGCGCTCAGCGGCGCGTCGGATAACCCGCTCCATGTCGGCATCGTACGGGGACCTGCTCTGCAGCATGCGGCCCGTGGGATGGGCCAGGACGCTGCAGCAGGGATGCTCCAGCGCGGCCAGGAGCCGCTCCGTCTGGGCCTGTCCGGAGAGGTTGAACCCGGAGTGGATGGCGCAGACCACCAGATCCAGGCGGCGGAGAACATCCTCCGGCAGATCCAGTCCACCGTCGGGCAGGATATCCACCTCGATGCCCTTGAGCAGTGTCGCGCCCTCACCCTGGGCATTCACCTTGTCGATCTCCTCCAGCTGCTGGAGCAGCCGCTCGCTGCCCAGGCCCCTGGCCACGGAAAGCCTCTGGCTGTGGTCGGTCACCGCCAGATAGGCGTATCCCCTGGCCCCGGCTGCCAGGGCCAGATCGCGGAGGCTCTCCGCTCCGTCGCTGTAGTGGCTGTGCACGTGGAGGTCCCCGCGAATGTCTGCAGCGCTCACGAGCTCGGGCAGGGTCCCGTTGGCAGACGCCTCCAGCTCGCCCAGATCCTCGCGCAGCTCCGGCTCAATATAGGTGAGCCCCACCGCTTGGTACACCCCGGATTCGGTGCTACCGGCGATCTGCTCCTCCCCCTGGTAGATTCCGTATTCGTTGATCTTGTACCCCAGGTTCTGGCCCATTTTGCGGACCGCGATATTGTGGGCCTTGGATCCGGTGAAGTAGTGCAGGGCCGCGCCGAAGCTCTGCCCGGGCACGGCGCGCAGGTCGACCTGCATTCCGCCCCGGAGCACCACGCTGGTCCGGGTCTCGCCCTGCATCAGGACCTCGGATACGTCCTCGAAGGCCACAAAGTGCTCCATGATCCGACTGTTGTCCTCTGCCTGGACCAGGATATCCAGATCCCCCACAGTCTCCTTCCGCCTGCGGAAGCTGCCCGCAATCTCCAGCTTGATTAATCCGGGAGCCTGCCGGAGATAGTCCTGCAGCACGCCGACGACCTCCTCGGCCCTGGGGAGCAGAAATCGCCGCTCCTGATGAGGCGCAGGCTGCTCCAGTTCATGCAGGATCTTCTCCTCGGTCTTCTTCCCGAAGCCCTTGAGCTCCCGGATCCGACCCTCCCCGGCGGCCTCCTTCAGGTCCTCGGGGCCGGTAATACCCAATTCCCGATACAGGGCGCTCACCTTCTTGGGCCCCAGCCCCTCCAGATCCAGCAGCTGGAGCAGGCCCGAGGGGAGCTTTTCCCGCTGCTTCTGCAGGGCGGTCATGTCCCCGCTCCGGACCGCCTCCTCGATCTTGCCGGCCAGCTCCTTGCCTACCCCCTGGATAGCTGTCAAGTCCTCGCCCTGCTGGACCATGTCCGCGAGACGCCGGGGATATCCACCCACGATCCGGGCGGCGTTGCGATAGGCCCGGACCCGGTACTGATTGGCCCCCTCGATCTCCAGCAGATCGGCCAGGGTGGTGAACATTTCCTCCAGATCGCTATTGTGCACCGGCATAGGGCTCTCCACATAACCAGTGAACGGATCGCCTGCTCCAGCTGAAGCAGGGCTTCCTCCAACCCATGCAAAGGGTACACCCGGACACACTGCTTTTCAATACAACCCGGATTCTGTGTAAGCCGTCCGTTCGCAAGCGCTCATTCGATTTGGGGAACAAGAGGGACGCGGTTGGCAAGCAAAGCTTGCCCGCGCCATGACCATTCAGGGGGCAAGAATGATTACGATTACAGGATGGAGGACTTCTCCCCTTCCAAAGCTCTCACAATGACTCACTGACCAAAACACCCCACGCGCATTACTCTAAAAAATCCTCAAACTGACGGAAGCGGGAGTTTGGCCATTCGCAATACCCGTTGCCCTTGTCCTTCTTGGGTTACTACCCACTTAAACTTGACTAATAAAAAAGAAGTGGGTAATATAAGCCCAAAAAGGCTTCCGCTATGACTACAGTAATCGACGATATACTGCGCGAAAATACTGCATATTACCGCAGAACCAAGACCATGCTCGTCGGACGATTGCTGGTAAATGAAAGAGGCTCCCTAATCAGAAAGCAAATCAATGGCAAGACCTACAATTATCTGCGGAAAGTCCACAATGGAAAAAGGCGTGACCTCTACTTAGGTCCCGAGAGCTCTTTGCATATGCAGAGAGTGCAAAAGTCTATCGAACAAAGTAAAAGCAATCTCATTGAGCTACGTCGTGCAAAAGACGCATTAAAAAAACTGAGGGCAAAAAATATGGACCACGAGGACTTCACCGGAAGGATCAAGGAGCTTTTCCAATTAATGGACCACGAGGGACTTTGGGACGAAGGACTCCAACTCGTTGGCTCCTGGTGCTTCAAAGTCTACCAGAATTATCTCGGGGTCGAGCATTACCCTATACGGACTGTTGATGTTGATTTTGCCATCAAGATTCCCTACCGGGGCACTCCGGTCAAGATCGGCGAAAAACTCCGCGAAATGGGCTTTCAGGAGGACCGAAACAGGAAGGACGGAAGCATTGCCTATCTCGCTGGCGATATAAGCATCGAATTTCTCAAGCACCGAATGGGGGATGGAAAGAGCGAGGGAGACACCTATATCCGTGAGCTTGATATAGCTCCCCAGCCCGTGCCGTATCTGAAAATCCTCCTGGATCATCCTCGAACTTATCGGTTTCGGGATCTGGGTAAGATTACCGTCCCCTCAATGCCAGCCTTCCTGGCGCACAAGCTGGCCGTCTCCAGTAAACGGCGCGATCCGGCCAAAAAGGAGAAAGATTTGCGCCAGGCTCTTGCGGTGGCCAGAGCGGTCCTTCAGGATCCCGAGCTGGTCGAGGAATTTCACACAGTTGTCAGCGGATTGCACAAGAGCCAGCAGAAGATGATCTCAAAGCTCGCGCAATCCTCGGATAAGTTCGTCCCCGGCTCCTCTCGGACTTTCGGGGAAATCCTATGTTGAACACATTTTTGTGTTTGCAGTTCAGCTTAATAAAGAAAAAACATTGCATTAAGTGCCAGGCCTACTATTCCGTTATGGATTGCCTGAGATAGGATCAAATTGTTTAAGTTCTTGCATCGTGACCTAGTGACGACAGGACAGTGCCGAAAGTCAACCCCTCTCTTCTTCGCCCTTTACCATACGGGGGTCGAAAATATATTCCTCTTCAAGAAAAACATCATACTTGAGTTGTGGATGAGACGGGTTGAGAATAATGATTTCTTCCTGGGGCACGACGGCGCTAGGAGCCAGTAGAGCAGGAGTATCTTCTTCCCTGAACCACTGGGACCCCATCATGGGCAGGGTTTTCGGAGGCGGGTCCAGTCGCCATCCGTCCGGCAACTGATCTCTTGTTATCCGAGTGTAGGTGGGAATATGCAGCGTGAAGCCGATAATCGTATAGTGTATGCTCCGCAGGTCGCTTAGTGAACTGATCTCCAGATTCACAAAGACCTCCAGGACCGCAACTCCGGCACAGGACGTCGCGTAAGCGACCCATTCCCCCTTCCTGTTCCAGCGCCCGCCGAACAGCCCAGCCCCTTTGCCGTCAAAGGCAGAGTCCTTCCGCTTCGTCTTGACCAGTCTCCAGCCACGCATCTCTGGCATTAGGCAAACACGCCGTATTCGATTCTCATGAGAGTGTCGTGCACTTCACGAGCGCCGGATTCCGACTTCGCCATGTCCAGTGGGGTTTCCCCGTTGAGCACTTTTTTGGGAGTCTTTAACCACTCCCTCGCGTTCCGCTCAGTTTCAAGGACATCGACAGCGGTATCATAAAGTTCCTTGAACCGATTGACCCTGTCCCATTCAGTCGGCTCAAAGCGGCCCTGCAAGCGTCTTCTCTCCAGTGTCCGCTCCGGTATCCTGGTAAGCTCGCTTAGCCGTCTACGGGACAAATCCAAGCGCTTTTGCACCCAGGGGAATATAGCAAACAACCTCTCCTCGGCAGTGAATTCCGGGCTTTTGTTCACATTTTCCGGGGAAACATCTCCGTTATTCAACTGAAAAGCCAGACGATTGCCTCCAAGACAAGGCTGTGCGTCAGTGACTGAGTCTTTTTTTTCCTTACTGACAAAAGTCGTTTTCTCGGCAGCCTTGCCCACCTTAATTCGATAACTTTGTTTTTTGTCCTGGGTCGTCATACGGATCACCATTTTTGGAAAGTTGCGCGGTCCCACGGAGCCGCCAAATGCTGTAATAGACATAACGCAAATGCCGTATCAGGGCAAGGGGGTTTATATTTTCCGGCGAATCAGCCAGATACGGAGGATATATGAGTAGCAGACCTCATGATGAAGGATAAGAATGCATCAAATGCCGGGCTTATTATTCCGCTCTATTCGCTTGATAAAGGGCGAGCCCGCCCCGCCTTCCGGACCTCCCATTGAATTTCTCCATGATTTCGGGGCCAATGGATCAGGAATTTCCATTTGTCCCCTTCCCCGAAGTCTGATGAAAAGAGATGGAAATCCAGAAAAAATCCATGGCTGCGAAACCGTCAGGAGAACATCCCATGAGTGAAGCGAACAGAAGAATGTGGACCGAGCTGGGCCTGGACTTGCAGGCCCATGATCAGCTCCTCTCCGTTCTTTCCGATGCCTATCAACAAATCCACCTCTCCCAGAAAAACCGGCCCGAAAGTACCAGCTACTTCGACTTTGTCATGAGCGAGATCCACTGCCAGCGGATCGGAGAGCTTTTGCAGGAAAAACAGCAGGGAAGGAAGCTCGTTGGCTCCTATTGCGTCTTTGTCCCCGAGGAGATCGTCCAGGCCGCGAATGCCACGCTGGTGGGCCTGTGCTCCGGAGCGGACTTCGCAGAGGAGGAGGTGGAGAAATACCTGCCACGCAACACCTGTTCCCTGATCAAGTCCTCCCTGGGCTTCAAGCTGGGCCGGGTCTGCCCCTTTCTGGAGGGCTCGGACATGATCGTGGGGGAAAACACCTGCGACGGGAAGAAGAAGTTCTACGAGACCCTCCGCGATCTGGTGCCCAACTTGTACGTCATGGATCTGCCCCAGATGAAATCCGAGCAGGGAAGGCAGATGCTGCGCGCGGAGTTCTACCGCTTCCTGGAGGCAATGCAGGATCTGACCGGCTTCCAGGTTGATGCGGCGGCACTCCAAAACGGCATCCGGATGGTCAACGAGAAGAGAAGGGCCATCCATCGCCTGCAGAGCCTGCGCACGGCGGACCCCGCTCCCATATCCGGCCTGGATGCCCTGCTGGCCAGCCAGATATTCCTCTACGAGGACCCGCGGCGCTTCGCCAGGGAGGTGCACAAGATCTGCGACGAGCTGGAGGAGAGAATTGAACGCGGGGAAGGGGCCTTCCCGGCCAACGCTCCCCGAATCCTTGTTTCCGGGTGCCCCATGGCAGTGCCCAATTGGAAGGTTCCCCATATGGTGGAATCCGCGGGCGCGGTCATCGTGGGCGAAGAATCCTGCGTCGGGGAGCGCGGCAGCCGCAATCAGACCGGAGAGGACGGGGAGACCCTGGAGGAGCTCATGGAGGCGGTGATCGAGCGTTATTTTCAGATAGACTGCGCCATCTTCACCCCCAATCCGGACCGCACCGAGCATATCCTGGATATGGCCAAGCGCTACCGGGCCGACGGGGTGATCCACTACGGCCTGCAGTTCTGCCAGCCCTATCTCATGGAATCCTTCGGCGTGGAAAAGGCCCTGGAGGACAAGGGAATCCCCGTCCTCAGGCTGGAGACGGACTACAGCCAGGAGGACCTGGGGCAGCTGCAGACCCGGGTGGAAGCCTTCCTGGAGCTTTTGAAATAGGGGCGGATATGAGAACGGCAGGCCTCGACATCGGCTCCCGCAGCGTGAAGCTGGTGGTGCTTCGCGGCGAAGAAATCGTTCACACGGCAATCGCGGATACCGGTTACGATCCCCGGGGCGTGGCTGAGGGGCTGCTGGATCAGGCGGCGTGGGACCGGGTTCTGGCCACGGGGTACGGGCGCACTATGGCCCAGCTCCATTTCCAGGCCCCCAGCGTGACCGAGATCAAGGCCCACGCCCGGGGGGTGCGGCAGTCCTGCCCGGACTGCCGCACCGTTTTGGACATCGGGGGCCAGGACACCAAGGCCATTTCCCTCGCCAACGGGGGCAAAGTAGCCAAGTTCGAGATGAACGACCGCTGCGCCGCGGGCACGGGGAAATTCCTGGAGATCATGGCCTCGAACCTGGGATTTCCCCTTGAGAATTTCGGCGCGCAAGCCCTGCATGCAGAGGGGATGCAACAGATAAGCAGCATGTGCACCGTCTTCGCCGAGTCCGAGGTTACCTCCGCCATCGCGGGGGGAGCGGACCGGAGAGAAATCGCCAAGGGACTGCACATGTCCGTGGTCCGGCGGGCGACAGCCATGCTCAAGCGGGTGTCCCTCACTCCGGAAGTGGCCTTCACCGGCGGAGTGGCACAAAACGCCTGCCTGCTCCGCCTCCTGCGAGAAGAGCTGCAGCAGGAGATCGTCGTGCCGGACACCCCTGACATGACCGGGGCTCTGGGAGCGGCCCTGCTTGCAGCGGAGAGCGATCACCGATCCTGATTAGACGCCGTCTCCTTCC
>JAIPEP010000115.1 GCA_021737085.1 Desulfohalobiaceae bacterium | reverse complement strand
TGGTGAAAATCCCCTTGCCTTCAGGAAATGATTTTCACCAAGGGGACAGTCCCCCAGCGTAGATAGGGAGCATTGCATCCTGAGCAGCGGCATCCAGGAGTCCCGCCATGCCCAGATTCGTCAAGCCAGTCCTGTTCGTCATCCTCGGTGTTCTAATCGCCTTTCCCCTTTTCAGCATGACCTACTACACCATGGTCCGGACCTCCACTCCTCAGTTCTGTTCCTCCTGCCATGAAATCGAGTATGCCTACAACACCTGGAAGACCTCCACCCACGCAAACAACCCCCAGGGTGTGGTGGCCGACTGCATGGACTGCCATCTCCCTAAGCCGCATAACACCTTCGACTTTTTCTACAAAAAGACCTATCACGGTCTCAAGGACATTATCATCCACTTCACTACGGACACCTCGGACTACAATCACGCCGAGAATCGTCAGGCCGTGTACGAGGACATGACCAACGACCGCTGCCGCAAGTGCCATCGCAACATCTTAAATATGCCCTATCAGCGGGGGGCCATGCTGGCCCATCGGAACGTGCTCTATTCCAAGCCGGACAACCGCAAAAAATGTGTGGATTGCCACGACAAGCTGGTCCATTTCCCCAAAAAGGGCTACCAGTATGAGCCGGCAGTACAGGACAGCTTTGATTAACAGCCGTTTTAGGGCTTGTTCAAAGCAGGATAAGTCTCAAGATAAAATGTCTGTCGCTACATCCTACTCCATGGATTGAGATAATGGAGTCAGATCAAGGTTGAGACAAAAGGGGGCGGCTATGTTCAGAAAAATGCTTTTTTTCGCTCTGATCGGGCTCACTGCCCTGGGATCCCTGGCCTACGCCCAAAGCGGCTCCGAGGGCGTGGAGCAGGGCAATCAGCTGAAGAAGAAACAGTTCCAGATTACCCGGAAGATGCCCAAGGAGGCCAAGGCCTGCATCCAGTGCCACAAGGAGGAGAGCCCGGGGCTATTTGCCGACTGGGCCAATAGCGAGCACGCCAAGTCCAATATCACCTGTCTGGACTGTCACTTGGCCGAAGAGCACGATCCGGGAGTGAGCCAGGATCACTACGAGGAATACCAAAAGCCGGACGACAAGTGGGGCAGCAAGGAGTACCGCGTGCCTGTGGCCGCCATCGTGACCCCTAAGGACTGCTCCCGCTGTCACCCGGACGAGGCGGAGGAATACAGTAAGAGCAAGCACGCCAACACCCTGGAGATCATCTGGAAGCTCGATCCCTGGCTC
This sequence comes from Desulfohalobiaceae bacterium, assembly GCA_021737085.1. Taxonomy (GTDB): domain Bacteria; phylum Desulfobacterota; class Desulfovibrionia; order Desulfovibrionales; family Desulfothermaceae; genus JAIPDU01. The sequence continues at coordinate 6,080 of JAIPEP010000115.1, read as the reverse complement.
AACGACGGGATGAACAGCGACTTCGAGCGCTCCAGTGGCTGCTTCAAGTGTCACGGTAGTGTGGTGAAGACTACGGAGGAAGGAGATTTCGAGGAAGGCACCTGGCCCAACGTAGGTGTGGGCCGCATCAATCCGGACGGAAGCAAGGGCAGCTGCACCTCCTGCCACACCAGGCACCGCCTTTCCGTGGCCGAGGCCCGCAAGCCGGACTCCTGCGGCCAGTGTCACCTGGGCCCGGACCATCCCCAGAAGGAGATCTACCACGAATCCAAGCACGGCTACATCACCCAGGCCTACGGGGATGAATACAACTGGGACGCCGCTCCCGGCACCTGGACACCCGGGGTGGACTACCGGGCACCTTCCTGCTCAGCCTGCCACATGTCCGGATCCGGCGGAGTCGAGACCACCCACGACGTGACCGAGCGTCTCTCCTGGGAGATCCAGGCCCCGCTCACTATTCGGCCTTCGGAGTTCTCCCCCTTCCCCGCGGACACCGACTGGCAGACGGAACGGGATAAAATGAAGAAGATCTGCATGCAGTGCCACAGCGAGCGGTGGACGGACAACCACTATCGCGAGCTGGACAAGGCGGTGGAGCAGTACAACGAGGAATACTTTAAGCCGGCCAAGGCCAAGCTGGATACTCTCTACGAAAAGGGTCTGCTGGACGACAGCCGCTTCTTCGACGAGCACTTGGAGGTGGCCTTCTATGAGTTGTGGCACCACGAGGGACGGCGTGCCCGCATGGGCGCAGCTATGATGGGTCCCGACTATACCTGGTGGCACGGCTTCTACGAGCTCAAGCACACCTACAACGAGTTTATGACCGAGGCGAACGAGCTCCTGGAATCCGGGGAGAAGGCCCACCGCTACGAGGACTTCCCCGGCGACACCGGCAATAGGGATAAACCAGAAGAAATCTTCGGTCCGGAAGCGAAGTAAACCGGTCTGCCGCCCCCTTACAGCTAAAAAGGCCTTTCATCCCCTTGGGTGAAAGGCCTTTTTGCGTCCTGGGCCCTGCCGGGCGCACGACAAAAAAAGGGGGTTACATAGAGTATGTAACCCCTTGAAGTGATGGTAGAAAATGGGCAATGCAGGATTCGAACCTGCGGCCTCCAGCTCCGGAGGCTGGCGCTCTATCCGACTGAGCTAATTGCCCGTAAGATCCTATCGCTCGCAGATTCACTGCTGAAGCTTTCCAAGTATTTTTCCGGGTACTCCCAACTTCTCGAAAGCTGTAATCCATTCCTAGGTCATCGGCTTTTGCTTGTCAAGGCTCAGAGCCTGCGTTAGGCTAAACTCACTTGTTCCCAACAGAAGGACTTAAGCCAAACTATGCAACCGCTAGGAGGTCCTTGCGATGAGCAATTCCCTGACTTGGCACGGTCACTCCAATTTTCAGATCTCCACACCTCATACAGAGCTTATCATCGATCCCTGGTTCGAAGGTAATCCCTCCGCTAGCATCGGATCGGACAGCCTGGGCAAGATGGATATGGTCCTGGTGACCCACGACCACGACGACCACTTGGGGCAGGCCGCGGAGATCTGCAAGAGAACGGGCGCCATGGCCCTGGCTATCGTGGAAACGGCCCAGAAGCTTGTGGACCTGGGGGTGCCACAGGAACAAATAAAGAACGGCATAGGATTCAATATTGGAGGAACCGTGGAGCACAACGGCGTGCAGGTGACCATGGTCCAGGCCTTCCATTCCTCGGCCACGGGCTATCCGGTGGGATACATCATCACCCTGGAGGATGGCTTCTGTGTTTATCACGCCGGAGATACCGGGGTGTTCTCCAGCATGAGTCTTTGGGGGCGGCTGTTTTCCATTGATTTGGCCATGCTCCCCACAGGCGGGGTCTTCACCATGGACTCCAGACAGGCCGCCATGGCCTGCAGTCTGCTCGGCTGCAAGTCGGTGGTGCCCATGCACTGGGGGACCTTCCCTGTCCTGGAGCAGGATACGGAGCAATTCAGGGTCGAGCTGGAGACGGTGAGCCAGGAGACGAGCCTGTTCGCCATGTATCCGGGCCAGAGCGTGGAGTTGTCCTGATGGATAAACAAAATGATAGGAGTGCAGAGCTCTATTGACGGAGCGTATCGATCGGTACAGAGAGGGGAAGAAGATGGAGGATAGGGGCCGGGATCTTTTCCATGCCTTTTTTGCCGGGGAAGCCCGGGACTTTTTATTGCGGGGCGTGGATATGGCCCTGGAGGAGGACGGCCCGGATCTGACCAGCAACGGTATCTTTGCGGAGACGGATACCCTTAGCGCTGACCTTATCGCCAAGGAATCCACCCTGGTGGCCGGCCTGCCCCTGGCGGAAGTTATCTTGGAGCGACTGGGTGCCGCGGACAGGGTGCAAGTGAAACAGGATGTCCCGGAAGGATCCCCGGTCGGGGCAGGGGACTGCGTCTGCCGCCTGCAGGGCTCGGCCCGAAGCATTCTGCGGGCGGAGCGTGTGTTTATCAACTATGTGGCGCATCTGTCCGGGATTGCCGACTTCACCGCCAGTTTTGTCCAGCGCCTGCGCGGAACAGGGACGCTACTTTTGGATACGCGCAAGACACTCCCCTGTTTGCGCTACCCGGAAAAATACGCCGTACGGCTGGGTGGCGGGAAAAACCACCGCATGAACCTGACCCAGATGCTCATGCTCAAGGACAACCATCTGGATCGCTGCGGAGGGATTAACCGGGCAGTTAACCTGCTCCGGCAGGCCTATTCCCCCTGTCCCCCCATTGTGGTGGAGTGCAGGACTTTAAGGGAGGTGGAACAGGCCGTATCCGCCGGAGTGGAGCGCATCCTACTGGACAACATGGGCCCGGAGGACCTGTCTCGGGCCCTGTGTCGGATACCCGCGGGTATAGAGACAGAGATAAGCGGAGGAGTCGATAGGGAGAATATCGGCGAGCTGGCCGGTTTGGGGGCGGACTACATTTCCGCGGGCAGACTGACCAATGCGGCCCGCTCCAAGGATTTTAGCCTGAAGAGCGAGTTGACCTGCGCGCCGTCCGGGGGCTGATCCAAACGTCCCGGCTGCGGGAGGAGTACTATAAAGCGAGAGGAATATGGCCCACAAGGGGGAAGAAAACAACGGCTCTGCCAGGATCCGCAGCGAGGTCCTGGTTATCGGCTCCGGTATCGGAGGGTGCACCACAGCCCTGTATCTGGCGGAACAAGGATGCGAGGTCACCCTGGTCTGCGCAGGCCGGAATCTGGACGACGGAAATACTTCCCTGGCCCAGGGAGGGATAGTCTATCAAGGCCGCGAGGATAACCAGGAGAAGCTGCGACGGGACATTCTGACCGCAGGATGGAATCAGAATTATCGACGGGCAGTGCAATTCTTAAGCAAACACGGGCCGGAATCGGTTCGTCAGATCCTGGTGGACTGGTTGGGTGTCCCCTTCGAGCGGGAAGAGGATGGCTCCTTCAAGCTGACGCGGGAAGGAGGCCATAACCGGAACCGGATCCTGTTTTGCGCGGACTATACCGGCAGGGCCATAATGGATCGCCTAAAGCAGGCGGTAATAAGGTCGGAGAACATCAATCTTTTGACCCGACGCACAGCAGTGGACCTGTTGACCACCCACCACCACTCGCAGCGGCTGGAGTACAAGTACCAGCTTCTCAACCAGTGTGTGGGGGCCTATCTTTTCAATCAGCATACCGGCCAGGTGGAAGTGGCTTTGGCAGACTACACCGTCCTGGCCACAGGGGGAGTGGGGCAGGTCTATCTGCATACCACCAACACCCCGGACTCCATCGGCTCCGGGCTAACCATGGCCCAGCGCAGCGGGGCCAAGGTCATGAACTGCGAGTACGTCCAGTTCCATCCCACGGCCCTCTTCCAGCGGGGTGGACAGCAGTTCTTGATCACCGAGGCCATCCGGGGGGAGGGGGCCAAGTTTATCCGTCAGGACGGCAAGCCCTTCATGAAGGAGTACGACCCCCGGGGGGACCTGGCGCCCAGGGACGTGGTCACCAGGGCTATCGTGGAGGAGATGCTCAAAACCGGTGACGACTTTGTCTATCTCGACGCGGCGAACTACGTGGAGAATGATCTGCCCCGGCGGTTCCCCACCATCCATCGCCGCTGCCTGGATCTGGGCCTGGATATGACCCGGCAGCCCATTCCGGTGGTCCCCGCGGCCCATTTCTTCTGCGGGGGCATCCTGGTGGACCAGCAGGGGCGGAGCACTCTGCACCGGCTTTATGCGGTAGGCGAGTGCACCTGCACCGGAGTTCACGGAGCCAACCGCCTGGCCAGCACCTCGCTGCTGGAAGGGCTGCTCTGGGGCCAAAGCGCTGCGGAGTCCATAGGGTCTAAGATTAGCAAGAAATCCCGCCTCTCTGCCAAGCTTACCGGGAGCATCCCGCACTGGACCAATCCCGGCAGCGAGGACCGGGAGGATCCGGCCTTGATCGCCCAGGACTGGGCCACTATCAAGAGCACCATGTGGAACTACGTGGGCATCGTGCGTACCACCTCCAGACTGAACCGGGCGTACGACGATCTGTACAATCTGAACAAGCGTCTCTACGAGTTTTATCGCCACACCCCCATCACTAGGCCACTGATCCAGCTGTTCCACGGCTGTCAGACTGCCAATCTGATCACCTTTTTCGCCCTGCGTAACATGAGGAGCACAGGGTGCCATTACCGGGTGGACAGCTAGCTTCTGGAGTGACTTGTCAGCTCTGATGCGGAGCAGGGGACGTGGTCCGTGAAGGATTACCACGGCCCTATGATGTTGGCTCCACTGCGACCTTGCGCGCGTTTCGCTTGATCGCCGGAGTGCCCTTGCCTTGCCGAATGTTGCGGAACAGGGCCTTTTGGTCCAGGGGCACCATTCCGCACAATAGATGGACCGGGAGATGGGAGAAGGCTTGGGGAATGAGGGGAGTGCTCGGCCCCAGGAGAGCGCTTTGCACCTGGTCTCCCGCGCAGGCAAGCAGGTCTTCCAGGCTCCGGTTGAGAAGAGAAGTGGCGCTTATGAGGGCCCGGTCCGCCCAGGAGGCCAGCTTTTCCTGGAATCTGTTCCTGTCTCCGAGACCCTTGCCTTGGTCCAGGACCTCCACCTCGGCCCCGGCTTTATGGAGCCTGGTTACCAGAGGCGGGATATAGCCCACCATACACACCCTGCTTCCCGCCCCCAGGCCCAGATGGGAGAAAAGCAGCGTATTTCCCTCGTCACGGGGCATTTCCATGGCATTATGGGAGTTGATTGCGTTTATCAGGGCCAGAGCCAGACTGCGCAGCAGTGGTTCCTCGGAGCGGATTCCCTCCAGCAGGTCGCTTGGCTGGCAATCCTCCAGCTCCGTGTCCGGATCCACGAGACGGCAGGAGCCCGAGGCATCCATCCAGGTGTTGGCTACGCCAAGACCTCCGTCGCTCACGGCGACAGCGGTGTAGCCCAAACCAAGGCAGACCCGCTCCAGGCGCAACCCTTTCGCCATGCGGCTGGCGGCGGCATAGAGGCGTTCCTCGAGTTCCATTCGGCACCTCTTTTCATCCCTGCGTCTACTTGAGAGCTTCCAGCCACTGCTTCAGGCCGGCTGAGCCAAAGACGAGGAGGCATGGTTTCCAAGCTCAGGTTAGCATTTTGCCTTGCTCGGCATGCGGAGTAAAGAGCGCTTGATACACCTGACATACAATAACATCCGTGCTAGAATTTAAAATAATGCCTTGGAGTTGTCCCTGGCCTTTCCAAGACCGGCGGCTCCTGGGGCCAGAACCCCCGTTTAGCGGATACTCTGGCGGAGGAGCTTGCTTCGGAGCAGGTGATGAGTCTTGTGGACCGCCTCATGGATTACTATCAGCAAAACGCCAAGAAGAACGAGCGCATGGGATCCATGATGGACCGGATCGGCGTGGATGCGGTGCGCTCCGGGGTTGTGTCCTGAAAGGAGCAAACCAAAAAAATCGACCTGCGGGGGCAGAAATGTGCCCCACGATCCGGAAAGGCTCAAGTATATCTTCAATCTTCTTGCCTCCATACTCGGGAAGGACGGCCGGGGGAGCATCCTGCTCACCTGCGAACAGACGGAGATCTGCTATTTCCGCCGC
>JAIPEP010000114.1 GCA_021737085.1 Desulfohalobiaceae bacterium | reverse complement strand
CCCTATCAGACAGGGCGTTCAAAAATTCCAAGTGCAAGGCGCGAAAAAAGTTCAAGGTCGTAGTTTACCCCGTGAAACCTTCTTTTGTTTCACTGGGGAGTAGTTAGCCTACGTGAGAGTTTGAACTTTTTGAAGCAACGCCGCAATTGGAAGATTTATGGGCGCCCTGATAAATTCACACCCAGAGCGCGGATAGCACATGATCGAACAAGTGCAGCAGAAAGTGAGGGAGCTCCTGGAAGGGGGAACGATTCAGGGTTTTCTCGGGCTCCGGGAACAAAACGGCCACATCGTCCCCTATCTCTTCCAGGACCCCAAGGACCTGGAGGGCATGTCCCTGGGTGACAAGGAACGCCCTGGTGACGCCCGCTACCCCTTGACCAAGATCCTGCTCACCCTGGCCAGGAACGATCCCGGGGCCAGCCTGGGGATCCTGGTGCGCGGCTGCGACGAGCGGGCCCTGGAGTCCCTTGCCGCCTGGAACCAGCTGGACCGGGACAAGGTAGTCCCCGTGGGCATCGCCTGTCCCCGGGAGCTGGCCGAGGAATGCGAATGCGAGCGTCCCTATGCCAGGGAGCCGGTTGCCGGGGAGAAGACCGAGCCCGTGGCCTTCGCCTCCGTCGCCAGGCTCGAGGAACTGGAGCCCTCCGAACGGATGCGCCACTGGCTGCGGGAATTCGACAAATGCGTCAAATGCTACGGCTGCCGCGATATCTGCCCTGTCTGTTTCTGCCGCGAATGCAGCCTTGAGGACCAGAACCTCATCCGAACCCGCAATCTTCCGCCGGAAAACCCCGTTTTTCACCTCACCCGGGCCGTGCACATGGCCGGCAGATGCATCGACTGCGGCCTCTGCGAGCAGGCCTGCCCCGCGGAGATCCCGCTGCGGACCCTGTACAAGAAGGTGGGTCAGATCATGGAGGAGGAGTTCTCCTACCATACCGGCGAGACCTCGCAAAAGCCGCCGCTTCAGATCGCGGACGAGCAGTAGGACGGAAACCAGGGAACACGACATCCCGCGACCGAGGGAACCATGGAATACTCGAGCGTACTCACCACCTGCACCTATTGCGGCTGCGGGTGCAATTTCTATCTGGAGAATCTGGACGGCCGTTTAACCGGGACCATTCCCTGCAAGACGAGCCCGGTGAACCAGGGCAGGCTCTGCATCAAGGGCTGGAACGCCCACGAGTTCGTCCAGAGCGATCAAAGGCTCACCTCCCCGCTCATCCGCAAGGAAGGCCGGCTTGTCCCCGTCTCCTGGGAGGAGGCCCTGGACTACACCGCGTCGGAGCTTGCCGCGATCCGCTCCGAGCACGGCCCGGACAGCCTGGCCTTCCTCACCTCGGCCAAGGTAACCAACGAAGAGAACTTTCTGCTGCAGAAATTCGCCCGGGCCGCTACAGGGACCAACAACATCGACCACTGCGCCCGGCTCTGACACTCCTCCACAGTGGCCGGTCTGGCCACGGCATTCGGCAGCGGGGCGATGACCAACTCCATAGGGGACATCGAGGAGGCGGACTGCATCTTCATCACCGGCTCCAACACCACCTCCTCCCATCCCATTATCGCGGACCGGGTCTACCGGGCGAAGGAGAAGGGCGCCCGGGTGATCGTGGCCGATCCCAGGCGGATCCACATCGCCCGCCTGGCCGACGTCCACGTCCAGCAGAAGCTGGGAACGGATGTGGCCCTTTTGAACGGGATCATGCACGTCATCCTGGAACAGGGCTGGCAGGATCAGGAATTCATCGACCAGCGCTGCGAGGGATTCGAGTCCCTCAGGGACACGGTCAAGCAGTATTCCCCCTCGGTCGTGGAGGGGATCACCGGGGTCCCCGCCGGGGACATCGAGCGCGTCGCCGAGCTCTACGCCCGGGCCAATGCAGCCTCCATCCTCTACTGCATGGGGATCACCCAGCACACCACTGGAGTGGACAACGTCAAGTCCCTGGCCAACCTGGCCATGCTCACCGGCAACATCGGCCGGCCCGGCACCGGGCTCAATCCCCTGCGGGGGCAGAACAACGTGCAGGGCGCCTGCGACATGGGCGGGTTGCCCAATGTCTTCTCCGGGTACCAGCAGGTGTCCAATCCCGAGGCCAACAGCAAGTTCGCCTCCGCCTGGCAGGCGGAGCTCTCGGATAAACCCGGGCTGCCCATTCCGGACATGTTGGCCGGCCTGGAGGACAAAAGCGTGCAGGGTCTCTATGTCCTGGGAGAAAATCCAGTGATGAGCGACCCGGATTCGGATCACGTAAGCCACGCCCTGCAGCAGGCGCGCTTTGTGGTAGTCCAGGACATCTTTCTCACCGAGACCGCCCAAATGGCGCACGTGGTCCTGCCCGGTGTCTCCTTCGCGGAAAAGGACGGTACCTTCACCAATACCGAGCGCCGGGTGATGCGGGTGAGAAAGGCGGTGGAGCCTGTGGGCGACTCGCGCCAGGACTGGGAGATCATCCAGGATCTCTCCAACAGGCTGGGCTATTCCATGTCCTACTCCTCACCGGAAGAGATCATGCAGGAGATCGCTCAGCTCACCCCCTCCTACGGGGGCATCACCTACCAGCGCCTGGAGGGGGACGGCCTGCAGTGGCCCTGCCCGGACACCGGGCATCCGGGAACCAAGATCCTGCACCAGGAGCGCTTCGCGCGCGGTCTGGGGCTATTCCATGGCGTGGAACACCAGGCGCCGGCGGAAAGCGTGGACCAGGAATACCCCTACTGGCTCACCACGGGGCGGATCTACACCCACTACCACACCGGAACCATGACCCATAACTCCCCCACTCTGGAACGCGAGGCTCCGGAGGGCTGGATGGAGATCCATCCCGACGATGCCCGAAAGCTCGGAGTACGGACCGGAGACAGAGTCCGGGTGGCCTCCAGACGGGGGAGCGTGGAGGCGGCCGCCTACGTTACCGAGGACATCAGCCCGGGCACTGTGTTCATGACCTTCCACTACGTGGAGAGCAACGCCAATGTGCTGACCAATCCGGCCACGGACCCCATAGCCAGGATTCCGGAATACAAAGTCTGTGCCGTGAGCCTGGAAAAGGCCGCCTGAGGCCGCCCGATATCATCCTACCGGGGCCCGCCGCTTCCGGGCCCCGGTTCTCATCATCCTCTCCTCATCCTTTTTCTCTTGTCCGCTTCACTCTCCGCTGATCTCTCTTCCCGGTATTTACACACCGTTCAATCCATGCTTTCCTGTCCTTGAGGATCGGGCTCTTCCCTGAGGGAAAAAAGCCCGCAACCACGCTTGCACAAGCGCAATCCGTTGAAACGGGAGGACAAGAACATGAGCCAGACCCCAAAACACTATCAGAGGATGCGCCAGCGCTATCCCCAATTATTGGACGCGGTGGGCGATCTGGGCAGGGCCGTTCGCGAGGCGGGCCCCTTGGCGGAAAAGGAGATCCAGCTGGTTCAGCTCGCAGCTGCCGCTGCCGTCAAGTCGGAAGGCGGGGTGCACAGCCACGCGCGCCGAGCCATGGAGGCAGGCGCTACAGCGGAGGAGGTGCGGCACGCCCTGCTCATTCTCATCTCCACTTTGGGCTATCCCAACGTCGCAGCCGCCATGTCCTGGGCGGACGACGTCATCGAGGGCGGAGGAAGCTAGTGTCCCGCGAAATACGCATGAGAAAATCGACAGAACCTCCACTGAATAGTTAAAAAATACCCCGCGTAGGATTCCTGCATAGGAGCTTTCATCCGATCATTTTTAATGCTTTTTTTTGGCGGACACTAGTCTCCGGCCAAGCTGTCATTTCCGTTACTCCGCTCCCGAGGACGGGCTCGAGGTTTCCTGCGTCTCATAGAGCTCTTCCACCTTCCGACGATAGAAGTCGAGCACGTCCTTGTGCCGCAGCATGCCCAGAAACCGGGCATGCTCTTCTCCGTCAAGGACCGGAATGCTTCCCAGATTCTTGTGCGCGAATTTAAAAATCACCGTGCTCAGGCTTTCTTCCGGGGTGGTGTAAATGACCTCGCTCGTGGCGATGTCCTTGACCAGAATGAGCTCGTCCGCATCCGATTCCCACAGGAGGCTGCGCACATCCCGCAGGGAGAAAATGCCCACAAAACGCCCGCTGCGATCCACCACAGGAAAATAGTCCTGGGCGGTGCTGAGAAAAAGGCGCTTGAAGTGGTAAAATGTCGTGTCCTCGAAGATCGTGGCCACGCTCTTGAGTCGGTCCTGAAGCTCCCCCACAGTGTGCTGATGCAAGAGGTCCGTGAAGAAGAAGTCCCCGCTGTGGGCCGGGGACTTATGCCGGGCCGCGACCGCGGGAGCCTCTTCCTCCGGCCGGGTGCGGGAAACGCACACCTCGCCCGCCTGCTGCAGCCCCGCCTTGACAGTCAGGGGTCCCATGAGCTCGTGCACCACTGTGGCCCCAATGACGATACTCATGAACAGGGGGGAGATCTCGGAAAAGGCCGGATTGGCCTCCACCAGCAGGGCAAGCCCGATCACGATGCCCCCCTGGGGCAGGAGCCCCAGGCCGGTGAAACGCCGCACCGCTGAAGGAGCCCCGGCAATGGAGGCCCCGATCCCGGCTCCGCTCAATTTGCCCAGACAGCGGAAGAAGACAAAGACCAGAATAAAGGGATAGGCCGAGGTCAGGGCGGCCAGCTCAAAGTACATCCCGCTCAGGGTGAAGAACAGGACGAAGACGAGTTCCTCGACATAATCCTCCAGAACCTGGAAAAGGGCCTGTTGCTGCGGATTGAAGTTGGCCACCAGGCACCCCATGGCCATGGTGGCCAGGAGCTCGTCACAGTGAAGCATGTGGGCCAGACTGAAACAGAGGGACATGCTGCCCAAGGCGAAAACAACCACCGTGCCCTTGCTAAGGAGGGGAATTGACGCGGTCGTTCTGTTGAAGATCCATCCCGTGACACACCCGATGGCGATCCCCCCGGCGATCTCCCCCAGGGGCAGGAGAAAGGTGGAGACGATACCCAGTCCCTGCTGAGCCACCAAGAGCTCCGCTATGGAGACACCCACGCTGAAGATGATAATCCCCAGGGCGTCGTCCATGGCGGCCACTCCCAGGATGGAGGAGGAAACGTCACCGGCTGCCCGATACTCGTGGATCACCGCCAGGGTGGTGGCCGGATCCGTGGGTGAGGCGAAAGTGGCCAGTAGCAGGCTCATGGGCAGGGCATGGGCCACCCAGGCCGCAGGCAGATAGGCCGGAAAGAGCAGGGAGAGCCCGAAGAAGCCCGCCATGACCAGGGCCACGGCAAGCCCTGCCTCGAAGAAGGCCATGCTCACCACGGCCCGTCCCAGACGCCTCATTTTGGAGGCGAGGAGCGTTCCGCCCACGGAGAAGGTGATGAAGGCAAGGGCGATGTTGGTGAAGAAATCGGCCTGTTGGTGAAAGTCCGGAGGCACTAAGGGCAGGATGTTGAGCTTGAGGAAAATCCCCGCCAGGATGTAGCCGCTCACCTTGGGGAGAAGGAGCCTTTCTGCAGCCTCGCCGAAGAGAAAGCCCACCAGGAGAAGCAGAGCTATATTCAGGGTGGATTCCATACATCGTCCCGTTTGTTACCTCGGGCCGCCATTCGGTACGCCAGCCAGCCCGAGCGCAGCCATCGCTGTTGAAGCAAGGCCTTGCCCCTGATCTCCGGGCACCGCTCCCCTAGCACATGTCCCGGGCTTTGCCTAGTATCCGCCCGAGCCGGGGAGGCCTTCGCTGAGCTCAGCCTTCAAAAAAATCGCGCCGTCCCCTGCTTGAGACAAGCTGGAGACGGCGCGCATCACCCCGGAAGGCATTCCGCCCAATAGCCGAAAAACCTCTAGGCCCCCATCACATAAAGGACCTGCTGCCCAGATAGATGTCCGCCTTGCTCTCTTCGGACTTGACCGTCACCACGGGGCAGGGCGCCTGGAGGATGACGTACTGGGCCAGGGAGCCCATAACGAACTTGCCCACCCTGGACTTCTTCTCCACGCCAATGACGATCTCGTCGATTTCGTTCTCCTCGGCGAAATCCACCAGGTCCTCTCCCCGCGACTTGTACTGGATCAAGAGGTGGGTCCGGCAGGTGATGCCCTCCCGGCTCAGCCTGTGCTCCACATCCCAGAGGCCGTTCTCCGCCTCTTCCACATTGGGGATGTCCTTCTCCGATCGCGTACGTTCCGCGGAGGTCACCACATGCAGTGAAGCGCCGAAGGCAACGGCGTGCTGCTTGGCCAGATTCAAGGCGTTTTCCGAAGCCTTGCTGCGGCTGTTATAGGCCACCATGATCTTCATGCCCTTCTCCTTTGGGCTTCATTCCCTTGCGCTCTCCGCGCCGTGCAGCCTTTTGACCTCCTCCCGATCCACGGAGCCGTCCTCCTTCCTGGGTAGGGAGGCAACAAATTCCACGTAGCGCGGCTTCTTGTATCCCGCGATACGCTCCGCGACAAAGTCGCCCAGCTCCTTGGGCGAAACGTCCGCTCCCTCCTCGAGCACGCAGATTGCCTTGATCCCCTCTCCGAAACGGGGATCGGGCACGCCGATGACCACTGCCTCTTTGACCCTGGGGTGCTCCAGAAGGGTCTTCTCCACTTCCACGGGAAAGACATTCTCCCCTCCGGACTTGATCAGCTCCTTTTCCGCCCTGCGCCCGGCGAAAAAGAGATAGCCCCGCTCGTCCAGGCGCCCCACATCTCCGGTGTGATGCCAGCCCTCCCGGAAGATGTTGTCGGTAATCTCGGGCTGATTCCAGTATTCCCGGAACACGAGGGGACCGCGGACCACGATCTCCCCCTTCTCACCAGTGGGGACCTCCCGGTCGTACTCGTCCACGATGGCGAGGTTGACCAGGGGAAACGGCCTTCCGGCGGATCCGGGATTGTCCCGGTTCGGGGCCATTGTTATCAAGCCGGAAGTCTCGGTCTGGCCGTACATGGAGTAGAAAACGCTTCCGGTTTTCCGCTCCAAGGCGGCAATGGTCTCCTGCTGATCGATCCCCACCACATGGCGCAGGGAAAGCACCTCCGGTGACACTCCCTCCAGCTCCTCGAGCAGACTGCCCAGCATGGGGGGGAACGTGCCCAGCAGGCTCACCCCTTCCTCCCGGGTGAGCCGGGCCGCCTCGCCGGCCTCGAAGCCGGGCAGGATCACGTTCCTGCCCCCGGAGACAAGCGCGGCCAGGGCCAGATTGATCCCCATGATGTGATACAGGGGGAGGAGATTCAGATAGGCGTCTCCAGAGTCCAGACCGAATTCGTTCGCCAGGAGCAGGGCATCGAGGAGGAGGTTCTGCTGGGTGAGCACCCCTCCGCGGGGTTTGCCCTGCACCGCCGCGGTATGAATGATCACATAGGGATCGTTCCAGTCCGCCTGGGGCTCGGAACAAGACCCGCCTGCCAGCAGCCCCTCGTAAG
>JAIPEP010000113.1 GCA_021737085.1 Desulfohalobiaceae bacterium | reverse complement strand
GTCTACGCCGGCTATCTACTGGGACTGCCCGTGAGCGGCACCATGGCCCACAGCTACATCCAGGCCCACAACCGGGAAATAGATGCCTTCCGCAACTTCGCCGCGGTTTACCCCTTTACTATTTTGCTTGTGGACACCTACGACACCCTGGAGGGGGTAGGCAATGTGATCCGCCTGGCCAAGGAGTTGGGCGAAGATTTCGCCATTCAGGGAGTGCGGGTGGATTCCAACGACCTGCACAACACCACCCGGCAAGTAAGACACATGCTGGACGAGGCGGGCCTCGCCGGGGTGCAAGTCGTGGTCAGCGGCGGATTGGACGAGGAAGAGATCGCGGATCTTACGAGCGACGGGGCCCCAATCGACGGATTCGGGGTGGGCACCAAGATGGGTGTCTCGGACGATGCTCCCTATCTGGACCTGGTGTACAAGCTAACGGAGTACGCTGGGGAGGGCCGCCTCAAATCCTCTCCGGGAAAGAAGACCCTGCCGGGAAGGAAACAGGTCTTTCGCAGCCGGGAGAACGGCATGTACAGCGGGGATACTGTCTGTCCCCGCGAGGAGGAGCACCCCGGCTGGCCGCTTCTGCGGCAGGTCATGGACCGGGGCCGCATCCTGGACTCCGCCAGGGAGGAGCTGGCCACGATCCAGGCCAGATGCCGCGAGGAGCTAAAGCGCCTTCCCGGGGAAATACGCTCCATCGCTCCCGCAAACGACCCTTACCCTGTCACTGTTAGCCGCAGCCTGCAGAACCGGCAGCAAAGGCTCCTGGAGATGCACGGTTCACAATACTAGGTTCCCCGTTCTGCGTTCCCCGTTCTGCGTTCCCAGTTCAGCGTTGGGCGTTCTGGGTTTTGCTGAGGTTATAGGATGGTGGATTTCTGGTTAGATAGACCTTCTGGGCCAATTCTCGCGCCAGCTGCCAGGCCTCAATATGTTCAAAATTCTCGATCTTCATATGGCACTTCTGCCTTAATCCGCCCTTCCTTTTTCCTGAAACCCACCACAATAAATCCGGAGCCAGAAACCCAAAATGGAAAACCGAGAACCTTTCAAGGGGCCAGTGAACCCTGCACGGAGAACCCGGAACCCAGAACGGGGAACCCAGAACGGGGAACCCAGAACGGGGAACCCAGAACGGGGAACCCAGAACGGGGAACGCTGAACGGGGAACGCTGAACGGGGAACGCGGAACGGGGAACGGGAACTATGCCTTCTCCCCAGAGGTCCGAACCGCCTCATAGACGCTTTCCAGGCTGCTCAGTTTCTGCAGGGCCTGATAGAGGTGGGTGGAGTCGTTGACCTCGAGGTTGAGGATTACCTCGGCCTTACCCTCGATGTCCGTAGTGAAATGTCCGGACTGAAGATTTATCCCTTCCTTGAGCAGCAGGTTGCTAACCTCGGCCAGAACCCCTTGGCGGTTTTTGCAGATCAGCTTGATCGCCGCGGGAAAGACATCCTTCTGCTCCTCAGTGGCCCAGGAGACCTCCAGCAGCCTGGAAGGGGTAATCTGCTGCACATTGGGGCAATCCGAGGTGTGTACCACCACCCCGCGGCCCTGACTAATGTACCCCACGATGGGATCACCGGGCACGGGTTGGCAGCACTTGGCGAAACGTATGAGCACGTTGTCCGCGCCCTTGACCCTGACCCCGTCCTCTGCCGGCTTTTTCTGCCCGCTCTTCTTCTTGCCCTCTTTCTGCTCCTTGCCCTTTTTCTCCTTGCCCCCGCCCTGTGCGGAGCTATCTGATTCCGCAGGCTTTTCCGCGGTCTTCTCCCTGGGCAGCAGCCGGTGTAGAACCTGTTTCGGAGTCAGCTTGGCGTAGCCCACCGCCGAGAGCATGTCCTCCACACTCTTGTAGGTAAATTCCTCAGCTACCTTTTCCAGGCGACCCGAGTTCAATTCGCGATTGAAATTGATGTCCAGACGCCTCCCCTCCTTCTCCAGCATCTCCTTGGCCAGAGAGATGCTGTATTCCCTCTCCTCGGTGCGGATCCAGTGCCTGATCTTGCCCCTGGCTTTAGCGGTCTTGACGAATTTGAGCCAATCCCGGCTGGGCTTATGTCTAGCACTGGTGATTATTTCCACGGTATCCCCGTTGGAGAGCTGGGTATCCAGGGGAACCAGCTTGCCGTTCACCTTCGCCCCGGAGCAGCGGTCGCCCACCTCGGTGTGGATGGTGTAGGCGAAGTCCACCGGTGTCGCACCGATGGGCAGCTCCAGGACCTCTCCCTTGGGAGTGAAGACATAGACCTCGTCCTGGAACAGATCCACCTTGAGGGAGGCCATGAACTCCCGGGGATCTTTCATATCATGTTCCCAGTCCAGAATGCGCCGGAGCCAGCTGAAGCGCTGCTCATCCTTGGGAACAATGGTGGTCCCGTCCTTGTACTTCCAGTGGGCGGCCACCCC
Organism: Desulfohalobiaceae bacterium; assembly: GCA_021737085.1. GTDB lineage: Bacteria > Desulfobacterota > Desulfovibrionia > Desulfovibrionales > Desulfothermaceae > JAIPDU01. The sequence continues at coordinate 5,004 of JAIPEP010000113.1, read as the reverse complement.
GTGCTCCGCGAGCTGGTGCATCTCCTCCGTGCGGATCTGGATCTCGATGTGCTCCCCCTCTGGGCCGATCACCGTGGTGTGCAGGCTCTGATAAAGATTGGCCTTGGGCATGGAGATGTAGTCCTTGAATCGTCCGGGCACCGGCCTCCACATGGCGTGGATCAGCCCGAGCATGGCGTAGCAGTCCCGGACGGAAGTAAGGATCACCCGGAAGGCGATAAGGTCGTAGACCTGATCCAGATCAAGGCCCTGCTTCTGCATCTTGTTGTAGATACTGTAAATGTGTTTCTGCCTCCCGTTAACCCGCCCGGCGATCTCGTTGCGGTCCAAAAGGTCCTGCAGGGCGTTGACTACCTGGTCCACGTAGTCCTGTCCCAGGGTCCGGTGCTGCTGAACACCCTTCTCGATGCGGTTATAGATATCCGGCTTGAGGTGTTTCAGGCTCAAGTCGTCCAGCTCGACCTTGATCCGGTAAAGGCCCAGCCTGTGCGCGATGGGGGAATAGATGTCCAGAGTTTCCTGGGCGATAAGCCGCCTCTTGGTCATTTCCTGGGAGGTCAGGGTGCTCACATTGTGCAGCCTGTCCGCCAGCTTGACCAGAATCACCCGGATGTCCCGGGCCATGGCCAGGATCATCTTGCGAATGTTCTCCGCCTTGGCCTCCTCCTTGGAGTTGAAGGTTACCTGACCGATTTTGGTTACCCCGTCCACGATCTCCGCCACCTCTTCGCCGAAATGCTCCTGCAGCTCCTCTTTGCTCACGTCCGTGTCCTCCATGGTGTCATGGAGGAGACCGCTGGCGATAGTGGGGGCGTCCAAGCGCATCTGGGCCAGGTAGTCCGCCACCTCCAGGGGATGCGAGAGGTAGGGCTCTCCGGATAGTCGAACCTGACCGGAATGCTTGGCCGCAGAAAAGACATAGGCCTTCTGGATAAGGACCTGGTCCGTGCTACTTAAGAATTCGGAGGCCTTGTCCAGGATATCGTTGATCCGGACCGGTTTGCCCTGGTCCGTTTCCTGGCTCACCTGGATCTCTTCGGCCCCGTTTTCGCCATCTGGGAACATAGTCTGCTTTACGCGCTAGGGTTAAGGGTTTGAACACGGGAATCCCCCGCCGCATGTATCTGCTGCGCCGGAGGGCCAAGACAACTGTCCTGATTTTATGTTAATCATTTCCCGGCCAAAAAACAACCGGCAGCCCTTTGGCCCTGGACTGGATTTGTTCTTCCTGTTTGCCCTGAATCTCCCGGTGTTAGGAGTAGAAAAGATTTGACTGGCAAAATTTCAGCTAGCCCTTGTCAAAAAGATAAAATTGTATTATTTGTAAATCTTGTCTTTACTTACTCTTTTATTTCCAGGTTCACCCACAAAAACTAAGCCCTAAAGGAGTTATAAATAACCATCCGTATCTTTGGCTAAACACAACCTTAAGCACATCCAACTCTTCCTTCACCGCTTGTTTCCCCTGGATTCGACTTTGCATTTCGGGTGCAGCCGAGGGGACACAAGGAGAACGGGACCAAGAAAATCCGACCTACCCAGCGGATTGCCTACCTTCTCCCGTTCACCCTTACCTTTTCCCCATGAACAAGGGCACAGCCGAGTAGGAATGCCCCGCGTGGTAAAGGCTTGCTCCCGGACAGGCACGGTATACTAGAGTGAACAATTCCCCCTGCTTGAACGGTGGAAGGAAAGAATATTCTTTAACGCAAAAAAATCCACTTGCAAAACAGCGAGGATGATCTATTGTTATACTATGCTGATCAACCTATCCAAGCAAACCACGAGGAATCCATGCAGGAGGGAGCTGAATCCCAGGCCCTTAAGGTAATAAAGGAATTCTTCCAGGAAAGTATTCCCGACTACATCCTGGAGGCCTCCCGAGATATTCTCTCCAGCCATGGTGTGGATAAACTGGATCTAAAGAAACGGGACTCCTACTGGGACGTAGACAGCAAGATCCAGGGCGAGGAATTCCAGGTCTATAGCCCGGAAATCGGAATCAATCTTCAGGAGGGGTCCATCAACTACTTCTGCAACTGCCCGGACTCCTTTTCCGGTGTCTGTCCCCATGTGGGAGCCACCATGCTCTATCTGCAATCCTCCCTGAAGGACGGGGAGCAGGGCAAGGGCCCCATCCCACGCACCGACTGGAGGCACAGCTTCCGCAACTTTTTCGCCACCACCCCTGAGCCGGAGGCCGGACACACTTATCTCCTCTTCCGCTTCTATCCCGAGCCAGAGAGGCTCCAGGTGGCAGTCTACCGGGTAAGACAGAACAAGTCCGGCCTGTCCAAGATCCAGACTCCGGTCAGCTTCGAGCAGCTAATCAACCATCCGGAATGGTGCGATATTTCTCCAGATCTGCCCCAGGTCGCCTTCCAGGTGGGCAAGTATATGGATTACCTGGGCCAGAAGATGGACATCCCCTCCGGACTTATCAATTGGTTCCTGTGGTCCATTCGCAGGGAGCACTTCCTGTTCTGGGGAGACACGGACAAGCCGGTGCGCATCGTGCCCCAGAGCCTGCGCTGCCAGCTCAAGCCCCAGATTTCGGAACAAGGCCTTTCCTTCGAGCTGCTACTCAGCCAAGAGGACAAGACCCCGGTATCCATTACCGGAGAGGAGGTCTATTTCTACGGCAACCTTCCTTTGTGGGTCCTGTGGCGGAACAATTTCTACCCAGTTTTGACCAGTCTGGACCTGGGACTGATCCAGCAACTGGTCAAGGACCCCCCGCTGGTGCCCCACTCCGAGCTCTCGGAATTCCTGGACCGAGTCTGGACCAAGATCCCCAGCTCCAGCCTTTACGGGCAGGAGGAATTCCTGGAGCGGATGAAGCCCATATTCGTGCCCGCCAAGTACAACCCCAAGCTCTTTCTGAACGAGGAAGGGAGCCTTTTGACCCTGCAGATCCAGAACATCTACGAGACGGAGCACGGAGAGATACCCCTGGACGGTCCCAATCCCGAGCTGCAGACGGCAAGCTACCAGTTCGAGGGACGCTCCTTCCTCCTGCGCCGGGATCAGGCGCAGGAGGACACCCTGCTCCGGGAGCTGCGGCGAATGAGCTTCCAGCCCCGGAACAACGCCCTCTGGTTCCTGGAGCCGGAAGAGGCGATCACCTTTCTCCTGGACTCCTATCCCCAGCTGGTGGAGAGCTACCGGGTTTTCGGAGAGAAGAACCTCTCCCGCTACAAGGTCCGGCAAACCAGCCCCAAAGTGGTGGCCAACGTGGAGGAGAACGAGGAGGACGGGAACTGGTTCGATCTGGATATCAACGTGGAATACGAGGATCTTTCCGTCCCCATCGAGAAGATCTGGAAGGCCTGGACTCAGGGCAAGCGCTATGTCCAGCTCAAGGACGGCTCCTACACCAGCCTCCCGGACAGCTGGCTGCGCAAGCTGCAGCACAAGCTGCGCACTCTGGGCATGGACCCGGAAAAGCCGCCCAAGAAGAAATTCAAGAAGTTCGAGGCCCCGTCCATAGAGAAGCTGATCAGCGATGTTCCCGAGGCACGCACGGATTCCTTCTGGAACAAGCTCCGGGGCAAGATCAGCGACTTCAAGGAAATCGAGCAGATCTCCCCGCCCCGGGGAATCAACGCCACCCTGCGCCCTTATCAGGTCCAGGGGCTCAGCTTCCTCAACTTCCTCAGGGATTACGGATTCGGGGGGATCCTGGCCGACGAGATGGGTCTGGGCAAGACCGTGCAGCTCCTGGCCCTGCTGCAGCACATGAAGGAGCGCGGCTCCGGCGGGACCAACCTGATTGTGGTCCCCACCTCGGTGCTGCCCAACTGGCAGAAGGAGACGGAGAAGTTCGCCCCGGAGATGAAACAGTTGCTCATCTATGGCTCCCGCAGGGAACACCTATTCAAGGAGATCCCCAAGAGCGACATCGTGGTCACCACTTACGCCCTGCTCCGCCGCGACCTGGAGGAGCTGAATAAATACGACTACAACTGCGTCATCCTGGACGAGGCCCAAAACATCAAGAACCCCAACACCATCACCGCCCGCTCCGTGCGCAAGGTTAAGGCCAAGTTCCGGGTCTGCCTCTCGGGCACGCCCATCGAGAACAACCTCCTGGAGCTGTGGTCCCTGTTCGAGTTCCTCATGCCCGGGTTCCTCGGCTCGCAGAACGCCTTCCAGAAAGGATTCGTCAAGCCCATCAAGGACGGGGATGAGGAAACCATGGAGACCCTGCGCTCCCGGGTCAGGCCCTTCATCCTGCGCCGCAAGAAGATGGACGTGGTCCAGGAGCTGCCCCCCAAGGTAGAGAATGTCCACTACGCGGGCCTGGTGGACGAGCAAAAGGAGCTCTACGCCTCACTGGCCAAGAAGCTCAAGGAGCAGGTCCTGCAAAAGGTGGAGGAACAGGGCATCGCCCAGAGCCAGATGTCCATACTGGACGCCCTGCTCAAGCTGCGCCAGATCTGCTGCCATCCCAGGCTGCTCAAGCTGGACATGCCCGGAGTGAGCACAAACCTCCCCTCCGGCAAGTTCGAGGCCTTCAAGGACCTGGCCTCCGGAATCATGGAAGACGGGCACAAGATCCTGGTCTTCTCCCAGTTCGTGCAGATGCTGCACATAATCCGCTCCTGGCTGAAGATGAACGAGATCCCCTTCGCCTATCTGGACGGTGCGAGCAAGGACCGTTCCGATCAGGTGGAGAGGTTCAACAACGATCCAGAGGTGCCCATCTTCCTCATCTCCCTCAAGGCCGGAGGCACAGGGCTCAACTTGACAGCGGCGGACTACGTTATCCACTACGACCCCTGGTGGAACCCGGCGGTGGAGAGCCAGGCCACGGACCGCACCCACCGCATCGGGCAGACCAAGAAGGTCTTCTCCTACAAGCTGATCTGCGAGAACACAGTAGAGGAAAAGATCCTCAAGCTGCAGCAGGAGAAGCAGGGAGTGGCGGACGCCATAATTCCAGGGCAGGACCAGTGGAAGAACCTGACCAAGGACGACCTGGAGATGCTCTTCGAGGTGTAG
>JAIPEP010000112.1 GCA_021737085.1 Desulfohalobiaceae bacterium | reverse complement strand
TGTGCCAGGAGATTGGCCAGGGTCGTTCCCCATGCCCCTGCACCCAGGACAGCGATCTTCATATACATCCCTTTGCTTCGTAGGATCCGCGTGGATCAGGCGCAACAAACCCTTACCCGCCAGGATTCTTGTTGCCTTGGATTCCGCTTCTTGTTACATACCTTATCTCAGGAGGTCAAGATGACATCCTGTCAAAATCATTCATGATACGAACTGGAGAATTTAAACCGCTATGAAAACCATGCATGGCTCTGGAGCCCTGTCATGAACCGCCCCGAGGATCTCACCCCCGAAGAGCAAACCGTTCTGCGTATTGCCCAGGATAGCCTTCCGGATTCCCCGGCCCCTTTCCAACGCCTTGCGGAAGCATCCGGGCTTACGGAGTCCCAGGTTATCTCCTTTCTCCGCCGGCTCAAGGAGGAAGGCTTCATCCGGCGCTTCGGTGCCACACTGCGGCACCAGGTAGCGGGGTACGAATGTAATGTCATGGTCGCCTGGCAGGTCGAACCCAGTGAGGCCATGGAAGAGGTGGCACGTTGCATGAGCGAACGGCCCGAGATAACTCATGTTTATCAAAGGCGGAGCTGCCCGGAATGGCCGTTCAACCTGTATACCATGATCCACGGCCGCACCGAAGAGGAATGCCGGAACGTGGTTTACGAGCTCCAGTATCAGACCGGGGTTCAGCGGCACGAGTTCCTTTTCAGCGAAGGAGAGCTGAAAAAAACCTCCATGCGCTATTTTTGAATTACTGCCACTCTCGGGGCAGAATTCTACCACTGCCGGAAAACCGCAAAAAAACGATTAAGGAGCAACGCGTATGACGGATTCCACAGAACTCAACGCCAAGGCCAGAGAGCTGATCCCCGGCGGTGTGAACAGCCCGGTGCGCTCCTGCCGCAGCGTCGGCACGGAGCCGCTCTTTATTCGCCAAGGATACGGTAGCAGGATCGTGACCGTAGAAGGCAAAGAGATGATCGATTTCGTCCTCTCCTGGGGCCCCCTCTTGCTGGGGCATGCCCACCCCGAGGTACTCCGCGCTGCTCATGAGGCCCTGGACAGGGGTTCCAGCTTCGGGGCACCTTGCACCGGAGAGCTGGACCTGGCCGAGCTGATCATCGATGCCCTTCCCGGGGTGGAGATGGTGCGCTTGGTGAATTCCGGCACAGAGGCCAGCATGAGCGCCATCCGGGCAGCAAGGGCCTACACCGGCAGGAACAAGGTGCTCAAGTTCCAGGGCAACTACCATGGCCATGTGGACAGTCTTCTGGCCCAAGCCGGATCGGGAATGGCCACCCTGTCCATCCCCGGCACTCCGGGCGTACCCGAGGACACTGTCAAGGACACCCTTATCGCCCCGTACAACGATGTGCAGGCTGTCAGGGACATATTCGCCGAACACGGAAAAGACATCGCGGCACTCATCCTGGAGCCGGTGGCCGGCAATATGGGCACCGTTCTGCCCCAAGCGGAATTCCTCTCTGAGCTGCGCCGAATCACCAGGGAGTACGGCGCCCAGCTCATCTTCGACGAGGTCATCACCGGCTTCCGGGTCGCCTACTCCGGAGCCCAGGGCTACTTCGGCGTCACCCCGGATCTGACCTGCCTAGGCAAAATTATCGGGGGCGGTTTCCCAGTCGGAGCAGTGGGCGGCCACAGGGAGATCATGGAGATATTTGCTCCCAGCGGGGGCGTGTATCAAGCCGGAACCCTGGCGGGGAATCCGGTGGCCATGGCATCGGGTGCGGCCACGCTGCGCACCCTGGCCCGAATGGACTATGCAGAGCTCGAGAGGCGCACCCGCGAATTCGCCTCCGAGCTGCAGCAGATCCTCTCCTCCCAGGCCGGCCCAATTCATCTCAACTGCATCGGATCCCTCTTCACCCTCTTCTTCACCCCGGATCCGGTCACCGACTTCGCCTCGGCCCAGAAGACGGACACCAGCCTCTACGGCTCCTTCTACAGACAGATGCGGGAATATGATATCTATCTCTCCCCGGCCAACTTCGAATGCACCTTCACTTCCTTCGCTCACTCCGATGAAGACCTCCATACCGCCCTGGAAGCGGCTAAAAAGGTGCGTCTATAAATAAAAATACGGGAATTCGAACCTCTTGTTCCTTTTCCGGATCCGAATAGAAGGCCCTATGCGGCTCTTTCCCAGAAAATTTGGCCTTCGGCCCCTGGAAGAAACAAATAGGTCTGATTCCCACAAAAAAATCGCCTTGACAGAGGCAATTCGCCTCTCGTAACATAAGCTAGACTTTGTGATCCACATGTGCTTATTCAAACGCATTAAGAGGAAAATGAAATGTACCGTATCGTGCTGTTCAGTGTCTGTGTTGCGTTGCTCTGTCTTTTCTCCGTGTCAGGGATTCAAGCCCTGGAAATGCCACAGGAGATCACTTTAAAGGACGCCAAGGGAAAAACGCAGAACCCGGTCTATACCCCGGTAGTTATGCCCCACCAGCATCACGTCACTTCAGGGGTTATGTGTGGAACTTGCCATCACAAATGGGAGGACCAGAGCCAACCCCCCGAGCGGTGCATCGCATCCGGTTGCCACGACCAGATCGGTGCGGAAGGAGAGGACATGAACAAGGAAAATGCTGCGTATAACGCCCATCACAATCCCCAAAGCAAACACAGCTGCCTCGGATGCCATAAGAAGAAAAAATCCTCAGAAAAAAAGGCCGGACCTATAGCGTGCAATAAGTGTCATGATCAATAGATCCACACTATCTACCCGCTAGCCTTCGCTTCAGAAACCATGGGGCTTGCGGCTTGCGGGCAAACTATCAAGGTGGCCCATTATGGCGGAGAGGGATGAACAAAGAAATCAGGATCTAGAGCAGGACGAAGAGATCATCGAACTGGATGACCTCGTCGTTGAGGGGGAAGAGCTCGAGGACTCCTCTGTGGGCGAAAAATCCGAGAGCGCAGAGGAGACTAATGGCTCCCTTTCCCAGGAAGAGCTGATACCGGATTCCGGGGAGGAACAGGCTGGCTCGGACGAAGACCTGGACTTCGACGCCCTTTTCGAAGAACTGGAGGAGGAGAGCGAGGATAATACGGAGATGGTGGAGGACCAGCCTGAAGAAGCCCCGCTTTCCCCGGAGAAGGAGGGCACAATAACCGGCGGGATCCACAGCCTGGACAGCGAAGGGGATTTCGATGCCCTTCTCGAGGACCTGGACAAGCAGGACATGGCCTCACTGGATGAATCCATTGAGGAAGAGGACAGCGACTTACAGATATCCTCCTTGCTTAGGGAAGATACCCCTGAGGAGGAGGAAAAAGAGGTGGAAGGCGCATCTTCTGCAGTAGAATACGCGGAGACTGAAGGGGAAAGCGAGGGCGGGGAGACCGAAATAGCCGAGGATCTCTTTGAGAAGGAGGGCGCTTCAGAGGTCGATGTCGACCTGCAGGATCTGGCCCATCGCCTGGAGCGGCTGGAAAACGCCCCACAAAAATCAGGGATCGGCGAAGACGAACTGCTCCAGGCCTTAAACGAGCTCCCTGCGGAATCAGCCTTTTGGACTCGGCTACAGGGAAACCTGCAAAATGTCATAGACAGCAGGATCCGGGAGAGTAGCGCAGAAATCGAGACGCGAATTGCGGAGTTGAAGGAAAAAATGGACAGCCTCGCCTCCGGGGATATTGCCTCGAGGCAAACAGTGGAAGAAGAAATTCAGAGCCTGAAAGCCGAAATCCCCTCCAGGCAGGAGATGGAAGATTTCAAGCAACAGTTGCGGCGGGAACTGCAGCAGGAGATGGAATCCCAGATTCCCCAGGCAGCAGCCCGGATTATCCGAGAAGAGATCCAGAACCTGCGCTCCGAGCAGGAGGAATAGGCTTTAACCCAGCGGCCCCGGAATCGTCGGGGTCGCAAAACAAGATTTTCTGCCCGAGAAGCCAAAAAAGGAAGGGGTGCCCACGGGTTTCTCTTCCTCTCCCGTCCGGAGAGCCCGATCGACGTTCGGTCATGGCCATTTCCCCCCGGACGGGTTTTTTTATGCTCAGGGAACACAAAACTTTCTTCAAGGCAGGCCCTGATGAACAAAACAAAACAGATGGCCCTGCAAGTGGCCAAGGAAATCGTGGTCAAATTCATTGAGATCGGGCGCATCTCTCCCAACAACTTCGACCAGTTCTTCTCCTCCATTTATTACGAAGTCCTGAAGACCATCTCGGAGGAGGAGCATCTTTCCGACCTTCAGAATGACGATGGCTCAAACCCCTAAACCCCACAGCCAATCCCCCGACCCCAACAAACAAGTGGCCGACATGTTCGGCCGCATAACGCCCTGCTACGATATCCTGAATCGCCTTCTCAGTCTGGGAATGGACGTTTACTGGCGCAAAAAGCTCGTGCGCAGCATTCTTCTTCCCCCCGGGGGCAGGCTCTTGGATCTGGCCGCGGGCACCCTGGACGTAACACAGGCCGTCATCCGGGCTCATCCTACCGCTCAGGTGATCAGCGTAGATTTATCCCGGCCCATGCTAAAAAAGGGCAGGACCAAGATCGACGACCCACGTCGAGCGCAGGCTGTATGTGCTAACGCTTTATCCCTCCCTCTCGCTGACGCGAGCATAGACTGTGTTACCATAGCTTTCGGCATTCGGAACATTATCCCGCGGAGAGGGGCGTACGCAGAAATATACAGGGTCCTCGCCCCCGGGGGAAAAATGTGCATCCTCGAATTCGGAACCATGCGGAACGGGATCCTGGGCAGGTTCTACACGCGGTATCTGCATTCGGTTCTACCCCGGATCGGCGCTCTCGTCTCCAAAGAGGGCAATGCCTATACCTATCTGGCAGGGACTATTTCCGCCTTCCCCCGGGCGGAAGCCCTGGGCAAGGAAATAGCCGAGGCGGGTTTCGCCGATGTGGACTACATCCCTCTAAGCGCGGGGATAGTTTGGCTTCACACAGCACGAAAAACGTCCTGACCACACGGAACAAAGCCTCTTCTACTAGCCGGAATCCTTCGCACAACGAAGCGAAGCGTGCTACCCCAGGCTACAATCCCTGGCTCAAATAAATGAGCACCAAACCGAAAAGCAGGGCAGACAGGCCCAGCTTGCGGAGGGACCCCGGGGGCTTCTCCAGCAGCCGCTGCAGGACATCGGGCATCCTTTCCGCAAAAAGGAAATAGGGGATGCCCTCCAGGATAAATGCCAGGCCGAGGGCTTTGATAAACAGGGCAAAATTCATTAGGGTCTACCCTTAAACCGTTGGCCTTTCCGTTTTCCCCATCCCCTTCCGCATCTAGCGCACCTAGCCAGATCCGCAAAACCCCATGGGGCTTCGCCGGGCCCATATACGGGGAAAGACTACTCCTGCTGCATATAGCGTTCCTCGTACCCTATCTGGATCACGGTTCTCTGGGTCTGATTCCGCCACTGCATAGCCGGGCGAATCTTCATTATGTCCTGGAGCCGATTCTGGCGCTTAAGGCGCTCAAAGATCTCCTGCCAAGCGCAGGGTATGGAGCTATCGACTTCGCACATTCCCTGATTCGCGCCTCCACAGGGACCGTTGAACAAGCCCTTGGCACAGCGGGTCACGGGACATATTCCCCCGGTGTAACCTATCACGCACTCGCCGCAGGCGCGGCATCTCTCTTCGTAGAGCCCTATATCTCGATCGATTCCTATGGCTACGGTATTTACCGCGGGAAATACCGGGGTATCCGGATAGCGCTCCGCGATGAGCTGTGTACCTGCTGCGCAGGCCATGACCAAAACAGCCGCCTTTTGCGGAGCGATTTTATCCAGCTCCTGGACATAGTCCATGTTGCAGGCCCGTTCCACGGTATATGCGACGAAACGCTTATCCTGGCCCTGCTGACGGAAATACTCCTCCAGCTCCTCGTTCAGGATCTTGACCTCCTTTTGGCCTCCCCCGAGGCACACCGAGGCGCATCCGCCACATCCAACGTTCAGGATATTGGAATATCCTTGAATCGCCTCCACGATCTCCTGAAAGGGCTTTCGCTTGATCTTGATCATCGTCTCCTCCGCACAGAGGGATTCACAAAAATCACGGCCGGTCGTACTCCCGATAGACGCCCTGCTCGCGGCATATCCTGCGCGCCAGGCCGATCATGAAAGGAATATCCACACCCAGAGGGCAATAGCACCGCATACACAGCACACACCGCTTCCAGACAATATCCCCGATGCCCCGCAGCTCCCGGGGAGTCACCTTGCCCCTTTTTTTCCATAAATAGCCTATGGAATTTATCATCTTGTGCGAGGGCATATATATCGGATCCTGTCCCCGCGTCTCATATAGAAAACAACTGTGCGCGCACATGCTGCAGTGCGCACATACTGCAAGACAAAACTTGATCTGGGCCTTGTGCTGGGACAAGACGCGTTTAATTTCGGCTGTATCGATCCCTGTATCCTGGGTTGCGGACATTCCCTTCCTCCTTTACAGCGAAAAGCCAAGGCTACTTACTCCATTCCGAGGGTCAACACCCCATGGACTTTCCTTCCCTCAATCCGGGCAAGTTCCCGGACCGCGCCGCAAATGAGACCTGCACCTCGATCACCTAGGCAGGCGAAATACTCGCGCCACCCTCACTCCAACTAACTCCGCAAAAAAACATGGGTCTGCTGCTAAACGCATCTACTTCCATACCCGTCTCCCCACAGGGGCAAAGCTGTATTCTCCTGGCAGAAAAAAGCGATACAGAAAGAAGAAGACCATATGCACCAGCTTGGTGAAGGGAATACAGATCAGCATGAGCTCGCCCGCCAATACATGCGCTAGCAACACGATCTTATAGGCAAAGAGCTGATGATAGGCCACAAATCCCGTGGCAAAGGGAAGAAAGACGAGGAACAGAAGGAGAAAGTCGTAGGGAGTGCTAATGGCGCGGACTTTCGCGGAAAAAATCCGCCGCAGGAAAAAAAAGACACAAAAGCCCATGATCGCTACAGTCAATATATCCGTAGTCCCTTCGCCCAGCGAGGGGAAGCGAAGACCCCAGGACATCTCAAGAAGGAGGTTATGAGCCAAAAGCAGAATCGGGGTCAAAATCAGCATCAAGTGAAAGATGGTGGTCACTACAGCCATGAAGGGCTCCATCCTCAAGACCGTGCCCCGCAGCCTCACCTTTTTCCGGACCTCCTCCGGAGGACGCAGGGCATCGACATCCTTTTGGCGAGGGCTGGACACTGGGATGGCTACTGGATCTTTTTTTCGCGTCATCCGAAAAAAACGGACGATTTGAATCACGAGTCCCAGAACGAAGAGAACAAAGGCGATGAGCACGAGTGGTCCGCTAACGAATCCGTACATCTCCTCTCCCACTGCCATTGGGATTGTTTCCTCAAAACGCCACAGCCGATATTATCCGACAATGCAGCCCCTTATTCCTAATACGGCTCTTTGCAGCCCCCCATGCAGTAAAGGCCCCGCAT
>JAIPEP010000111.1 GCA_021737085.1 Desulfohalobiaceae bacterium | reverse complement strand
CCTTCTATCGGACCATCCCCCTCTCTGCCTCGGTGGACGAGGACCAGGTCAAGGCGACCTTCAAAAACGGGGTGCTGGATATCACCTTGCCCAAGAAGAACGTGGAGCAGGGCAAAAAGATCTCCATCGAATCCTAGGGCTTGTCCTGGGAAACACTATCTCTGACAGGATAAGGGAAGAGGATACAACATGTGGATCTTCCCTTGCTCAGAAGCTTAACCTGGCGAATCTCGCCTGCATATCCCCGAGCTAGCCGGAGGGTTTCCGGACGGACCCCTTTCCGGAGGAAATTCCTCCGGCTTTTTATGTCCGGCTCGGGGCACCATATATGAGTAGGCGTCCTAGTACTCCAATTGCCCCGAGGCCCGGGGGAAAGGAATAGCGTCCCGAATATTGCCCACCCCGGTCAAAAACATAACCAGGCGTTCGAATCCCAGGCCGAATCCGGCGTGGGGCGCGCTCCCGTAGCGGCGCAGGTCCAGGTACCACTCGTAGTCCGCCGGATCGATCCCCATCTCCCTCATGCGCCGCTGCAAGACCTCCAGTCGCTCCTCCCTTTGGCTGCCTCCCACGATTTCTCCCACCGCCGGCAACAGGACATCGAACCCGGCAACGGTCCGCTCGTCCTCATTCTCCCGCATGTAGAACGGCTTGATCTCGCGGGGATAATTGAGCACGGCAACCGGAGACCGGAAATGCTCCTCAGCCAGGTAGCGCTCGTGCTCTGTCTGCAGGTCCGCGCCAAAGAAAACGGGATAAGTCCATTCCCGCTCCGACTGCTCCAGGATGCGCACCGCCTCGCCGTATTCCAGGCGATGGAGCCCTTGATCGCGCACCGACTCCAGCCGCCGGGACAGATCTGTTTCCGCGAAGCGGCTGAGCAAATCAATATCCGGCCCGCGCTCGGAGAGCACCCGCCCAGTGATAAAGACCAACAGCTCCCCGGCCAGATCCACGATTTCCCCTAACCCGGCGAAGGCCACCTCCGGCTCCACCATCCAGAACTCTGCCGCGTGCCGAGGCGTGTTGGAGTCCTCCGCCCGGAAGGCGGGACCGAAGGTGTAGACCTGACCCAGGCCGCAGGCCGCGGCCTCGGCCGCCAGCTGTCCGGAGACCGTTAGGTAGGTCCTTTTACCGAAAAAATCCTCCTCCGGGCTGTATCCCTTTTCCGCTATCCTTTCCGGATCCTGGGCCGTGACCTTGAACAGCTCCCCCGCACCTTCGCAGTCCGAGGCGGTCAGGATGGGAGTGTGCAGGCAGTAGAAATCGCGCTCCCGGAAGAAATCGTGCACCGCCAGGGCAGCGGTGGAGCGGACTCGACTCACCGCCCCGTATTTGTTGCTGCGGAAGCGCAGATGGGCGATGCTGCGCAGGAACTCGTCCGAGTGGCGTTTCTTCTGCAGGGGATAGACCTCTGGATCCGCAGCTCCCAGCAATCGCACCTCGCGGGCCTGTAGCTCCCATGTCTGACCCCGCCCCGGAGATTCCACCAGGGCACCCTCCACGCTTACCGCGGCCCCGGTGGCACTCTGCTCCACCTCACCAGCGCCGGACAAATCGGCATCCACCACCACCTGCAGGGTCTCCGGTCCGGATCCGTCGTTCAGCTCCAGAAAATGCACCCCTTTGGAGCTGCGCCTGGTGCGCACCCAGCCCTGAATAAGCACTGCATCCGCCGGGGCCTCGGCCCGGACCGCGTCCGCTACTTTCGTTCGCCGCATGGGCCTCTCCAGGCTCCCTGTTTCACTTGTTCAGCCAATAGAGCAAAACACTAAGCAGAATGCTGATCACCAGGCAGGTCACCCAGGGGAAGTAGACCGTGACCCCCTCCCTCCGCCAGACGATGTCCCCGGGCAGGCGGCCCAGGGGTATGCGGGGAAAAAAGTGCAAAAGTCCCCCCACAAGGACCAGCAGTACGCCGAGGATGATGAGCCACTTGGCCACGATCGTTCACCGTTCACCGTTCACCGTTCACCGTTCACCGTTCACCGTAAAGACTCAAAACCTGATATGATGCGCACTGTCAACAGCAAAAATGCACATTAAGAATGAGCTAAAACTGACGGAAAACCGAAAACCCTGAACGGGGAACGGGGAACGCGGAACCTCCACCCTACAGTACCTTGCCTATCCGCTCCATGGCGGTTTCTATATTCCGGCGGCTGTTGAAGGCGCTGATGCGGATGTACTCCCTGCCGCAGGAGCCGAAGCCGATCCCGGGGGTGCAGACCACTCCGGCCCGGGAAAGGAGCAACTCGAACATCTCCTTGGAATCCCTGCCGGCGTGGACCCAGATGTAGGGGGAGTTCTCCCCGCCGGAGCAGGTAAGCCCCAGGGAGCGCATCTGGCTGAGCACTATAGAGGCGTTGGCCAGGTAGAAGTCGATCAGCTCGCGGACCTGTTCCGCTCCCTCCCGGGAGTAGACCGCCTCAGCCGCGCGCTGCATGGGATAGGAGGCACCGTTGAACTTGGTGCTCTGTCTGCGAAGCCACAGTCCGTGCAGGGAGACCGCCTCCCCCTGGGAGGTGTATCCCGTGCATTCCTTGGGCACCACGGTGTAGGCGCAGCGGGCCCCGGTAAATCCGGCTGTCTTGGAGAAGCTGCGAAACTCTACAGCCACCTCCTTGGCACCGGGGACTTCATAAATGCTGCGGGGAAGGCTGTCGTCCCGGATGAAGGCCTCGTAAGCCGCATCGTACAGGATCAGGGCCCTGTTCTCCCTGGCGTAGTCCACCCACTTCTTCAGATCCTCGTGCCCGATAGCCGCTCCGGTGGGGTTGTTGGGAAAGCAGAGATAGATCACGTCCACCGGATCGCCGGGTGGATCCGGAATGAAGCCGTTCTCCCGGGTGCTCTCCAGATGGCGCACACCCTGAAAGCGATCCCCTTGCAGGGCCCCGGTCCTGCCGGCCATGACATTGCTGTCCAGGTAGACCGGATAGACCGGATCGGGAAGAGCCACATACGCATCCGGGCCCAAAAGCTCCTGAAAATTGGCCGTATCGCATTTGGCCCCGTCGCTGACAAAGACCTCCTCCTCGGAAATATCCGCGCCCCGCTTCTGGAAATCCTCCCGGGCGATCGCCTCGCGCAAAAAGGCGTACCCCTGTTCCGGGCCGTAGCCGCGGAAGGTCTCCTCCCGGCCCAATTCGTCCACAGCGTTGTGCATGGCCCGCACACAAGCCTCGGGCAGGGCGCGGGTCACATCGCCGATGCCCAGCTTGATCACCTCTGTCTCGGGGTTCTCCTCCTGGAAGCGCCGGACTCGCTGGGCGATCTCCGCGAAAAGGTAGGAGGACTGCAGCTTGAGATAGTGCTCGTTGATGCGGATCATATGCTCTCCGTTCTGAGTTCTGCGTTCCCCGTTCTGCGTTCCCCGTTCTGCGTTCCCCGTTCTGCGTTCCCCGTTCAGGGTTCCCCGTTCAGGGTTCGAAGTTTCGAGTTGGAAGGTGTTAAGGTATCTTTGTGTTTTTCCGTGGGCTGTTAAGCTATCTTCTTCCAGTCCTGCAGGAACTTCTCCAGCCCCTTA
This sequence comes from Desulfohalobiaceae bacterium, assembly GCA_021737085.1. GTDB lineage: Bacteria > Desulfobacterota > Desulfovibrionia > Desulfovibrionales > Desulfothermaceae > JAIPDU01. Next base: position 3,930 of record JAIPEP010000111.1, on the reverse strand, counting down.
TCCGTGAGCGGATGGGAGGCCAACTTGTCCAGAACGGCAAAGGGCACGGTGGCCACATGGGCGCCCATCTGGGCGGACTGCAGTACATGCTCTGGATGCCGGATACTGGCCACGATGACCTGGGTAGCAAAGTCGTACTGGGCGTATACCTCCAGGATCTGATACACCAGATCCATCCCTGTGGTGCCGATATCGTCCAGCCGGCCCACAAACGGGCTCACATAGTTCGCTCCGGCCTTAGCCGCGAGAAGGGCCTGATTCACGGAGAAGACCAGGGTCACGTTGGTGGGGATATCCATTTCACTCAAACGGTTCACCGCCTTAATCCCCTCCAGGGTCATGGGTATCTTGATCACCGCGTTGGGCCCGAACTGGACCAGGTCCCGAGCCTCCCGGACCATCTCCTCGGCCTCGGTGGCTACCACCTCCAGGCTCACCGGGCCATTGACCATCTGGCAGATCTCCCTGGCCTGGGACCGCCAGTCTCCGCCCTCCTTGGCCAGGAGGCTGGGATTGGTGGTCACCCCGTCGATAAGCCCCATTTCCTTTGCCTTCTCGATCTCCTCCAGATTGGCCGTATCCAGAAAAAATTCCATGACCGTCCTCCTTTGCTTTCCCCGCGTTGCCTGTGATGCACATAGAAACGCGGCTCCGGGCCTAGGAGGGCTCGGAGCCGGACTTCTTCCTCTCCAGGTAGGCGTCCCGGCACTCGAAGCTGCAGAAACGATGGACCTGTTTCCCGTCCTTGACCCGGATGCGGCTGTCCGAAGAGACATAGGTGCCGCAGATGGGGTCCTGGACCATGTCCCCCGCCTCTACCTGGTCCTCGGTTTCCTGCCGGGACTTTTCCATTTTCTTTTTCTTGTCCCCCATGAGCAGCTTGTAGAGAAGGAAACCTGCAGCCACGAAAATGACGAGCTTGAGCATACCCACCCCCGCTTCAGCACCGCTTAACGATGCTGTCCGTGTCCTTCTGCCGGATGAGGTCGCCCTCGAGGCTGTAGCTAAGCCGCCCCAGGCAGTCGGCTAGCCGCTCGCCGTCCGGCAGGTGCATTTCCGGCTCGATTTCCAGCAGGGGAACCAGCACGAAGGCCCTTTCCCGCATGCGGGGATGGGGCAGGACAAGCTCCGGATCCCTTGCCTCCTGCTCGCCGAAGAGCAAAAGATCCAGATCGATCGTCCGCTGCCCCCATCTTCGCTGGCGCACTCTCCCCATTTCCTGCTCCAGACGGAGCATGCGCCGAAGCAGGGCTTTGGCTCCCCAGACTATATAGTCGCAGCGCAAGAGGACCACTTGGTTCCCGAACCAGGGCTGATCCCTTACCCCTTGCGGCTCAGTGTAGTATAACGCGGAACAGCTGGCCAGCTTAACTCCTTCCAATCGGGATAGGGCGCTTACCGCTCCGGACAGATTCGCCTCCACTGCCCCCTGATTGGAGCCCAGGCCTATAAATGCCGCGATTTCTCCTTGCCTTACCCACGGGTCATTCATTATGCTTTTTCCTGGTAAGATAGCCAGCTAGTCTGCGGTCTTGGATCTCCGCTTTGTGTGAACTGCCCTGATTCAGCTGGACTTCTGGATTGTATCCCTTCACAGGGAGTGATCAGTGCCCTGTCCCGTGGAGGTATAGACTGGCCCCCGGCCTCGAACCGCGGACACAATGTAGTCTTACAAGAGCAAAAACGCAAGAAACCAGCCCAAGGACATGAACGGCACAGCACAAGAGCAACAGCGGACGCACCCCTGGGTGGAGGACTACCTGGAGCACCTGATCAGTGTGAAGGGCCTCTCGGAGAACAGCCTCGCCTCCTATTCCGCGGACATTTACAGCTTCCTCGGCTTCCTGGAGGACATTTCCGCCTCCCTGCAGGAAGTGGACGAGAACACGGTGCTCTACTACCTGGTCCTCCTCCAGCAGAAGGGAATGGCCTCGCGCTCCGTGGCCAGGCACCTAAGCTCCCTGCGCTCCTTCTTCGACTACCTGAGCGAGGAGAGGCGCATTTCCGCCAATCCGGGGCGGCTCCTGGAAGGACCCAAGATAAGCCGCATACTCCCGGAGGTCCTGACCCGGCAGGAGATGGACTTGCTCCTGGAGCAGCCGGACTCCAGAACCAAGCTGGGAATGCGGGACAAAACCATCCTGGAGCTCATGTACGCCACAGGCCTGCGCGTTTCCGAGACATGTTTTCTCCGTCCCCTGGACTTCGATCCCCAGACCGGGATCCTGAAAATCCGGGGCAAGGGAGACAAGGAACGCTTCCTGCCGGTCCATCTTACGGCACAGGACTGTCTCCAGACCTATCTGCAGAACACCAGGCCCGCCTTCCGTCCCGTCCAGGAGGCGGTCTTCCTCAACCGCTCCGGAACAGCCCTCTCCCGGCAGGGGCTGTGGAAGATGGTCAAGCGCTACGCCCAGAAGGCCGGCATTCGACGCGCCATCTCCCCTCACGCTATAAGGCACTCTTTCGCCACCCACCTCCTCGAGGGCGGTGCGGATCTGCGCTCGGTGCAGCTCTTGCTGGGCCACGCGGACATCAGCGCCACGGAGATATACACCCATGTCCAGGAAAGCCGGCTCAAAGAGATCCACCACAAATACCATCCCCGCTCCTGAAGGCCCGCATGCCGAATAGAATAGCTGCTTCTACTGTAATCACCGCCCACAGCAACGCGGATTTCGACTGCCTCTCCTCCATGGTAGCGGCCAAGCTGCTGCATCCGGATGCCGCACTCATCTTCCCCGGAAGCCAGGAACAGAGCCTGCGGGACTTCTATATCCAGAGCACTACCTATCTGCTCAACTTCCAACAGTTCAAGGACATCGACCCGGATTCCGTGAACAGGCTGGTGATCTGCGATACCCGCCAGCCCTCCAGGCTGCAGCACGTTGCCCCCCTGCTGGAGCGGAAAGAAAACCTCGAGATCCACGTCTACGACCACCATCCGGACTCCGAGGAGGATCTGGATGCCACGCACCAGGTGGTGCGCCTCTGGGGCTCCACTGTAGCCATCCTAATCGAGGAACTTCGGCAGCAGGGAATCGAGCCCGGACCGGACCGGGCCACTCTCATGGGGCTTGGGCTCTACGAGGACACGGGATGCTTCACCTTCGACTCCACAACCAGCCACGATCTGGAGGGGGCCGCCTGGCTCCGGAAGCTGGGAATGGACGTGAACACCATCTCCGAATTCCTGAACCGGGAGATCAGCTCCGAGCAGGTGGACGTCCTGAACAGTCTGCTCAACTCGGCCTCCCTGCACAATATAGACGGAGTGGAGATCTGCTTCGCCCGCGTGGCCCTGGATCAGTACGTCCGGGACCTCGCCCTGCTCGTGCACAAGATGATAGAGATCGAGCAGTACAAGACCGTTTTCGCCCTGGCCCTGATGCAGGACAGGGTGCACGTGGTGGCCCGGAGCCGGGATGCCTACGTGGATGTGGGCACCATCTGCGCCTCCCTCGGCGGCGGGGGACACTCCTATGCCGCCTCCGCCACGGTCAAGGACAAGACCCCGGCCCAGATCGAGGACGAGATCTTCGGGTTGCTCTACTCCCACATCCACCCCCAGCTCCGGGTGCGGGCCCTCATGTCCAGCCCGCCCATCTTCGTGAGCAGCACGGAGGACATGGACACTGCCTCTACCATCATGACCCGCTACGGCCTCAAGGCCGTGCCGGTGCTGGATCCCCAAAGCGGCGATTGCGTGGGTATCCTGGAGCACCAGCTCGCCGACCGGGCCAGCTCTCACGGCCTGGGACAGTTCGAGATCCAGGAATACATGCGCCGCGAATTCACCGGGCTCACCCCGGAGGACAGCCTTTACCGGGTGATCGAGATCGTCATCGAGCAGGGGCAGAGGCTCGTTCCCATCCTGGAGGAGGGCCGCCTGACCGGAGTGGTAACCCGGACGGACCTGATCAACTGGCT
>JAIPEP010000110.1 GCA_021737085.1 Desulfohalobiaceae bacterium | reverse complement strand
TTTGGCCATATGAAGCCTGTTCACGGTCGGGTTTCCCCCACGTGGCGAGCGAAGAAAATCGAACAGAGTCTCCGGAGAATTGATTCAAAAAGGCCCCCTTGAAGATTACGCCGAGGCCAGAGAAGTGGTGAATAGTTACAAAATGTGGAGGATGGGCCTCCAAGGGCATAGAGAGGGCTCTACCCGAATCCGCTGCGAAAACAGCTAGATTGGGAAAGTATGAAGAATTTGGTATCTGAATTGAGCGAGCTTGGACGGATTTTTCCCTGTAAGGGCTTGGCCCTCGCATTGTTTCCCAAGAGCCGAGACTAAGAATATTGGATGGAGTTTGTCATATTCTTGGGGGTTAAACAAGAGATGTACGTCCAAAAGTGGAGCTGAGGGCAAACATCAGACTTGACAATAAAATGAATTCTGATATGCAGCATGTATACTTATCGGCTCGTGTTCGGATAGCGTTTTTTTGTAGGATTCCCGTAATTCCGGGTTTTTTTAGCCTTCGCACAAGGTATACAGTAACAAGGGCAGGATTGTCCTTTTGAGATTCTTTATTTGTTGTTAGATATAGCTTGAGTATGGTAAAAAAAAATGTCCCGCTATTCGAAGCGGGGTTTATGTGATCAAGGACTTCAACAAGGGGGAGGGTGGTATGAAAGATCTTATCTGGAAACTCGGCTGTATTGCCTGCATCCCGGTGTTTTTGGCTCTGTTACTGATCCAGCCCGCCACTGCGGGTAAATCCAAATCGAAACCTAAGTACACCATCGGCATCACTCAGATCGTGACCCATCCGGCTCTGGATGCCAACAGAAAGGGCTTTATCGATCAGTTGGAGAAGGAGGGCTTTGTTCGAGGTGAGGACGTGAAATACGATACCCGCAATGCCGAGGGAGACATGAGTCTGGCCAGCTCCATCGCGCAAAAATTCGTCTCCCAGGATGTGGATCTTATCCTCTCCATAGCCACGCCCACCTCCCAGGCTTGCGTGAATGAGATTCAAGGCGAGGACATACCGTTGGTTTTCGGGTCCGTGACGGATCCGGTGGCCGCCGGATTGGTCGATAGCTGGGACCATCCCGGGGACAACGTGACCGGGGTTAGCGATTGGGCGGACGTGGGCGCCCAGGTGGATCTGATTACGGATATCGTTCCCCAGGTCAAGAGCTTGGGGGTTGTTTACAACGCCGGGGAAACGAATTCCAAGGTCCAGGTGCAAGAGCTCAAGAAAGTCGCCCCTGAATACGGCATAGAGAATATCGAGGAGGCAAGCGTGGATACCTCCGCGAATGTCATGACCTCAGCCCAGTCACTCATGGGCAGTGTGGACGCCGTTTGGGTGCCTACGGACAACACGGTGGTTTCCGCCTTCGAGGCTGTGGTCAAGGTCTGCGAGGACAACAACATCCCACTTTTCGCGGCGGACACTGCGACAGTGGAAAGGGGCGCCATAGGAACCCCGGGGATCGACTACTACGAGCTGGGCCGGGAGGACGGCAAGCTCGCCGCCAGAATACTGCGCGGAGAGGATCCCGGGGAGATACCGGTGCAGCGGATGGAAATGAACAAGCTTTATCTCAATCCGCAGGCAGCGGAAAGGATGGGGGTTACCATTCCGCAGTCCGTCCTGGACAGGGGAACCGATATTGTAGAGGAGTAGCGGCATTTCCGGAGGCCAGGCCCTCGAGATTCGCGATAACTGTGTTATTCCCGGCCGGACTCACTGGCCCCGCCCGGGAAAACGGACGGCATCATTGTGGACATAATAAGCGGCATATTGGCCATTTCCTTATATGAGGGACTGATTTACGGCCTTGTGGCCATAGGGGTCTATCTCACCTTCCGCGTCCTGGGCTTTCCGGACTTGGGCGTAGATGCCACATTTCCCATGGGCGGAGCCACTGCGGCGGTCTTGATCGTGGGTGGGGTGAATCCCTTCCTGGCTACTGCCGCGGCTTTCGGCGTGGGTTTTGTAGCCGGTTGCATAACCGGCCTCCTGAACACGGCGCTGCGCATCAGTGCACTGTTGTCGGGCATTTTGATCATGGTGGGGGGATATTCGGTCAATCTCCGCATTATGGGAGGGGCCAACATCCCCCTGCTCCGCAACGTATCTTCCTTCGATCTTTTCGGCGAGTTCCTGGGCCTTCAGGGCCTGACCCTGTCCATTGCCTTCGCCGGTGTGGTGGCGCTTTTCATCTTTCTGGTCTTGAACTGGTTCCTGCGCACCGAGATCGGCCTGTCCCTGAGGGCGTCCGGGGACAATGAAAAGATGGTGCGCAGCCTGGGTGCGGACACCAACAAAAATATCCTCATCGGGTGTGCCTTGTCCAACGGCCTGGTTGCCCTCGCCGGCGCCCTGGTGGCCCAGAACCAGGGCTTTTGCGATGTGGGCATGGGCATCGGCATTATCGTCATGGCCCTGGCCGCGATTATTATCGGGGAGGGTCTTCTGGGCAACCCCAAGGGCATTACAGCGATACTTTTGTGTTGTTTCGTGGGAACCTTCGCCTACCGGCTCTTTATAACCATCGCGCTGCGAGTGGGCCTGGAGCCGGGAGACCTGAAGCTGATCTCCTCGGTGCTTGTTATTGTGGTACTGGGCATTCCCTACTTGAGAAAACGTCTGCGCGGGGAATGGGTGCCTCCGGCATCCAGGATGTGACTTTATGAGCGGACTTGAAGGGAAGAGCACACTTGAGCTCAAAGACATCCAGAAGGTGTTCAACCGGAACACTGTGGATGAGGTGAATGCGCTCAACGAGGTCAATCTGCAGGTCAACGAGCGTGATTTCGTGACCATTATCGGCAGCAACGGCGCTGGCAAGTCCTCTCTTTTGAACATCGTGGCAGGTGTCTTCCCTCCGGAAAGGGGCGGCAAAGTGCTGATCCACGGCCACGATGTCACCAGGATGGAGGAATTCAAGCACGCCAGGTATGTTGCCCGGGTCTGGCAGGAGCCGGAGGTGGGTACCGCGGCCAATCTGACCATAGAGGAGAATCTATCCCTCGCTCTGCTGCGCGGTTGGAGGAGGGGGCCCAGGATTGCCATAAACAAGAAGCGGCGGAATCAGTTCGCCGAAGCCCTGTCCCAAATCGGCTTGGGGCTGGAGGACAGGATGGGGACCCAGGTGGGCACGCTTTCAGGCGGCCAGAGGCAGGCTCTGGCTCTGGTCATGGCCACCATTAGCACGCCCTCCATCCTGTTGCTTGACGAGCACATCGCCACCCTGGATCCCAACACCGCTCAGGTTGTGCTGGAATTGACGGACATGATCGTCAAAAGGGACCAAATGAGCACCTTGATGGTCACCCACAACATGGATCTCGCCCTGCGCTACGGCAACAGGCTGGTTATGATGCACAAGGGCAAGATCATCCTGGACCTGTCCGAGTCCGAGAAGAACAGGCTGAGCGTCAGCGATCTGGTTTCTGCTTTTACCAGGGCCGCGGGCGAGGAATTCACCGACGACAATGTCCTGCTTAGCGACGCCGAGTCAGCCACTTGAAGGGTTGCCTGTAGGGGCACCTGCTCTATCCTATTATTCCCCAGATCCCTGTCTGTGCAGAATGCGGTTAGCCCGCAAGAAGTCTTGGACTAAGCGGCAGAAGTCGCTCCAGTCCGGGGGACAATCGTTGTGGCCGCAGTCGTGGAGCACAAGGCGGGAGCGGTGCGTCGCTTGGGCTAGATGTCTGGCGTGGGATACAGGGACGGTTCCGTCCTTTTTGCCGTGAATGATGAGCACCGGCCCGGAGTAGGCTTGCAGTGCGGCGATGTTGTCGTAGGGATCGAGCACTGTGAAGGGCGGGAAGAGGAAGGGCAGTGCAAAGGCGCGCACGCTGGTGAAGGTGGACATCAGAACCAGGGCGGCCGGCCGGTCCGGCGGGATTCGGCAGACCGCCGCGCCTCCTACGGAACGGCCCACTGCCGCGATACGCTCCCCGTCTATATCGTCGCGGGCGGCGAGGATGTCGAAGGCTGCGGTCATTAGCTGCGTGATTGTCGATTGACTGGGTGTCCCGTGGGAACGCCCGTATCCGGGATATTCCACGAGGAGCACACCCAGCCCCAGGGCGGTGAAGTCCCGGAAGGGCTGGATCCACTCCTGTATTCTCTCGGCGTTACCGTGGGCGAAAAGAATGGCTGGACACGGTGTGTCACCAGTAGAGGGCGGCAGAAAAAAGGCCTCGCAGTGGGCCAGGGGAGTTTTGATCCACAGCCTCTCCATATCGCCCGGCAAAGGGCTTCCGGACCAGTCGGGAGGCGCGCCGGGGAAGATCAGTCGTCGCTGTAAGAAGAACAGCGCAAGCACATAAATCGCATACAATCCGGCAATCGCGACAAGGGCCCAGAGCATGATGGCCCGCCTCCCTAGAATTTCTCTTCCGGGCGCTCAGCGTAAAAGGCTTCGAGCCGTTTCAGTCCCCCGCCTGTTCGTCGCAGGCACCAGATCCCCGTAGAGAAGCCGGGTGTTTTCCAGCACCACCTCCCGTGCCTCTGCCAGGGAGATCTCCTTGATCTCCGAGATGGTTCTTAAGGATATCTCCAGATTGGCCGGCTCGTTGGTCTCCTCTGGAGTGGGGCCGAGCACCGGGGAGTCGGTTTCCAGGAGCAGGCAGGACATGGGCAGCTGTCGGATGAGCTTCTGCTTCTGCCTGGAGCGGGAGGCGGAGGGAGGCACGGAGAAGAAGTATCCCGCTTCCACCGCGGCTAGGGCGGATCCGGCCTTTCCGTCAAAGGCGTGCATCTGCACCCGCTTTGCTCCCTGTTCCAGGAGCAGATCCGCTGCGTGCCGTCCGGCGGAGCGGGAGTGGACATTGAGGGGAAGATCCAGCTCGAGGCTCAATCTGGCGAACAGGGCCAGGACCTCCCTCTGTAAGGCCTTGTCTTCGTCGCTCTCCGCAAGGCGAAAGTCCAGCCCCACTTCGCCTATGGCCGCGAGCTTGTTCCGCTGTTCGCGGACAAGATCCTGCAGCGCCTCGGCACGCTCCATGTCGGCGTTGCCCGGATAAAGGCCGGCTGCTGGTCGTATAATGGGATGCTCCTCCGAGAGCAGAAGATTCCCGCGAGCCTCCTCCATGTCCTCGGCCACGGAGATAATCGCTCCGATTTCCTGCTCCCGCGCCCTAGCCAGCACCTTGTCCAGGTCACCCCTCAGGTCCGGGGCGCACATATGGGCGTGGGTGTCCACCAAGTCCGCGCTCATAATGCCTCGATCCACGCCTGTTCTGGCCTCTAATCCGGAATGCCCTTTGCCATTCGCACGCAGGGTTGTGGAATGGAAGTAATCCTTCACAGGGCATTTTTTCACTTCGAACCTAGTGAAGGATTACGAATGGAAAAGGGAGGGCAAGGTTAGCAAGACCTCCCATTCCCGTTGTCCTGGCCTTCGGGCACAAGGCCCATAAATCGGCTGACCCGGCCGCGATTACGGGTTTAGCGTTTTTTTGCGGCTCTGGCAAGATCCGCACGAAAGCGGGCCGGAATTGTTCTTGTACTACAGGGGCCAGCCCTTATCTTTATCCGGGCTAGTATCGCTACTGTATACCCCGCTCTATAAGAAGACAAGATTGATCAAGAAAGTTAGGTGCTTTTGACCTCTGCAGCAGTGTACCCTATGCTGGCGCTGATCCGCGTTCGCCAGTGCGCCGCAGGGCAGGGCAAGAGCCCCTTATTTCCTGACCAACGACTTCCAAGCTGATCCAGGAGCAGTTATGCACCAAGAACTGGAGGCGTTACTTAGCAAGGCCTCATATGTCGTGGCTTTCACTGGAGCCGGAATTTCCGCGGAAAGCGGGGTCCCTACCTATCGGGGAACAGATGGTGTCTGGAACAAGTACGATCCCGCTAAGTACGCAGACGTGGGCTATTTTTTCCAAGATCCGTCCTATTACTGGCATTTCTTCAAGGACGTCCGCTATCCGGTGCTCCAAGAGGCCTCGCCCAATGCCGGACACCATGCCCTGGTTGATTTGGAAAAACAGGGACTTTTAAAGGCGCTCATCACCCAGAATATAGACGGGTTGCACCAGGAGGCCGGCTCCAGGAATGTACTGGAGCTGCACGGAAACACCCGGAGCATCTCCTGTCAGGGCTGCGGGCGGAGCTACGGTCTGGACGAGGCCAGGGCCAGGCTGGAGGAGGAGCATCCTCCCACGTGCGGGGATTGCAGGGGCCTGCTCAAGCCTGACGTGGTCCTCTTCGGCGAGTCCCTGCCCACGGATACCCTTCGCAGGGCGGAGGAGGAGTCCAGAAGCTGCGATCTTTTTCTCTCCATCGGCAGCTCGCTTGTGGTGCAGCCTGCCGCGTCCATGCCGGCGATTGCCAAGCAGTCCGGCGCCAGGCTGGTTATTGTAAACATGGAGGAAACCCCCTTTGACGGTAAGGCGGATCTGGTGATCCGGGACAGCGCATCCACGGTTCTCTCCGGAATACAGGGAGGTTAGGCAAGGCCTTGTTTCGGACCCTCTCGCCTCTGCACCAGTCAGTCCCCAGCGAATTCCACCTCGCTGATTCAGCGAAGTGGGGGATAGATCTTTTTTTTATCAACAGCGCGAAAAAGGATGCTGGGCAAAAACATGGAGCAGTGCAAATCCTACTCAAGGTATCTTTCCAACATCTTTTTAAGATTTGTTGGAATATGTGCTGACTTATTTTGGTTGTAGTCATAATATATCTGCACAGATTCCCCCTTGGCGTAGCTTACCTCGCTTTGGACTCGATCAATAAGCTTATAGGCCAATTTAAAGCTCTTATCTCTAATCTCACTGACCCAGACCTTGAGCTCCAGATTCGTGCCTAAGCTGATAGGGTTCAAAAAATCACAGGATACGTGAGCCATAATGAAGGGGAAACCTTGCGGAGTGAATTGCTCATAGAAACCGCTCAGGAATTCATTCCTTCCTTCGGCAAAATAGGATAATATTGTGGCGTGATTAACATGACCCATGGCGTCAATGTCCATAAAACGAACTTTGATGCTGATGGAAAAAACTTCCATAATGATTATGCCTCCATTTTTCTAGCTAGTTCCCGTACCGAAAAGTCCTCTTTCCGGATGGGAGCTTGCTCCGCTTCTTCTTTTGCCAAAAGAAGAATCAAGAAAATCAGTGGATTGTATCACAACATCGGTATGCGCTATGACAAAGCTTTATCGCGACTGGTTTTTGGCTAGCCGGCCCTGGTCTTTTATCATGACCGCCATTTCCATTGGGGTGGGCGGAGCTGTAGCCGCCATCAACGGCCCCTTCGCCTGGGGGCTTTTCCTGCTTACCTTAGGGGGAATAGTGTGTCTGCATGCTGCCACCAATCTTATCAACGACTATTATGACATCCAAAGCGGGGTGGACAGCGCAGAGGCGGCCACTGCACAGTACAGGCCGCATCCCCTGGGCGAGGGAAAGCTGCTGCCGGAAAGCGCGCGCAAAGCCGCATATGTCCTGTTTTTTGTCGGGGCAGTCAT
>JAIPEP010000109.1 GCA_021737085.1 Desulfohalobiaceae bacterium | reverse complement strand
CCGCTTGACGCGCCGGACCCTGTCCTCCTTCCTTCGCGACGGATCCCCGTCGCCCCGGATGGAGAGCCGAGAACAGGACTGATTCAGCCTCCTTTCTTTCTATACGCTTATTGATTCAGATCCGCATAAAAATATTTTCTTGAAGAGTTCATTACCCATTTCGAATAGATAGGAAAAACCCCGTGGTGGCTTTTGCGGATCTGAATCAATAAGCGTATCTCTCCAAAGCCGAAAAGGGCCAAGCGCGGAAAGAAGCTTGTCTTTCCCCGCATTTGCCGCTAGGCTTGATGATTGAAAGCGTCCGGAGCGGATTCCATCCAGCGGCTTCGAGCCCAGCCACACCAGCAAGGGGCGGCACGCCGGCATGACCAGGATACTTCGTCGTCTGAGCTCCCTGACGCGCTCACAGATCCCGAGTCTCAACCATACGCACCTGCGCGATCTCTCCCTGCTCGGATTCGCCCTGGCCATCGGAATCCTGGCCGCCCTCGGCGCCGTGGCCTTCCGCTCCCTGATCGAGCTCTTCCAGTATCTCTTCTGGGCCTCCGGGGACTCCTTCCTGGACCAAGTCCTTGCCTCGCCCTGGTGGATGACCCTGGCCCTTCCCGCCGCGGGCGGGCTCGTCACCGGCCCGATTATTCACTACCTCGCCCCAGAGGCCAGAGGGCCGGGCGTGCCGGCAGTCATCCTTTCCGTCAGCGCACAGCAATCTACCATCCGCCACAGGGTAACCTTTATCAAGGGGCTCGTCTCCAGCCTCCTTCTGGGGACCGGGGCCTCGGTGGGCCGGGAAGGTCCGGTGGTCCAGATCGGTGCCTCCGTGGGCTCCTCCCTGGCCCAGCTCTTCCGCCTCCGTCCGGACCTGCGCCGGGTATGCCTGGCCTGCGGCGCCGCCGCGGGCATCTCCGCCACATTCAACGCCCCCATAGCCGGCACCCTCTTCGCCCTGGAAATCATCCTCATGAACCTCGAGGTGGGCTACATCAGCCACATCGTCACCGCCGCCATTGTCGGTTCCGTGCTGTCCCGCGCGTTCTGGGGCGAATTCCCCGCCTTTGAAGCGGTACCCTTCCAGCTGGACAGCTACTTCGAGCTCGCCGGATACCTCCTTCTGGGGATCGCCGCGGGGATAGTCTCCATCTGCTTCGTGCGCCTGACCTACGGCCTGGAGGGTCTCTTTGGCCGCGTTCCTCTTCCCGGCTGGATCAAGCCGGCCCTGGGCGGACTGGGGCTTGGCTGTCTCGCCCTGGCTCTGCCCCAGGTCCTGGGCGTGGGCTACGAAACGGTCAACGCGGCCCTGAACAACTCCCTGCTCTGGAACACGGCCCTCATCCTCCTGGGGGCCAAGCTCCTGGCCACCTCCCTCTGCATCGGCTCGGGCATGAGCGGGGGCATTCTCGCTCCCTCCCTCTACCTGGGCGCCACCCTGGGCACTGCCATGGGGATCCTCTCCACCCAGCTCGGGGTCGCACAGGGCCTGCACCCGAGCTACTTCGCCCTGGCGGGCATGGGGGCCGTGGTATCCGGAACCACGCTGGCCCCGATCACCGCCATCATGACCATTTTCGAGCTCACCCTGCAGTACCAGATCATCCTGCCCCTCATGATCGCCTGCATCAGCTCCACCCTGGTGGTGCGTTTCCTCTTCGGGTACTCCGCGTACGAAATGAAGCTGGCCCGGAGCGGGGTGAACATCGTCCGCGGGCACGACGTGGGCATACTGCGCAACCTCTACATCCGGGAGTTCATGCACCGGAACTTTGCCTGGATGAGCGAGGACGCCCCGCTCAAGGAGCTCTACCAACGGCTCATGGAGTCGCCCTTCCCCCATTTCGTGGTTCTCACCTCCAGTGGCGACCTCGCGGGAGTGGTCAGCCTCCGGGACCTGCGTCCGGTGCTCGGCCGCTACGAGGAGCTCAAGGACACCCTCCCGGTCCGGGACATCATGTCCCGGGAACCGGTTTCTCTCGCGGAAAGGGACACCATGGAGCGGGCCATGCAGGTATTCGAGCGGAACCACTTCTCCTTCGTCCCCGTGCTGGAGGATTCCGGATCCAAAAGGGTGAGCGGCATCCTGACCAAGGACGACCTGCTTACGGCCTACGACCAGAGGGTGCTCAAGGACCGGGTCCTGTCCTGCCCCCTCACGGTCAGATAAGCGCGCCCTCCCTGTATTCGACGCAAAAATCCCCGGCCGGATCCTCCGGCCGGGGATTTGCCCGGCACCGCTCAAAGGCGCGGCAATCAGGCCCTCTTCTTCATTTCTTCCCCGCAGCAGGTAAAGACGCAGGCGTTATCGTCCGTGGTGCAGGCGCACTTGCTCTGTGAAGCATCGCAATCGCACTCCCTGGTCACCTGCACCTCCAGCCCGCAATCCCCGCAGACGTAGACCTCGCCTTTTTTCAGATCGTGACATGTGGGCATAATCCCTCCTGGTTACATATTCATAAAAAAACGCCTCAAGACGAAATCAGCTGATCCACAAGCTGTGCCCCTGGAGCTCGTAGCTCAACTTCTTGCTCACCGATCCGATGCTCCATTGCGAGCGCAGGCCCTGCTTCCCGGTTCCGGAGTAGCCCACCGCCACAGCGGCGTAGCCTCCCTCCTTGGCCTCCTTCTGAATAGCCTTGGCCACGTTCCGGCCGGTCCCCTCCTTGTCCGAGATTCTGGAGGCATCGAGGCCGTTCTGCAGCAGGGCCTCCCTGGCCCGGGAGAAGATCTCACCGGAGGCATCGGAGTCTTTGCCCGGGACATGGAATAGGGTCACACCGTGCTCCTCCGGGCCCTGAAGCATGAATCCCACATGATCGGCCATAACCAGGCTGGAATCCGACCCGTCCAGACAGAGCAGGACTCCACCGCGGCCGCTTTCAATGCGGCGACAGATCCAGATGGGCACATTGCGTTCCTTTTCCAGCACCTGCATGCTCACGCTGCTGCCCAGGGCCTCCTCCAGCCTGGTTGTCCCCCGCCTGCCCAGAACCACGGCGTCATACTTGCCCCGTTCCGCTTCTCGGAGGATGTCCTTGGCCGTGCTCATCGCCTTCAGCCGATATTGACACCTGGTTCTCTCCGGAGAGAACCCGCTGTCCTCCAAGAACCGAGCGGCATTTCGCAGGGCCTCGTTCTCCAGCAGCTTGCACTCCTTTTCCGTGGGCTCCCTCTCGCCGAACCCCGGATCCCGTCCCCGGGCAGGGGCCACATGGACCAGGGTCAGCCTGACCCGTGACTTGTCCCGGAAAAAAGAGCTCACAAAGCGCGCGCCATCCATGGAGCTCGGCGAATCACTGACCGTGAGGAGCAGATGTCTTTGCATCGAGCCTCCCTTTTTCCTCGCATTGTCCTCTTGTTAGAGCAGATCCCGCTTCTTTTGCTCAAACTCCTCCTTGTCGATCTCACCCCGGGCATAGCGCTCCTTGAGGATCTCCAGGGCCCTGCCCTGTGAACCGCCGCCGGGTGCGCCGCCCTGGCCCTGATCCCTGGCGGGCCCCTGCAGCAGCCATTTGATCAACAGCCCCAGCACGACAAGGAGCACGATCCAAAAGATGATCTGAAAGATCATGCCCACCCAGCCCATGCCGCCCATCATGCCCCAGGGATGCATGGAGGGGTTCCTCTGCCACTGGGCTAAAACAGGGGCCGCACCGGAGAGTGTTGCCGCAAGCGCGGCTGTGGTTACCCCTATCGCGTAAAATGGTCTCATGACCGGCCTCCCTTTATTGTTTGGCGCTGTTCTCAGTGTTCCCCGCCATAGAGTTGCACTGGCACGGATCTTACTCTCAGGATAACAGAAACAGGAATGCGTCACAAAGGATGCCGGCAAACCGCCATCTTTGTCACTCGGCTTTTCCAGGGAAGCCCCTGAAAATCTGAAACCGAATTGTCGCATGGAAGGGCCCCGTGAACATCTGGACGGCCGCGGAGAGATCAAGGGGTGGGTGTTTCTACAGGTCAGCGTCCTCTTCGAGCTGCTCGATCCGTCTTTGGTGCCTGCCTCCCTGGAATACGGCCCCGAGCCAGGCGCGCACGATGTCCGGGACCAGCTCCGGATCCAGCAGGCGCTGGCCCAGGGCGATGAGGTTGGCGTTATTGTGCTCCTTGGCCAGGCGGGCGGATTCCGTGCTCCAGCAGACGGCGCAGCGCGCGCCGCGGACCTTGTTTGCCGCCATGGCCTCTCCGTTGCCCGAGCCGCCGAGCACGATTCCGGCGTCGCATTCCCCGCGAGTCACCGCCAGGGTGGCAGCCCGGATATAGGGAGGATAGTCCACCGGCTCCTCGGAGCTGGTGCCGAAGTCGCGCACCGTATAGCCCCATTCCTCCAGGGCAGCCTTGATCCTCTCCTTGTAGCGGTACCCCGCGTGATCCGAAGCCATGGCTATCAGTGTCGAGGCATTCTCCATGCCGGCATCTCCGTTTCTTGATGGTGCAATCGAGCCGGGCTGTTGTCTGGCTCCGACTTCCGACCGACCTCCGACCTCCGATCTCCGACCTCCGACCTCCGACCTCCGACCTCCGACCTCCGGCTTCAACGCAGGGCCTGGACGTTCTTCCTGTAGGCATAGGCCAGGAGCAGGGCGAAAAGCGCGGCTCCCACGCCGATGACCACGTCGATATAGCCGGAGCCGGTCATGCTCAGGCGCATGAGCAGCGTGGCCACGGCATATCCGGAATTGCGGAATATATCGTTGAAGCGGGGGAAAAAGGGCTGGGAAATGAGAACGAGCAGGATGTCGCTGAAGACGAGGATGGTGAAGAACTCGGCGAAGAACTCCACACCCTCGAAGCCCCGAATCACTGCGACGCCATTGTATCCCCCCAGAATCAGGAAGACAAGCAGCAGCATCAGGCCCACCGCCTTCTTGGCCCCAACGAAATGGAAGATCCGGATGCCCTCGGCTTGGGATTTCTGTCTCTTGAGCTGCTGCCGGTAGTAGTAGCTGACGCAGATGAAGATGAGCAGGGCCCCCAGTCCGTAGGCACCGATGCGCAGCAGCGGTTCGATGTGGCCTGTGAGGCGGATGGGCTCGGTGAAGTGGATGAGCTCCTTGAAGGCGTTGCGCAGGAAGTAAAGGATCAGGATTTCCAGCTGCTTGCCCACGGAACGGGAAACCGAGGCCGGCACGACGAAGATGAGATTGATGACCTCCACCACCAGGAGCAGGGAAAAGGTCAGGTACACGGCGTAGAAAGGATTGGTGGGCAGATCGGGCAGAAAGCCCGCTGGCAGAATACTGTTCCGCTTGAGCTCGATGACCCCGAGCAGGAGCACAAAGAAGACCAACAGCACCGTGTTCACCACGTTCTGGGTCTTCTTGCACTCCCAGATGTAGTGCAGCTCGTCGAAGACGAGGTGGCTCCATTCGCAAGCGCGGTTCATCATGCCTTTAAACATCGATCCTTTTCCTGCTGCAAGGATTCCTTTCCCAAGGAAAATGAGCCTGGAATCATCCGATCAACTGATGCCCCACCATCCCGATGGCAAAACCCAGAACCGCCCCCAGGGGAGGAGTCCAGTGCCGCTCCATCCGGCTCTGGGGAGCGATGTCCTGAAAGATGAGATAGAGGATCCCCCCTGCGGCAAAGCTCATGATGCCGGCTGTCCATGCCGGCTTGTCCTGCAGGAAAAAATACCCCGAGCACGCTGCGAGGGGACCGAGAAAGCTGATCAAGAACAGGGCCGCCAGCGCGCTGCGCGGCTTGACCCCGGCAAAGGTGATCTCCCGGTAGGAGTTGAATCCCTCGGGCAGGTTCTGAGCCGCGATAAATGCGGCCAGCAGCAGGCCCATGCCGCGGTTGTGTCCGAATACCGCCCCCAGGGAAATTGCCTCCGGGAAAAAGTCCATAATCATGGCCATGAACTGGGCCTTGCTTCCTCCGGCCCTGCTGATCCGGATGTCCAGGATGCAAAAGATGATCCCTCCCAGACAGAAGGTGCCGGTGAGCCCTGTCGGTCCCAGGGCGGAAATCGCTGTCGGCGCAAGGGCGAAGGCCACCGCCGCGACGAGGATACCCCCGCCCAGGGCCACAATCCCGTGAATGAGCTCCTGTTTTCCTGTCGTATCCGCGGATCCCTCCCAGCGCGCGGCGATGCTGCCCAGAAAGGCGGTGAATCCGGCAAGCCAGGACAATCCGAGGATGAGGCCGAGCTGATCCATCGCGTCGCATCCTTGTCTTTATCCCGGGAGAAGCCACCGGGAACCCGTTTGAGGCCAAGCTCCACGCAAGGACCTGCAGATGATTCTCCGTCCTGGCCCCTGGTCCTTTCGGGGGCATTCACTTCAGGTGAGCCCTGCCGCGCGCCCGTTTCCCTAGCGGCAGCTGGCGAGATAGATGCTGAAAAGCACTATGGCCGCGCCCACGGATCCCGCAAGCGTAAGCTGCTCCCCGAAAACAAGAAAACCTATGGCAATGCCGCAGACCGGCTCGAACAGAGCGGCCATTGACGCGGCTTGGGCGGGGATGTGTTTCTGGCCCTGAAAAAAGAGGGTATAGGGCAAGACCAGGGAAACAGTCCCCAGAAGCACCAGAAAGGGCAGGTTCATCCAAAAGTGGCCCTCGGGGACGGAGACCCCCCAGGGCAGAAGGATCAGCACCACGATCAGGCTGCCCCACAGGGTGCATACCGGCGAGGACAGCCCCCCGGCCAGAAACCGGCCGAAGAGGAAGACGCCGGCCAGGCATATGCCGGAGAAAAAGGCGCTGCCCACCCCCAGAAGCTCCTGCCGTCCTCCTCCGAGCAGACTCGAGGGCTCCGCTATCAGGCCGATGCCCAACAGCCCCGCTGCAACTGCGAACCAGGTCAGCGGGGCGTTCTTCTCTCCCAGCACCAGCGGGCTCAATATGGCCACCCAGAGCGGGGCTGTGTAGTGCAGCACAACCGCTTTGGCCACCGAGGTGTTCATGATCCCCAGATAGTAGGTTGTCGCCGTGCCGCACATGGAAAGTCCCACCCCGAGCAGCACCAAGCGCTGTCTCCGGCTCAGCCAGGTCAGGGTTACTTCTTGCCGTCCGCCTGCTGTCCGCAGGACCCACAAGGACAGGGGAACGAGTCCGATGAGGGCCCGGAAGAAGACAATCCCCATGGAGGAGTAGGCCTCTATGGATCGGACCCATATGGGGACCAGGGCAAAGCAGAAGGCCCCCAGCATGGTCATGAACAGCCCTTTCGCACGCGCATGGGGAGAAGCTGGTGTGGACACCTCCGCGGATCGCGTCTGCATGCCTCCTATTTCCTCACTGGTCACAAATTGATGGCTCGATGCCTGCCTTGGCGATGCGGAAAAGGCTAGCACCCTTGGCCCGAGAAAACAATTTCGCCCCCCGGGCGCTTGCAATTCACCGCCCCGATTGACACAAACCGCGCAACAGACGAAGATATGGTAGGGACTTCCTCTGCTTTGGTTCGGACCCAAAGGACCGAAATCTCCATCCGTCCCCGTTGCCGGAGGAAGGGAGTCCCCCT
>JAIPEP010000108.1 GCA_021737085.1 Desulfohalobiaceae bacterium | reverse complement strand
AAAACGGGTGCTACGAACCCTGTCTCGGCCTGGCCCTAGACGGAACCGGACTGGGGGATGACGGCACCCTCTGGGGAGGCGAGCTGCTCCATGTGGATTTTCCACAACGCACCATCCGCAGGCTGGCCTGTTTTCGGACCGTACCCGTCCCCGGAGGAGACCAGGCCGTTCTCCAGCCCTGGCGAATGGCCCTCAGCTACCTCTTGCAGCAAGGCATCGATCCGGACGCCCACTCCTGGCCCTGGCTTGCAGATTACCGCCGGGCCCACGACATGGTAGCCCGCATGGTCCGGGAGGGGATCAACTCTCCTGCAAGCAGCAGCTGCGGACGTCTCTTCGACGCGGTGGCCGCTCTGTTGGGGCTGGCCAACTCGATTACCTATGAGGGGCAGGCCGCGATCAGGCTGGAGGCCATCCAGAGCAAAAACCCGGGAGGGGAGTACATCTGCCCGCTGGACACCTGTTCCCGTCCCGCAGTCCTTGATACCGGCAGGCTCTTTTCCCAGGTGTATGAGGACTGGGTGCGGGGAGTTGCGCCCGGCCTCATCAGCCGCCGCTTCCATCTGGGCTTGTGCCGGGGGCTAACGGACATGGTTCATTTCTTCGGCCATAGAACAGGGCTGGACCGGGTCGCCCTTAGCGGCGGAGTTATGCAGAGCGAGGCCATGAGCACGATTCTACCGGACAACCTCTCGGAGCTAGGGCACACCCCCGTGCTGCACACCCGCTTGCCGCCAAACGATGCCTGCATCTCCCTGGGCCAGGTGGTCTATGCCACATACTTCGCCTGACTCTGGGATCAACCTCTCCCCACAATTAAATCGCCCGGAACTAACTGCCAGCAGAGGAGCGTAACTGCCTGAGACATAAGGGAACAAAAATGGCAGCAGTCTCCCTGCCCTGCTCGGGGTTGAACAGGGGGCTTTAGGTGCAGCCTGGATGGATGATGGGGAAAAAATTCCCTGCCCCGCCCCATTTTCCCCTTGTTTTCTGCCTCAAAAAGGAATAAATTATTCTGTTATTCAAAGCTCCTGCACAAATAGCTAGCTAGAGATACGCAGCAGCCTTTGCTCGGCAGCGCCTCATCCATAACACGAGAATCGCAAATACCTATGTCCACAAGAAGCCCACACATTACCCTGCCCCAAAGCCATCTGATCAACCGGGTGCTTCAGGTGCCCAGGGATGAATTCGCCGCCTGGCCAGCATCGGTGCAGGAACTGGCCATGAGCCTGGCGGCGGAGCTGTTTATAATCCGCTACAATCCTTTCATTCCGGCAGAAGAGGTGCGTAAAAGCGTATTTCAGCGCCTGGAGGCGGAAAAGCAGGACCTCGGCGAAGACTATCTCCCTGCGGTCCAACAGGGGCTGGAGCAATTCTGGCACCACTTCCAGGAGGAACAGTCCTTCAGGGAAAAGGTGATCCGCAGGCTGGAAAGATTCCTGCCCCGGGAGCACATATACACCAGTCCGGCCTCCCTGGTGCAGTTCTCCACCGATGCCACCGACCTGCGCCAGGAGTTGCCCATGCTGATCGTGGCTCCCATGAGCACTCGGGAAGTACAGGACATCGTCTCCCTGGCCAACGAGATGGAGTTCTACCTCCTTCCCCGGGGCGGAGGATCCGGTCTTACCGGGGGAGCCATCCCTTTGCGTCCCCGCAGCGTGATCCTGAGCCTGAGCCGGATGAAGTCCATCCGGCCCGTGGACACGAGTAACAAGGTCCTCTGCGCCCAGGCCGGGGTCATAACCCAGGACGCCATTCAGGCCGCCTCGGAACAAGGGTTGCTTTTGACCGTGGATCCGGCCTCCAAGGCCTCCTCTTCCCTGGGGGGCAACATATCGGAGAACGCAGGCGGACCTTTCGCCTTCGAATACGGCACCACCCTGGACAATATATTGAGCTACAAGATGGTTCGGCCGGACGGAAGCCTCATCGAGATCACCCGGCGCGATCATCCCAGACGCAAAATCATGCCCCACGATGAGGCAGTATTCGATATCCGGGACACGGAGGGGCGTATATTGGAGAGTGTCACCCTGTCCGGGGACAGCATCCGGAGCGCCGGGCTGGGCAAGGACGTTAGCAACAAGTACCTCAGCGGTCTGCCCGGGATCCAGAAAGAAGGTGTGGACGGAGTGATAACCGAAGCCTGTTTCACCCTGTACGATCAGCTTCCGCTGAGCAGCACCCTGTGCCTGGAGTTCTACGGCGACAGCATGCGGAACGCAATGCTGTTGATCAAGGATCTGGTCCATCTGCGGGATCGCATACGGCACGAGGGCAACCTGGTCAAAATGTCAGCCCTGGAGGAGTTCGGCACCAAGTACGTCCAGGCCATCGGCTACCGCAAGAAGTCCAGCCGCTACGAGGGCGAGCCTATCTCCGTCCTGCTTGTCCAGCTCGACTCCAGCCACCAAGAGGTCCTGGAACAGGTCACCTGGGAGATAGTCCACATCGCGGAGAGCTACCACAACGTGGACGTGTTCGTGGCAGGGGACTCCGAGGAATCCGAGGCCTTCTGGCAGGATCGGCACAGCCTGAGCGCCATCACCAAGCACACCAGTGGATTCAAGATCAATGAGGACGTGGTCATCCCCATCGACCTCATCCCCGAGTTCTCCGACTTTATCGAGGGCCTCAACCTGTATTACCTGGCCCTGGCCTACCGGAAGGCACTGCAGCAGGCCACGGAGCTGGAGGACATTCCTCCGGGGGACTCCTTCATAGACATGGAACAGAACGTGGCCTCCGGGATCCTCAAGGGCGAGACCGGCACAAGCGAGCTTGCCGAGCAGGAGTTCGAGCTCCAGATCCACTACTTCTTCCGCGATCTGATGAGCAGGTATCCCCAGCACGAGGATGATCTGGACGGGCTGGAGGAAGACCTTTTCGCCACCCGGATCATGGTGGCCAACCACATGCATGCAGGAGACGGCAACTGCCACGTGAACATCCCGGTCAATTCCAACGATCCGGAAATGATCCGTCTGGCCGAGGAGGCGGCGGGAAAGGTCTTCGAGAAGGTCCTGCAACAGGGCGGCTCCATTTCCGGAGAACACGGCATCGGTATCACTAAGATCGGCTACCTGGAGAGACAGCGGATAGAGGAGCTCACGGAGTACAAGGCCCGTATCGATCCGGGGAACATCCTCAATCCGGACAAGCTGACCAGGGAATCCCTGGAGCTCTTCCCCTACACCTTCTCCTTCAACGAGCTGCTGCAGGATCTTGGCAAGAGCTCCCTACCCCATAAGGACAAGCTCATAGATCTGTTGCAGAACATCCAGAACTGCTCCCGCTGCGGCAAATGCAAGCAGGTCTGTCCCATGTACTGCCCGGAGCAAGGCTTTCTCCACCATCCCCGAAACAAGATCATCGCCCTGGGAGCGCTTTTGGAGGGGTATGCCTACACCAGGCAAAAGGGGCTCAAGGCGGACAAGGCCCTGCTGGAAACCCTGCAGGACCTTGTGGAGCGCTGCACCGCCTGCGGCAAGTGCACGGAAGTCTGTCCGGTCTCTATTCAGACGCCACAGCAGATGTTCAACATGCGCTCCTTCCTGGAAGAGAACAGGGACGGCGGACGCCACCCGCTCAAGACCAGGTTGCTCCAACACCTCTTCGCAGAACAAGGACGCCTGGCCAGTGCGGCCAAGACCGCATCACTGAGCCAGAAGTTACAAAACCGGGTCAGCCGACTCATACCCAAGGGGCTGCGGGACAGGGCAGACCATCCCCTGCTTGCTGGTCCCGGCCCGGATCTGTCCTTCACCAGCCTGGAGGAGACCCTGCACCTGGAACGGAACAACATTTTCCTCACCCCTGCGGATGACCCGGAAACAGCGGAAACCGTGCTCTATTTCCCGGGTTGCGGAGCAAGCCTTTTCTACAGGGACATCGGCCTGGCAGCAATCTATCTCCTCCTGGTCACTGGCAACAACGTGGTCTTGCCGGAGAGAAACGCCTGCTGTGGCTATCCCCTGCTGGCCGCGGGCTGCATGCAGACCTACGCCCAAAACGAGGACAAGGTCAAAGACAGCCTGAACGAGCTACTGGATCAGGCGCGGGAATACTCCCTGTCCGTGTCCAGTATCCTCACATCTTGCGGCACATGCCGTGAGGCCTTGGGGGGTCTGCACCTGGGAGAGGGCTACGAAGATTGGCTGCAGCGCAGGGATCTGCTACAGCATGTCATCGAGCGGAGCAGACTCCGACTCAAGCCGCAACTCTCCGGCCTGGGTGATCCGGAGAGGCTACTCTACCATCCCGCCTGCCACAGCGAATGGCAGGGTGTGCCTCCCCACAAAAGCGGCTTTGTCTACGCCCGGGAGCTGAGCAACCTGCTGGGCACAGCTGTGGAGGTCACTCCTGGATGCTGCGGGGAAAGCGGATTGGGCGCCATGACCTCGCCACACATCTACAGCACTCTGCGCCGGCGCAAGACCCATCAGTTGGAAAGCGATCTCGCCGGATATCCCAATCATCTCCCGGTGCTCGTGGGGTGTCCCTCTTGCAAGGTGGGTCTCTCCCGGATCGCGGCCGCGGAAAACTGGACGCGCGAAGTGCAGCACACCCTGGAATTCCTGGCCCGTCTCCAACTGGGAGGGAAATGGCGAAGCAGAGTCGTGTCCAAGATAGTCAACTGCGGAATCGAGGAAACGGCCTAATGCGGGTTCTGGGCATCGACTTCGGTTTGAGCCGGATCGGAGTGGCCATCTCTGATGCGGACGCCGGAATGGCCTTTCCCCTGAAGACCATCCACAAGCGGACCAGGGAACAGGTCTTTGAAGAGATCGAGGCCATTGTCCGGCAGCGCGGAGTGTCCGCAATCGCCCTGGGACTTCCCCTGGACCTGGAGGGCAGGCATACCCTCAGCACCAGACAGGCGGAGAACTTCCGCCGGGAGCTGTGCAGCCGCCTGGACCTCCCGGTCCACCTGGTGGACGAAGCCTGCACCTCGGTCCAGGCCGAGGCCAAGCTGCGCGAGGCCGGAGTGCCTCCCAGAAAACGCAAAAGTCTCCTGGATCAACAGGCTGCGGTGGAAATCCTGGAAACCTTTCTGAACAACAGGTGACTATGTCCCAGAATAAAACTGTGTAAGGTTTGTCCTCGCGCCCGAAACAAAGTTAATTGGGGAACGGGGCAAAACCAAGCCCGCTTGACGAATCACCAGAGACATCATGCGCAAGTACATCCTCCCCCTGGCCATTCTTGTCTTTCTTTGCGCGGCGCTCTACGGAGCCCACCGCATCTACGAGTATCTCTATGCCCCGATGCAAACCACGGGGCAGAAAAAAACCATCACCATCCGCAGCGGATGGCATTTTGATCGTATTGCCCAGCACCTCCGAGCGCAGGGTATCATTCAAAGCCCCTTCCGCTTCAAGCTGATGGCCCGCCTAACGGGTGCATCCTCTTCAGTAAAAGCCGGGGAATACAGGATCGACACCTCCTGGTCCCGGACGAGGCTTTTGAGCCATCTAAAGAAGGGCGATGTCCTTCTCCACAAGCTCCAAATCCCCGCAGGCCTGACTTGGTGGGACACCGCCCGCATCGTGGAGGACAGCGGGCTAGCCAGTTTCAACGATTTCGCCGACCAGGTCAAAAACGCAGATCTTCTCGAGAAATACGGCATCCCCGGCTCCACAGCCGAGGGTTTCCTCTATCCGGAGACCTACTATTTCGCCAAGGACAAGGACAGAAACGCCCGAAGGATCGTGGAAAAAATGCTCAGACAATTTCGGGAGACGACAGACAAAAGGCTATGGCAGGAGCAACGGCCTGACGGTGAACAATTGGCACGAGTGGTAACACTGGCCTCCCTGGTGGAAAAGGAAACCTCCGTTCCAGAAGAGCGCCCCATTGTCGCCGGAGTATTCCGGAACCGGCTCCAACGCGGCATGCTCCTGCAGTGCGACCCTACTGTTATCTACGGCCTGGGCAGGGACTTCGACGGCAATCTCAGCAAAAAGGATCTGCGCAACGCGGAAAACCCCTACAACACATACCGTCACAAAGGTTTGCCGCCGACCCCCATCTGCTCCCCGGGCCTGGACTCGCTCCGGGCAGCTGCGGACCCCTCGGAGCACGACTACCTTTATTTCGTTGCCACCAAGAACGGCACACACATCTTCAGCCGCACACTGCGCCAACACAACCAGGCGGTGCGCAAACATCAGCTGCGATAGTGAATCGGGACGGTGGGGATATATTTTTCCTGGGTGACGGGTTCTGCTCTTTTCATGAGCTGGTTTGGGGAGTTTCTTTCGGGTGAATCGATCCCAACTTCTTCCATCCGGTGACTAGCCATAGAAAACGTGCCCCAGGCTCTCCAGGGCCTGTTGGAATTCGGGATGCTGCTCTACAGAAAGGATATACTGCCGGGTCCGCTGGTGCATTCTGGTCTTGAAACTGGGGAGCACTTGATACATAAAGCGATATCCCATATCGCTATCCTGCTCAAATAGCTCCAACATCTCCTCCGCGGGCAAATGAATCACAGTGGAATCCTCTTGACAGACCGCGTTTGCCGATCCGCTCTTACCCGGAATCAAGGCGGAGATTCCGAAGGACCTGCCGGGTTCTATCATCTCCAGGGTGAGCGGATCTTCCCCGTCCGGGGCCAAAGTAAGGGCGACTCTCCCCTCCAGGAGCAGGTTATAGTGGGTGAGTTTCTCCCTATGCCTGAACAGCACCTTTCCTGCGGGATACCTCCCCTTATCCGCTATGGCCGCCAGCTTCTCCAGCTGGTTCTGGCCAAGCCCCTGCAGAGCTAGAATCTTTTCCAGATCGTTCGCTTGGACCATTTATCCTCCCTTTGGAAATATACTGATCCATTCCCGAAAACAACTCCACACACTGATCGTCCCCCTCGGAAAATCAGACAACCTGGTCCAGGCGGGTCTGTTTCAGATTCTTCTGTACCTGTGGATTATTACTCAATGATTTTAGAAAAATAGATGTACGATGATTGATAATGGCCTTGTAAAGACGAACAATGCGCATGGTAAAATAATAGGCCAAATCCCGATCCTCCTCGAATAGGGCGAAGAGCTCGTCCGCAGAAATGAGGAGCAATTCGCTCGGCTCGTCGCAAACCGCCCTAGAAGAGCTTTTGCTCCCGGGAATGAAAGCCGATACTCCGCATGCGTGTCCCGGCCCCACAGCGCCCAGTATGATGGACACATCTGGAACGATCTCTATAGATAAAGAAACTTGTCCAGTTAGTATCATATAAAAGTGCTTCAATTGCTGCCCGCTACCGAAGAGCGGCATATTTGCGCTGTAGAGGTAGAACTTTGCTATGCCGGCGATCTTCTCCAGCATCTCTTCCGGCAAATCCGATAGCATGTAAATCCGTTTCAGATCGTTACGCGGCACCATAATGCGTTGTGCAATCCTGTCCTTTGCCCCGGATGATGTGGCGAAAACATCTAGGGCGATTATCGTTTCAGTGGGGATCTGCTACCTAACTATCATCTTGCTT
>JAIPEP010000013.1 GCA_021737085.1 Desulfohalobiaceae bacterium | reverse complement strand
TGACCAAGACCCTGCATCCCCCGGGCGGGGCGACCGCCCTGATCGCGGTCATCGGCAGCGGGAGCATTCACAACCTGGGCTACCTCTACGCCCTCATCCCCGCGGGCACCGGGGCGCTGATCATGCTCGTTGTGGCTCTGCTGGTGAACAACATCCCCAAGAGCCGCTACTACCCCGAATTCTGGCTCTAAGGGGCCTGCCGAAGCCACCCCGTCCGGACGGAAGCAGGCCGAGGAGGCAATGGAACATGGACATCCGCACCAAGCGGATCTACGAGCCCCTCGATCCGGACGAGGGCTACCGGGTCCTTGTGGACCGTGTCTGGCCCAGGGGAATGGCCAAGGAAAAGGCCCGCATCGACTCCTGGCTCAAGGAACTCGGCCCGTCGAAGGAACTGCGGCAGTGGTTCGGACACGATCCAGCCAAGTGGGAGGAGTTCCGCAGGCGCTATTTTGAGGAGCTGGCGGAACACCAGGAACAATTGGACCGGGTCACGGAAATGGCCCGGAACGGTCCGCTCACCCTCGTCTATAGCTCCAGGGAGACCCGCTACAACAACGCCGTGGCTCTCAAGGCCTATCTGGAGTCGAAATTCAGCTAGGGGCTTCTACCATCTTCCTGATCCCATTCCTCCTATTCAGTAGTGATCTTGTCTTGTCTCACAACATAAGCAGGAAACAGGAACTACAACAAACCGTGATCACTGGCAAAAAGCATTGTTCACTCTCAAACAAGGAGGGTTTATGAGCTTTATCTCCACTATTTCCGTAGATGAGGCAGGCCCGGAACTTACCGAGGTCTTCGCAGGCATCAACGAGGCCTTCGGAATGGTTCCCGCCATTTTCCAGTCCATGTCCCTGCGCCCGGATCTGCTCCAGCCGCTGTCCCTTTTCGTCAAGCGGCTCATGATCGAGGAGCACGCTTTGCCCAGAACGACCAAGGAGCTTCTGGCCGCATATGTCTCCCAGCTGAACGCCTGCGCCTATTGAATCGACGCCCACGGGGCCATGGTTATGGCCCAGGGCTTCACCGCGGAGCAGGTCCAGTCAGTCCTGGACGACGTGCGCTCCAGCGAGCTCATCGATGAAACCGCCAGGGCACTGCTTGTCTTTTCGGAAAAGATGACCCGGGACCCGGCGAAAATCACTCCGGAGGAAGTGGACGAGCTCCGCAAAATGGGGCTTTCCGACGCCGCAATCTTGGAGGGAGTCCACGTGATCTCCTTTTTCAATTATCTAGACCGGATGGCGGACGCCCTGGGCACGCCGGTGGAGAACTTCCAGCAAATGATGATGGAGGGCTGAGCCGCGCTCTGGAAAACGTTGGCACAGCATGGCGGGAGGAACCAGGGGGCTCTTCCGTCTAGGGTGACTTGTGGCAAAGAATAAAGACAGTCAAAGAAACAGGCCATGAATCTGACGCGTTGAACAATCAACCTTTCCGAGGGAAACAAGGTGTCAAGCATGGTGCATCTGTGACTGGCTGAATGCATGGGCGAAGGTGTCGATCCAACGCAGATGTGCCAGGGCCTCGTGGACAAGGTTTCCCAATCCAGGCAGCTGCGGGAGATAGATCAGGCTGCAGATGAACCGATGTCTATCGTAGAAAATCTTCAAAAGGAGAAGAATCAATGAAAGTTGCAATGATCGTCTGTCAGGAAAGCCCGGAAGTAATTTGGAATGCCTTCAGGCTGGCCAATATGATGCTTGAAGGCATGGAAGATGTCAGTATCTTTTTAAACGGTCCCTCTGTGTGCTATGAGCAGTCGGATTCCGAACAGTTTCCGTTGAAGGAACTGGCTAAAATCTTTACCCTTTCAGAAGGAGAGCTTTTGGCCTGAGGAAAGCTCATGGACCTTCACGGGGTGAAGGAAGGATACCACAAGAGAGGCACCCAGAAAAATCTTTATGACTTGATCAAGGGAGCCGACAAGATAATTACTTTTTAACCACAGCAGTAGGCAAAACCTATCTGATCCGGATTTAGCATAAAAGAGATTCCAATGAAGGAAGCGGACAAGCTCCTTACCTTCGCCTAACGGGACTATTCCGGGACAAGCACCGGAGGAGGCATGGACCCCTCAAGCTACGACGCCTGGTACAGCAGCGGAAAAGGGGCCTGGATCATTGAGCGCGAAACGAGGCTCCTGCTTCGCCTCCTCCGGCCAAGCCCGGAGCAGTAGTACAACCTAATTTTGGACCTATTCCTAATCCTGTCCCTTTTCCTAGCTTTTGATTGTTGCACATTTGCGACACTTCCTGCCTTCCTTGCTCCCCCGAGCCATTAAGCCGTTCAGATGGTCATAATCCTGTGCTAAGCTTTACTAGGGCAAAGCATTTTTGATGTGGATCAAAGTGCTGCCTTCAATGTTGTGAGAGAGTGGATCTATAGCTTGGAACATCTCAAGCCCACCCCGGTCACCGAGCGGTGCGCCGGGAGAAACCCTAAACCCCTTTCCGCAAGACTGGAGGCTTTATGCCCAAAATCGTCATCCTTGGAGCCGGCACAGCGGGAACCATGATGGCCAACAGGCTCTGTGAGAGCCTGCGGCCGGAAATGGAAAACAACGAATGCTCCATCACCGTGGTGGACCAGAACCGGGAACACGTCTATCAGCCCGGCCTGCTGTTCATTCCCTTCGGGGTGTACAAGGACAGGCACGACCTGGTGAAGCCCAGGGAGAATTTCCTGCCCCGGGAGGCGGAGTTCATCGTCTCTCCCATCCAGAGAGTGGATCCGGAAAAGAACAAGGTGCACCTGGAAAAGGGAGAGCTGCAGTACGACCTGTTAATCGTCGCAAGCGGAGGGAACATCGACCCCTCGGAGCAGGAGGGCTTGATGGGCAAGCACTGGCAGAAAAGCATCTTCGACTTCTACACCATCGACGGGGCCACGAAGCTGCAAAAGGCCATGCGCAACTTCCAGGGAGGCAACGTCGTTTTGAACGTGGCGGAGATGCCCATCAAGTGTCCGGTAGCCCCGCCGGAGTTCGTCATGATGGCGGATTGGTACTTCCAGGAGCGAGGGCTCAGGGACAAGGTGAAGATCTTTTTCGCCACACCCCTGGACGGCCCCTTCACCAAGCCCATCGCTTCCAAGACCCTGCAGCATGTGTGCAACGAAAAGGGCATTGAGGTGGTCCCGGAGTTCGCCTTGAGCCATGTGGACAACGAGCAGCAGCGGATCGTTTCCTATGACGGCCGGGAAGTGGACTTCGACCTCCTGGTAAGCATCCCCACCACCAAGGGGGCCTCCTATCTGGAGGAATCCGGCCTGGGCGACGAGCTGAACTGGGTCCCCACACACAACAACACCCTGCAGAGCAAGGAGTTCGACAACATCTTCATCCTGGGGGACGCCACCAACGTGCCCACCTCCAAGGCCGGATCGGTGGCCCATTTCCAGAGCGAGATCCTGGTGCAGAACGTCCTGCGCTGGCTGGACGGGCTGGAGCCCTTGCCCGACTTCGACGGGCACTCCAACTGCTTCATCGAGTCCGGTTTCGACAAGGCGCTGCTCATCGACTTCAACTACACCCAGGAACCCCTGCCGGGAAGGTTCCCTCTGCCCGGAATCGGCCCCTTCACCCTGCTCCGGGAGACCAACATGAACCACTACGGGAAGATGATGTTCCGCTGGGCCTATTGGCATTTGCTCCTCTTGGGCAAGGATCTGCCGGTGTCCCCGTATATGAGCATGGCAGGCAAGTATCATCCCTAGAAAACCGCTCAGCATAAGGAGTGGATGAATATGGCCACGGACAACACCCAATTGCTGGAGGACCTGAACCGCAAGCTGGACGCGGTCGTGGAGGTCTCCAGAGAGGCCAAGGCCCAGGGCGAGGCGATCCAGGACCTGGCGCGGGAGCTGAGCTTGGTGAGCAATTCCGCTGTCCTGTCTCTGCACGACGCGCTGGACCTGGAGAACGTGCATGTGGACGGACGCGACGTGCGCGAGCTCATGGTCCTCACCCTGAAGAACGTCCGGAACTTCAATGCCGCCCTGAGCCAGTTAGAGGCCTTCACTGAGCTGGGCCGGGAAACAGCGGTCACCGGCCAGAAGCTGATCATGGATTTCAGCAGGCGAGTGGGGGAGCTGGAGCAAAAAGGTTATTTCGAGCACGGGCAGAAGGCCCTGCAGGCGATGGACAGCATGCTGCAGAACCTGCCCAGGGACACCTTTGAGAGAATGGAAACCGCGGCTCCGGAGCTGGCCAAGCTGACAGAGGAATTATCCGACCCCCGCGAAATCGTCAAAGTCCGCAAGTTGGTCCAGAACCGCAAACTGCTGTTCTCGGGACTCGCCGCAGCCTGGCTCATTCCGGTGGCGCTGCTCGTGGCAAATCTTTTCCTTTAGATCTTGCTCTGCAGATTTCAGGGGGATCCATCCGGCTCCCCGCAATGAAAATCAGGAAAAACCTGTTCGCAGGGCTTTTGTTTGACCTCAATCAAATACTTTTTATCATTAGTCCCCTAGACTGGTCTGGAATTTTCGGACAGAACAAAAAGCGTTATCCAAAAAAAGCTTGTGAGGAACCACTAAATCAAGGAGTAAACCATGTTTTGCTTTCAATGCCAGGAAACGGCCAAGAATGAAGGATGCACGGTAAAGGGAGTTTGCGGCAAGCCGGAAGAGACCGCGGACCTCCAGGACCTTCTCATCTACGTCTGCAAGGGCATTGCCGTATACGGCGAAAAGCTCGCGGAACAGGGGGACCTGGACCGGGATGCAGCCCACTTCGTGTGCAAGGCCCTGTTCACCACCATCACCAATGTGGCCTGGGACAACGATGTGATCGTGGACCGGATCAGACAAGCCCTCCAGGTTCGGGAGAGGGTCCGGGAAAAGGCGGGGAGCGCCGTATCCGGGCCGCTGCCGGACTGCGCGACCTGGTATGCCGAGGACAAGGACCAGATCCTGGCCAAGGCGGGGTCCGACGAGGTGCGCATCACCGCCACGCAGAACGAGGACGTGCGTTCCCTGCGGGAGCTTCTGACCATAGGCACCAAGGGAATCGCCGCCTATGCCGATCACGCCGCCATCCTGGGCCAGGAAAAAGATGATGTGTATGCCTTCATCCAGCAGGCCCTGGCCTCGACCACACGGGATCTCTCCACCGAGGAAATGATCAACATGGTTCTGAAGGCGGGAGAGACCGCGGTGAACACCATGGCCGCCCTGGACGAGGCCAACACCTCCGCCTACGGCCACCCCGAGATGACCGAGGTGAACATTGGCGCCGGAAACAGGCCCGGCATCCTGATCAGCGGCCACGACCTCAAGGATATGGAGGAGCTGCTCCAGCAGACCCAGGGCACGGGAGTGGATGTCTACACTCACGGGGAGATGCTACCTGCGAACTACTATCCGGCCTTCAAACAGTTTGATCACTTCAAGGGCAATTACGGCGGATCCTGGTGGCAGCAGACCAGCGAGTTCGAGTCCTTTGGCGGCCCCGTGCTCCTGACCACCAACTGCCTGGTGCCCCTGAAGAAGGACAGCGCCTACCTGGACCGGCTGTTCACCACTGGTGTGGTGAACTATCCAGGGGCGGGCCACATTGCGGACAGGCCGGAAGGCGGAGCCAAGGACTTCTCCCCGGTGATCGAGAAGGCCAAGCAATGCCAGCCCCCGCAGGAGATCGAGTCCGGGAAGATCGTGGGCGGCTTCGCCCACAACCAGGTCATGGCCCTGGCGGACAAGGTGGTTGAGGCGGTCAAGTCCGGGGCGATCAAGCGCTTCGTGGTCATGGCCGGCTGCGACGGTCGCCACAAGACCCGGAGCTACTTCACCGAGGTGGCCCAGAACCTGCCCCAGGACACGGTCATCCTCACCGCGGGATGCGCCAAATACCGCTACAACAAGCTAAATCTGGGAGACATCGGCGGCATCCCGCGAATCCTGGACGCCGGGCAGTGCAACGACTGCTACTCCCTGGCAGTAATCGCCCTGAAGCTCAAGGAGGCCTTTGGGCTGGAGGACATCAACGACCTGCCCATCTCCTTCGACATCGCCTGGTACGAGCAGAAGGCAGTGGCCGTGCTGCTGTCCCTGCTGTATTTGGGCTTTCAGGGCATACGGCTCGGCCCCACCCTGCCTGGTTTTCTGTCCCCGAACGTGGCCAATGTGCTGGTGGAGAAATTCAACATCAAGCCCATCGGGGATGTAAACGAGGATATCCAGGCCATGATGCGAGGGGAATAGCCCCGGCTCCTAGCCGGTATTCGCCCGATAAGCGGATAACCTGAGATACGCCCCCAAGTGAGCCTCTGACGCATCACTTGAGGGCTTTTTTCCTACAACCCTCACTCCCGGGCTGACCCGGGCACAACCAAGCATACAATGACCGGAGCCTATCCGGGGAGAGCGCTTCACTCTGCACCCATTCAAAGAATGGGTGCATGTGTTCGCCGGGTTTCATATAGATCGGGGCTGATGTGAGTCATACATTTCCAGTCCCCGGCTCAGTAGCTGTCGCATTGCAGGCCGTGCTTTCTTTGGTTATGCTTTTTAGAACACGAATATGACGCGCCCTAGGTCGGTGCTTGGACCAAAAATGCCCAGCAGACTCCTTGAAGTATCGCATCTGCTGAGCAATTTTAGGACCCACTGGGCCCCATCAGGAGGCACTGATAAATGACCCGTTTCATCCAGGAAAAAGTGCGGGTGAATAATCCAGAGGAGAAGAAGGTGCGGCGCCACGGCGAGACCCTGGATGAGCCTGCCTTCTCCCTGCAACAGGAAAGCATCTTCTTCCTCGGACTGCGGGGAAGCGGGAAAACCACCGTGGCCCGCGAGGTCGCCTCCAGGCTGGGGGCCGAAATGGTGGACACCGACCGCATGGTCCAGAAGCGGGCCCAAAAAAGCATTTCCGAGATCGTTTCCCACAGCGGATGGCAGACATTCCGCGACCTGGAGGAAGAGACCCTCCGCGAGGTCTGCAGCATACCGGGCCGGGTCGTGGCTACCGGCGGGGGCATAGTCTTGCGCCCGGGAAACAGGCAGCTCCTTCGCTCGAGCGGGGCGGTCTTCTATCTCCTGGCCGACGTCTCCCTTCTTGTGCAGCGGCTGCAGCGGGAGGAGGACCACGGGGAGCGCCCCGCCCTGAGCCAAGGATCCATGGAGGAGGAACTCGTGCAGGCCCTGAGACAGAGAGAGCCCTTGTACTACGAGTGCCAGGACTACCTCCTCCCGGCGGAGAACACGCCACAAGAGCTCACGGATCTGGTCCTTCAAACACTGGGGTTTTACTGATGCATATCCCGGAGCCTATCCAATATCTTTTCTTACTGTCCCGGGGACAGCATCCCTGGGCCAGGTGGCCCTTCGGCCCGGGCCTGGAGGGAGGATGGCTCCTTTCCCTGAGCAAGCTAGTCTTCATCGCGCTGGTGCTTGCTTTTCTCGCCCTCCTTTTGCGCTGGGCCTTCGGCCCCAAGGGGTTCTTCCGGGGCGACAGGCCAGAATCCCGGAAAAAGGCCCTGGAAACCCTGGATATGCGCCTGGCCCGAGGGGAAATCACCCCGGAGGAATACACACAGCGCAAAAGAGCCCTGCTTAAGGAATGATCCCCCCTGCAGACAACATATCCGAAACCCGCCTCCATGGCAGAGACACACGCTGAGCAGCATACTTTCACCCTTGACAAATTCGCTGAAAAAATAATAGTTGTTTCAGTTTGATTTTTTGAGGTGATGCCGTTCTGAAATACGCTGCGGCAAGAGTCCAAGGGATAAATCCGGCAACTGCAACGGGGCTCAACACAAGCGCTTTGTTCCGTGCCTCCCGAACGGTTTCTGCCCGAAAACCACCCGGAAAAGCGATTTCCGGATGGGATTCGGGTAAGTTGCGGGGGACAGGGGACAAAAAGGAAGGGGCAAAGCGTTTCTATTGAGTTCTGGTTGCACTGTTCGCAAGGATGTGCCGGATTCCGGTCAATCCGTGGAAGTGATTCGAGGTTTCGCGGTGGACGCGGTAAGGTCCCTCGATTCCTGAAGTAGGGAAAACAGACCCTACTGTGGCCATTTCCGGTTAAGCCCCTTAATCGGAACGCTCGTCGTCAAAGTCGTGCCTGTCGAACCTCCAAAGCACAAGGGGGGTGGCCATGGTAGTAGGGAGGCACATCATTGCAGAGCTCTACGGTGTGGCCAAGGATCTTATTGCCTACGAGGAGGAGGTCAAAAAGATCCTGGAAGATATCAGCGACCGGGTAGGGTTCACCAAAGTGGGCTCTATGTATAAGCAGTTCACCCCCTACGGCGTAACCGGAGTTATCCTGATCGAGGAATCGCACTTCTCCATTCACACTTGGCCGGAATACGAGCAGGTCAATGTGGATGTGTTCACCTGCGGGGACATTAGCCAAGTGGACAGGGCCTTTCAGTATATTCTGGAGGAATTCAGGCCCAGATCCTATCGCCACTACGCCCTGGACAGGGGGTGAGTATGCACAAGCGGATAAAGAATCAGATCATCCAAGCCCTGGTCCAGGGCGAAAAATCACTTTATGCCCTTATCGACTCCCAGGATGCCAGTCTGAAGGAATTCTTCCCCGTCCTGGAGCAGCTGCAGGAGGAAGGCCTGGTCCGGGTAGAATCCGGAAAGGCCGCCCTGACCACACAGGGAGAAAGCGCCTACGGCTTTTTAAGGCAGTGGAGGGGTTCGGCTTGCCCCCACTGCCAGCAAACGGGCTATATGCCGGGTGAGCCCTTCCCACGCCTGGCCCGGCAGTTCGAGGAATTTCTGCAGGGCCGGCCCAGCGCCTCAGAGGACTTCGACCAAGGCTTCATCTCCCTGCAGGGAGTGCTCCTCAGGGCCGCCTTTCTCCACGAGCGGGGCGACCTCCTGCGGACCTCCATATGTCTCATCGGTGACGACGACCTCCTCGGGGCTGCCCTCGCCCTGACCGGGCTCCCGGAAAGGGTCCTGGTGCTGGAGATTGACTCCCGTCTGGTAAGCTACATCAACGATCTGGCCCGCCGACACAATCTGCCCTTGGAAGCACGTGTCTTCGACGTGCAAAATCCGCTTCCTCAGGAAGTGACAGGGCAGCACGAGGTATTTATCACGGATCCGGTGGAAACCCTGCCGGGCATAACCCTCTTCCTTTCCCGGGGGGTCTCCGCCCTCAGCGGAAACGGCTGTTCCGGGTACTTCGGGCTCACCACCCTGGAGGCCTCGCGGAGCAAATGGCACGCCATACAACAGCGTCTGCTCCAGATGGGGCTGGTGATTACCGACATCCGCAGGCGTTTCAGCCTTTATCCCCAGCAGGAAACGAGCTTCGCCAGCTATCAGGAAAAGTGCGAGGTGTTTGAGCGTATCGGGGTAGAGGCGGATACGGACTGGTACACCTCCAGCCTCTACCGCGTGGAGGCAGTTCAGGAGCCTAGCCCTTTCATACGGGAGGCCATGGATCTGGACGAAAAAGTGTACAGGGATGAGGAGAGCCTGGCCACGCCCAGTTAAAAGCCCTCCACCTCTCTCGCTAGCCTACCTCTTGGCCAAGTATAAGAGGAACTTGGCCATATTCCTGCCATGAACGAGAAGCTTTTTGGGTTGGAGATAAAAGGTAAGGTAAGCCTTTTTCAAAAACCCCTCCACCTCTTCCGGGGTAAGATAGTCATAGCTTATCACGGAGTGCAGGCCGTCGTAATAGGACCAGTCCCGATCCAGGAGCCGGGGGCGCATCTCGTCATAGAGCCTGGTCCCGGGATAAGGGGTAAGGATGGCGAACTGGGCTATGTTCGGATTCAAGGATTTGGCATAGCTGATGGTTTGCCGGATCATCCTCTGGTCCTCCTGGGGGTCGCCCAGGATAAGGCTGCCGTAGATCCGGATCCCGTGCTTGCGCAGGATCCGCACTGCACCTTGCGCATCCTCGGAGGTGGCCTTTTTGCCGTAGTGATCCAGGACCTCCTCGTGAGGTGTCTCCACCCCTAAAAAGACCATCTCCCCCCCTGCCTCTGCCATGCTCTCCACCATGTCCTCCCGCTGATTCACGCTGGTCACGCGGGAAAAGCACCACCATTTGACATCCAGACCGCGCTTTAGCATGAGCTCGCAGATCCTGATGGTCCGATCCGGATCCAGGGTAAAATTGTCGTCCATGAACAATACGGCGCGGAAGCCGTAGTGGCGGTAGAGGTATTCCACTTCGTCCACTATCGCCTCCGGCTCCCTGGGGCGCCAGCGCAGGCCGAAGAGCTCCGAGGAGGAGCAAAAGGAACAGTTGAAGGGACATCCCCTGCTGGCAATCACAGTGGTTCCCAGCCTGTTCCCCACATAGACCCGGTAGGAGGACATGGGCAAAAGGTCGCGAGAGGGCAGGGGAATATCATTGATGTCCAGAAAGCTCGTTGTGGGGTTGTGCAGCACCTCCCCCTTATTGCGGCAGGAAATCCCGGGTACGCCGACACCGTCACCTCCCTCCTGCAAGTCGCGGACAAGGTTGCGGAAGCTCTCCTCTCCCTCGCCACGGACCACATAGTCCACAGGTCCCGAGCGGAGGTTCTCTTCCGCTCGAAAGGATACATGGGGCCCGCCCATGGCCACGGGCACTCCCTGCTCCCTAACCTTTGCCGCCAGCTCCATGGCCACTCCATGCCGGGGGGTATCCCCGGAAATGCCCACTAGATCGAATTCCCCGACCCGATCCAGCAGGTATCGGGAATCTATGTTGAGATCCGCGATCCGTACCGTGTGACCCTCCCCACGGAGAACGGAAGCCAAGTAACCGATCCCTAAGGGTGGCAGATCTATCCGCGCCTTGGAATATCCCTCCAGAAACGGGGGATGGATCAAGAGAAC
This sequence comes from Desulfohalobiaceae bacterium, assembly GCA_021737085.1. Lineage (GTDB taxonomy): Bacteria > Desulfobacterota > Desulfovibrionia > Desulfovibrionales > Desulfothermaceae > JAIPDU01. The sequence continues at coordinate 21,535 of JAIPEP010000013.1, read as the reverse complement.
GTCCATGGTCTCCTCCTAGATGACTGGCAAACACGAAGTACACAATGCCATGGTCTCGGCCTGCCCAGGTCGAGGCGCGTATTCCTTTCTATTCTATACGTACCCCCGAGGCTACTCGTCAAGTCTTGGAGCGCCCCAGACCTCCACTTCACAAACAAACTCTTGTGTTTTATCCTCTTAATACTACAACGTAATTTTGGACCTTGCCGGGGAGTTGCCTTTTATTAGGGCTGATCGTCTTGCCATGTTTTTTCGCCTCGGCTCCGGGCGATTTACGATGCGAGCACGATACTTTGAATAATCAATGGCAGCCATGAAGCAACGCATAAGAGTCTTGAGATAAGTATAAAGCCCCAAGCGCTGCGCAAAGCGCTTATCCTCCGCCTTGCCTGCGAGCCGCCGGAATTCCAGGGCCAGACACTGAATCAGTTCGTCAACGAGGTTTCCGTGCCCGTTCTGCTGATCCAGAAGAACCAGGAAGATCCGCAAACCAGCGATGCCCAGTAAGACCCTGACCCGGGAGAATGCCCTGTGCAGGAAATCCTTTTCGAGTTTTTGGCCAGACAGGAATGGACAGAGCTATTCAAGCTGATCCTGGCCGCACTCCTAGGAGGTATCATTGGCCTGGAGCGCGAGGCCCACGGCCAGGCCGCGGGCCTGCGGACCAACATCCTGTTGGCCATCGCCGCCTGTCTGCTCATGCAGCTTTCCCTGTACATCCCCCAGATGCACCTGGGGCACGGGGAGGAGAGTATCATCAGGGCGGACCCGGGCCGCATCGCTTCCTACACTGTGGCCGGAATGGGTTTTCTCGGGGCCGGTACTATTATCAAGGGCCGCGGCAGCATACGGGGCCTGACCACTGCAGCCGGGTTATGGCTGGTTACCGCCCTGGGGCTGGCCATAGGGGCGGGTCTCTATCTGCCCGCCCTGGTCACCAGCGGCATCACCTTCCTGGCCCTTTTCGGCCTGCGAGTCTACAGACCGGATATCGCCAGGGATCAACACACCCTGCTCACCGTGCGCTGCTGCTGCGAGGCACGGCCTATCAACGAGATCCGCCGGGTGCTGGATTCTTTCAGCGGGCTCTCCATCGAGTTCGTCAACTACAAGGAAAATATGGAGGAGCAGGATGTAACCTATACCTTCCGCATGGTGAGCAAGGATGATCTGGCCTGGAACGAGCTCCTGGATTCGCTCCGGGAAATACATTCCATCCTGGAGTTCTCCTGGCGGGAAGCCGAAGTGCCCTAAAGGGAGAAAGGGGCACGGCGGGGAAAAATATCAAGACACTGGGGGATTTTTCACTCCCACCAAAGGGCTTAGCCTCTCCAACAGTTCCTCCAGGGAACCCACAATAGCAAAACAGCTGGAGTCGAGCATGGCGTTTACCCTGGTTCCCTCCGCCTCTCCGGCGCGTCGGAAGTCCGTGCGGATTCCCAGGATCCGCTCCCTCGCACCCTTGCAGAGGGCATAGAAGTAGCCCACCTCCCAGGCCGTTCCGTCGTCCACCTGCGCCCCGTCCAAGGTGGCCACCAGGATGTCCGAGTCCCGCAGTGCGCTCTCGCACACGGCGAAGACGCCTTCACCATCCAGTTCCCTGGCTTGTGCGCCCTGGGCCGAGGCGACAAGCTCATAGGGATAGACCACGTCCACATCCAGACCCTGCAGGGCTGCCCAGTTCTGTATTCCTTGCTTTATCCGAATCTGCCAGCTTCGCTGCCCTTCGGAAAATAGGGGGCCCGCCAAATAGATCCTCAAGCCGCTATCCCCTGTCCGATTTTACCGACTCCTTCCGGCTAGGCCAGGACTTTGAGGAATCGCTTCTTACCGATACGTAGCACGTATTCCCCGGAACCGAAGCTGTATCCCGGGTCCATGACCTTCTTCCCGTCCACGGAGACGGCACCCTGCTTGCAGAGGCGCTTGACCTCGCCCCGGGACTGGCACAGTCCCGCCCGAACCGCCACCTCCGGCAGGTCAGTCCCTTCGCTTTCCCTAACATCCATCTCCGGCATTTCCTGGGGAAGCTCCTGCCGGTTGAAGACCCTGTGGAAATGCTCCTGTCCCTTCCTAGCCGCCTCCCGGCCGTGGAGCTTGGAGGTGATCTCCCAGGCCAGGTCCTCCTTGACCGTCTTGGGGTGCAGCTCCCCCCGGTCCACCTTGTCCTGCATGGCCCTCACCTCGTGGATGTTCCTGTCCGTGAGGAGCTCGAAATAACGGTACATCAACTCGTCAGATAGGGACATCAGCTTGCCGTAGGTGTCCTCTGGAGTGTCCTCGAGGGCCACGTAGTTGCCCAGGGACTTGCTCATCTTCTGCACCCCGTCCAGGCCCTCCAGGATCGGAGTGGTCAGGATCACCTGGGGCTCCATATTCTCCTGGCGTTGCAGGGTCCTACCCATAAGGAGGTTGAACTTCTGGTCCGTGCCACCCAGCTCCACGTCCGCCTGCATGGCTATGGAATCGTACCCCTGCATCAGAGGGTAGATGAACTCGTGGATGGCGATGGGGCGATTGTCCTGGAACCTCTTGTGGAAGTCGTCCCTTTCCAGCATCCGGGCAACGGTATAACGAGAGCACAACCGGAGAAAGTCGTATGCGGTGAACTCATCCATCCAGGTGGAATTGAACATGATCTCCGTCCTGTCCGGGTCCAGCACCTTGAACACTTGCCTTTTGTAGGTCTCGGCGTTGCTGCGCACCTCGTCCTTGGTCAAGTGCTTGCGCGTCTCCGACTTACCGCTGGGATCGCCGATCATACCCGTGAAGTCGCCGATGAGAAAGAGGATCCTGTGTCCCAAGTCCTGAAAATTCTTCATCTTCTGGATCAGGACCATGTGCCCCAGATGCAGATCCGGTGCGGTGGGATCGAATCCCGTCTTTACCAGCAGCGGCCTGTCCTGCCTGAGCTTGGCCTCCAGCTCCTCTACCTCGATGACTTCCTCTGCACCTCGACAGATGAGCTCCTTGGCGTACTGGACATCACTGGCCATAATCCGCTTATTCCCCCGATTTGATGTTATGAGGCCCTGACCCTGGGTCAGGGCCTATCCGGCTCTGGTCACAGTTCCTCGTTGTCGCGCCAGGATGTGATTGCCGCGCACTTGCCGTCTTCGGCCCGAACATCCAGCAGGACGCCCTCCAGAACAGCCTCACTGTCAGCCACGCTCATACGCTTGGGTAATTGCAGCATGAACCCTTCCAGGATGGACTCTGGATCCATTCCGATGATCGAGTTGCCGGGGCCGCACATGCCCAGGTCCGTGATGTATCCCGTACCCAGTTGCCCCACTGCGGCATCCCCGGTCTGGACATGGGTGTGGGTGCCCAGCAGCGCGGTCACCCTTCCGTTTAAATAGTGCCGAAGGGCTTGCTTCTCTGACGTGGCCTCTGCGTGGAAGTCGACAAGGATAACGTCCGGGTTCTGCTCCTGCATCTCCCTTACTGCAGTATCCGCCGCACGAAAAGGGCAGTCCAGGGGATCCATGAACACCCTGCCCTGCAGATTGAGCACTGCCACCCGCCTCCCGGCAGCCTCCAGCACGGTGTAGCCTCGACCCGGCACCCGCGGGGGATAGTTCGCCGGCCGGAGCAACCAGTCCGTGTCGTCCAAAAAGGGGAGGATCTCCTTGTAACGCCAAATGTGATTGCCCGAGGTCATGGCCTCCACTCCGGCGCGGTGGAGCTGCTGGGCGTGCTTCCGGTTCAGGCCCAGACCCCCGGAGGCGTTCTCCACATTGGCCAGAACCAGGTCCAGACCGTATTTTCGTCGCAACTGGGGCAATCTGTTGCATACAGCCCTGCGTCCCGGCCGGCCCACGATATCGCCCAAAAAGAGTATGCGCATCCGTAACCGCTCCAAGCCCTATTTGGCGTACTCCACCGAACGCTTCTCCCGGATGCAGGTCACTTTGATCTGGCCGGGGTAGGTCAGCTTCTCCTCCACGGAATGGGCGATATCCCGGCAAAGCATGTAGGTCTGGTCCTCGTCTACACGATCGCAGTCGATCAGGACCCGGAGCTCGCGCCCAGCCTGGATCGCGTAGGCTTTGCTCACGCCGTCATAAGAGGAAGCCACATTCTCCAGCTCTTCCAAGCGTTTCACATAGTTCTCCAACAGCTCCTTGCGTGCTCCGGGCCGGGCTCCGGAAAGGCTGTCCGCCGCCTGCACCAGGACGGCGAGGATGGACTGGGCCTGGACGTCCTCGTGATGGGCTTCGATGGCGTGGACGATGTCCTTGGATTCTCCGTGCTTCTTGGCCAGATTGGAGCCGATGACCGCGTGCGGACCCTCCATCTCGTGATCCACCGCCTTGCCCACGTCATGCAATAGCCCGGCCCGCTTGGCCTTCTTCACGTCCATCTGCAGCTCGGAGGCCATAATACCGCAGAGAAAGGCCACTTCCAGGGAGTGGTCCAGAACATTCTGGGAAAAGCTGGTTCGAAAGTTAAGATGGCCCAGTAGCCGGATCAATTCGGAATGGATACCGTGGACCCCCACGTCGAAGGTGACCTGCTCCCCGGTTTCCCTTAGCTTGACCTCCATCTCCTTTTCCACTTTCTGGGTGATGTCCTCGATGCGTGCCGGATGGATCCTCCCATCGGTGATCAAACGCTCCAGGACCTGCTTGGCCTTGGCCCGCCGCAAGGGGCTGTAGGCGGAGAGGATCACCGTCTCCGGGGTGTCGTCGATGATCAGGTCCACACCGGTAGCGGATTCGAAGGAGCGTATATTCCGGCCCTCTCTGCCGATGATCCGACCCTTCATGTCGTCGCTGGGAAGGTTAACCGCGGCCACAGTCTGTTCCGAAACGTAATCCCCGGCGTAGCGCTGGATGGCGTTGGCCAGGACCTCCTTGGCCTTTTTGTCCGCGGTTTCCCGCGCCTCGGTCTCGATCTCGCGGATTCGCTTGGCGGATTCGTGGCGGACCTCGCTCTCCACATCCGCCAGCAGCCTCTCCTTGGCCTCCTCACGGCTCAGTCCGGATATCTCCTCCAAGCGCTTCTCCTGTTCCCGCTTCTTCTCCTCGATCCCCTGTTCACGGTTCTGCAGCTCCTTCTCCTTGTTGTTCAGGCGCTTCTCTGTCTCCGCGAGCTCGCTTTCCTTCTGGGTAACCTTCTCCTGCTTGGACTCCAGCCGCTCTTCCTTCTTCTGGAGCTTGTCCTCCTGCTTTTTCAGCTTGTTCTCCTGCTCCTTGAACTCCCTCTCCATCTCCTTTTTCTGCTGAAAAACCTCATCCCGGGCCTGAAGAAGGTACTCCTTCTTCTTGGCCTCCGCCTCTTTGCTCGCGTCGTCCAGGATCTGCTTCGCCCGGGCAGTAGCATGCCGCTCTTTTTTCCTGGCGATTATTGCGTACAGCCCGTAGCCGATCCCCATGCCGCACAACAAGAAGCCGACGGCTATCACTATCATCTGCATAAGACATTCTCCTTGTCTCCAAGAGACTTGGGCACCTCGCCACGCGGTACGTCCCTCTCTTGTCAGGTCTTGCGGTGGCTGAGTAGCCTTGTTGGACCAAAGTCTAGCCTTGCCGCCCGCATGAAGGGGACCCTGTCTGTGCCTACCGCTGGTAAGGGGCACTTCCCTGGCGAGCCCGCAGTTGCCAGCGGGCTGATCGCCGGCGCGGCGAAGCAATCGCTTTATGTTTCGGGGCAAGAGGTCTTGAGGGGGATATACATGACAAGAGCATGCCAGGTATGATCTGGTCACGCTCAAGCAGGTAGGGCGCTCCGATTAGTACAGGCTGGCGGACTGGCTTTGCTACCGGGGAGAAGAAATCATTTGTGAAAAGGCCCCGGGAGTCCGTGTTGCGGTCTATTTTGAACCTGGCTCTCCAGGTGGGTGCCGCTGGCAACCATCAGGCTTCCCGATCCGTGCCGGGCATGCTCAACAGGTTGCGGAAGCGGCTCCCAATTTTGTAGGTGTTGGCTCAAAAAAGGCTCCGGCAATCACGCGACTCCCAGGGTCATTTCCTTGCATATTCTCCGCTGTCTATCGTCTCGACCAACCGGTTCAGCTCGTCTTGATAGTCCCGCAGCTTCTGTCGTGTCTGTAGGTAGTCATCAGCCAGGCTCAAGGCCACAAGAATGAGCAGCTTTTCGTTGCTCAAGCGGTTGCCGTAAGTGTTCAGCCTGTTAAACGTACGCCTTATCAGATGCTCGGCCTCCCTGACTTGGGATTCGCCGGCATTGGTTCGAAAGGATACCTCAAGCCCCGAAACGGTTATGTTATACTCTGGCATCCTTTACAGGATATCCGCCTCGTCGATTTTTTGCAAGAGATTGTCCAGCTTTTGCGACACCCGCTGCCTGGTTTCCCTCTCCTGCTCCAATTCCCTTTTCAGCCCTCGATTCTCTTCCTCCAGGGTCTGAATCCTTTCTAGGAGATTATGTATTTTTTCTTCCAGTTTGTCCAGTACTTCCATTATCTTTCTCTTCTTGAGGCAGTTTTCGCTCCAAATTTTTCTGCTTGGCCCTGGCCACCGCCAGAAAAGAGTCGGGAACGCTCTTGGAAATGGTCGATCCCGCTCCCACCACTGCCCGGGCACCGATCTGCAGCGGGGCAACCAGAGAGACATTGCTGCCGATAAAGGCCTGATCACCGATGGTGGTCTGGTGCTTGGCTATCCCATCGTAATTGCAAGTAATGCAGCCAGCGCCGATATTGGCCCCGCTCCCCACGCTGGCGTCTCCGATATAGGCCAGATGATTGGCCTTGCTTTCGGGGCCCAGGACAGCCTTTTTTACCTCCACGAAATTCCCGACTTTGCTTTCCGGCTTTAGCACCGCTGCCTGTCGCAATCTGGCATAAGGGCCCACCTGAGCGCTCTGCTCCACCCGGGCCCCCTCTAGATGGGAAAAACTCCTGATCCAGGCGCCTTCTGCCACAGTACTGTCCGAGATCCAGACATGGGAATCCACCCGGGCCTGCGCCTCGATTCGGCTCGCGCCATAAATCTCCAGCGGGCCGGTAAGCTCGCTGCCGGGCTCCAGGCTCACTCTGGGACCGATCCGGACCTGCTCCGGATTACGCACAATAACGCTGCTCTCCAGCCAGTACTGCCTTATGCGTCTGCTAAGTATCTCCTCGTTATAGACCAACTCCTGGGGATTATTCACCCCCAAAAGCTCCTTCGCCCCGTCCTCGACGCATACAGCGGAAACGCGGCCGCCTTCTCTGGCGGCGATTTCAGCAAGTTGGGGAAGGTAATATTCCCCTTGGACATTGTTTTGATCCATCCGTTCCAGATAGGATCCGATCCGTTCCAGATCGAGGCAGTAAATCCCGGCATTGACTTCGTCCACACCGGCCTCGGAGGCCTGGAGATCCTTTTCCTCCGCTATACGCCGAACAATATCCCCCTCTCCGCGGATGACCCTCCCGTATCCAGAGGGATGGGCAAGACGCATGGTGAGAAAGGCAACATCCGCCTTTTGGGAGAGGGCTTTGCCTTGTAGATCCTGTAGTGCCCGTGGCGGAACAAGAGGTACATCCCCATTGACAACCAGACAGTGTCTGATTCCGTTTTCCCGGAGAAGGGGATAGGCGCAGAACAGGGCGTGGCCAGTACCGAGCTGTTGCTGTTGATGGACAAAGCGCGAGGCGTAGCGGGAAAAGGCGGAGTCCAGCTTTTCCCTCTGATAGCCCACTACGGTCCAGATGGCTTCCTCCGGAAGGACCGAGGAAAGGGCCTGATAGATATAAAAAAGCATGGGCTCGCCAAGGAGCCGCATCAGGACCTTGGGTCCCGTAGAACCCATCCGCTTACCCTGTCCTCCGGCCAGAACCAGTCCCCCCAGAGAAGCGGACACCTCATGGTTACTTTCGGTCATAAGCCCCTGTTACTTCGCTTACAATTGCAAGAAAGCTGAAAAAAGTCTAGTGACAGTATAGGTCCATGTCAATTAATCCGCAGCCCACACGGGTTTATATGGCTCTAGTGCCAGTTAGATCAGAAAGCAACTCCTCTGAGCCGGCTCTTCCTTTCCTTGCTCCAGCAATAGTGAAAACTATTTATGCTCCCATAGCAGGCTTGAGCCCATACTCAACAAATGGACAGGCGAAAAAAAAGCAGACCGCTTGGCCTGCTTTTTTTCCTCTGCGCCTCGGAGCGCTCTAGCGGGAGGATCCCGCCTGCTCCCCTAGGGTTATTCGCTGTATCGCCCTCTTAAGGGCAGCCTCTGCCCTTGCTGTGTCCACTTGCTCCTGCTGCTGGCGGAGCCTTTCTTCTGCCCTTTCCTTTGCTTGGCGGGCGCGCTGCACATCGATCTCCTCGGGGCGCTCCGCGCTTTCCGCGAGTATGGAAACGGAATGAGGGGAAACCTCGGCGAATCCTCCCGAGAGGAAAACGTATTCGTTCTTACCATCTTTTCGATAGTACAAGGAACCGATAGCCAGGGCGGACAGAAAGGGGATGTGGTTTTTCATCACCCCGAACTGGCCTACCGCTCCCGGCACACCGACATACCCCACTTCCTCGCTGAGGACTGTGCTGTCTGGTGTGACGATCTCCAATCGAAGCTGTTCTTCAGCCATGTCTTCATCCCGGTTGGTCTGAGGTTACATATTCTGGGCCTTCTCTCTGGCCTCTTCAATCGTGCCCACCATGTAGAAGGCGTTCTCCGGCAAATCGTCGTGCTTGCCCTCGATGATCTCCTTGAATCCCTTGATGGTGTCCTCGATCTTTACGTACTTCCCGGGCATTCCGGTGAACTGCTCCGCAACAAAGAACGGCTGGGACAAAAAGCGCTGGATCTTGCGAGCCCTATTCACTGTAAGCTTGTCCTCGTCCGAGAGCTCCTCCATGCCCAGGATGGCGATGATGTCTTGCAGGTCCTTGTAGCGCTGCAGGACCATCTGCACTTCCCTGGCGGTCTGATAGTGATCCGATCCCAGGACGTTGGGGTCCAGGATCCGGGAGGTGGAATCCAGGGGATCCACCGCGGGATAGATGCCCAGCTCGGCGATCTGCCTGGCGAGCACCAAGGTCCCGTCCAGATGGGAGAAGGTGGTCGCCGGAGCCGGGTCGGTCAGGTCGTCCGCTGGAACATAGATGGCCTGCACTGAGGTAATGGATCCTTTGTGCGTGGAAGTGATCCGCTCCTCCAGCTCGCCCAGGTCCGTGCCCAATGTGGGCTGGTAGCCCACGGCGGAGGGCATGCGTCCCAGCAGGGCGGAAACTTCCATGTTTGCCTGGGTGAAGCGGAAGATGTTGTCGATGAAGAGAAGGACATCCTCTCCTTCTTCATCGCGGAAGTATTCGGAAACTGCCAAAGCGGTAAGGGCGACACGGGCCCTAGCTCCGGGGGGCTCGTTCATCTGGCCGTAGACCAGGGCAGCATTGGGCAGGACACCTGCCTCCTTCATTTCCAGATAAAGATCGTTCCCTTCACGCGTACGCTCACCAACTCCGGCGAAAACAGACTTACCGCCGTGCTGCTTGGCGATGTTGTTGATCATCTCCATGAGAATAACAGTCTTGCCCACACCGGCACCGCCGAAGAGACCCATTTTGCCGCCCTTGGGGAAGGGGATCATCAGGTCGATTACCTTGACCCCGGTCTCCAGAACTTCAATGGAGGTGCTCTGGTCGGTGAAGGAAGGAGCCGGCCTGTGAATGGGAAGCATAATGTCCGAGGAGATGGGTCCCTGCTGATCCACGGGGCGGCCGACCACATTCTGGATCCGCCCCAGTGCTGCCGGTCCCACCGGAACGCGAATGGAGTCACCGGTATCCACAGCCTCCATGCCTCTCACCAGACCGTCTGTGCTGTCCATGGACACGCACCGGACCACTCGATCGCCCAGCTGCTGGGCGACCTCCACGATAAGCTGATTTTCCTCCGGGACATCGGGATCGTTGATGCGGATGGCGTTCATGATACTGGGCAGTTCCTGTTCCGAGAACTCTATATCCACGATCGCCCCGATAACCTGTGCAATTTCACCTTTTATTTCACTCATTACAGCCCCCTTTTTATCCTTTGAGTGCTTCTGCACCACCGACAATATCGAGGAGTTCGGATGTGATGGCGGCCTGTCTGGCCTTGTTGTAGCTTAGTGTCAGGTTGGAGATCATGTCGTCGCAATTCCTGGTGGCATTGTCCATAGCCGTCATGCGGGCAGCGTGCTCACTTGCCGAGGTCTCAAGCAGGCCGCGATAGATCTGGACTTTGATGAAACGGGGAAGCAACTCGTCCAATATGCCTTCCACCGAAGGCTCGTAGGTGAATTCCGCTTTGCTTCCCTCCTGCTCCCCGGACTGCCCTTCGGCCCCCTCCTGACTCATTGGCAGGATCTGGAGCCGAGTCGGCTCCTGTTTGATTACGTTGATGAAACGACCGTAGACCAAATGGACCTCATCCACCTGTTGCTGATTGTAGGCGTGGATAATCTCCGACCCCAACTGGCCGGCCAGAGTGAAATCGAAGCTGTCCATAACATCGGAGTGATCGCTGACCAGTTCGTAAGACGACTTGGCGATGTCCTTGGATCCCTTTTTTCCTACACAGAAAAACTTGACCTGCTGGCCGGACTCCGCCCTGCTGTGGGCGAATGTGGTTGCGGTTTGCACCAGATTGGAATTGAAGGCCCCGCAAAGCCCTCTTTCCGAAGTCACAAGGACCACAGCGATATTGTTTATCTCCTCCCTCTGTTCCAACAAGGGATGGGCGCTGGTATCCACACCCTGAGAAATATCGCCGAGTATTTCGTAGTACTTTTCCGCGTAGGGTCTGAACTGCTCGATCCGGCTCTGCGCCTTGCGCAGCTTGGCGGAAGCGACCATGTTCATGGCCCTGGTAATCTGCTTCGTCTTGCGTACGGACGCAATCTTGTCCTTCACTTCCTTCAGCGAAGCCATGGATTATCCCCTTTCCCGCATTTATTCCTGGAAGCCCTTTTTGAACTCTTCCACAGCACTGGAGAGCTTGCTCTCCAAGTCCTGGTCCATATCCTTCTTTTCCTTGATCTCATCCAGAAGCTCTGGCTTGGAGTTCTTCATGAAATCCAGGAACTCGCCCTCGAACTTGCGCACGCTGTCCTCGGAGATATCATCCATATAACCCCTGGAGCCGGCAAAAAGCACGGCAACCTGATCCTGAACAGGCATGGGCTGGTACTGATCCTGCTTCAAAAGCTCCATCATCCGCTTGCCCCGCTCCAACTTGGCCTGGGTGGACTTGTCCAGCTCGGATCCGAACTGGGCAAAGGCGGCCAGCTCCCTGTACTGGGCCAGATCGAGGCGAAGCGTTCCCGCGACCTTCTTCATGGCCTTGGTCTGCGCGCTGCCGCCGACGCGGGAGACGGACAGGCCCACGTTGACCGCGGGACGAAAGCCCGCGTTGAACAGGTTCGGCTCCAGATAAACCTGGCCGTCGGTAATGGAAATCACGTTGGTGGGAATATAGGCGGAAATGTCGCCTGCCTGGGTTTCGATGATAGGCAGGGCGGTCAGGGATCCGCCGCCGTGCTCGTCGCTGAACTTGGCGGCGCGTTCCAGCAGACGGGAGTGGAGATAGAAGATGTCTCCGGGATAGGCCTCACGGCCGGGGGGGCGCCTGAGCAGCAGGGACATCTGCCTGTAGGCCACCGCTTGTTTGGAAAGGTCGTCGTAGATCACCAGCGCGGGCTTGCCGTTATCCCGCAGGTGCTCTGCCATAGCGCAACCCGCGAAGGGGGCGATGTATTGCAGGGCAGCAGGCTCGGAAGCGGTAGCGGAGATGATCGTGGTGTGCTCCATGGCCCCGTGGCGTTGCAACGTGTCCGCGACACCGGCAACAGTGGATTTCTTCTGCCCCACCGCCACGTAGAAGCAGTGCACGTCGGATTCCTTCTGGGCCAGGATGGCGTCCAGACCGATGGCGGTTTTGCCCACCTGCCGGTCGCCGATGATCAGCTCGCGCTGACCGCGCCCGATGGGAGTCATGGAGTCAATGGACTTGAGCCCGGTGTACATGGGCTCGTCCACCGGCTGCCGCTCCACGATGCCAGGCGCCTTGATATCCACAAGGCGGCTTTCTTCCAGGGTAACCGGACCTTTCCCGTCCAGGGGGTTGCCCACCGGATCGATTACCCGGCCGGTGACCGCTTCGCCCACGGGAACGGAGAACACCCTCCCGGTCCGCTTGACCGTGTCTCCCTCGTTGATGTGAGTGTCCTCCCCGAGCAGGGCGCAGCCGACACTGTCCTCCTCCAGGTTCAGGGCCAGTCCGAAGACCTGTCCCGGGAACTCCAGCAGCTCCATGGCCTGGCAGTTCTCCACGCCGTAGACTCGCGCGATACCGTCTCCCACGGACAGGACTGTGCCGGTCTCGGTCATCTCCATCTTCTGTTCATAATTCGCGATCTGATCCTGAATAATCTGGCTTATTTCTTCGGCTTTTATCTGCATAACCACTACTCACCCCTTTTAATGTTTTCCTTCACCAGCTCCAATTGGGCCTTGAGACTCGCGTCGTAGAGCTTGTCCCCGATCCGGAGAAGCAGTCCGCCCAAGATATCCGCATTGGTCTCGAAATCAAGAATCAAGCTCTTCTTGAGCTGCTTCTCCAGACCACCGCGCACCTCGTCCTGCTTGTCCTGGCTCAGGTCGATCGCAGTTACCAGGCTGCCGCGCAGGATTCCCTCCTGTTCATCCAAGAGCTTACGGTAGTAGGTCTGGATGGGGAGAAAAAACTCCAACCGCGACTTGTCCCCCAGGAAAAGGCAAAAGTTGGTGACCATCCGGCTCAATTCCAGCCGTTCGGCCACTTGCCTCACCACGCTCTTCTTATCCTCAATCTTGATCACTGGGTTGCGGAAGACCCTGTCTAACAACGGTGCTGCCTCAATTGCCTCGGCGAACCTGGCCAGCTCCTCGCCATACTGCTTCTGGGCCTCTCCCCCTTGCTCCTGACCCAGGGCGAACAAAGCCCGCGCGTAGCGTTTGGCAATCACTTCTTCCTTCAATTCAGCACCACCTTTGTTAGATATTTATCGATCAATTCTTCCTGCTCTTTGGCCCCCAGACGCTCGGAAATAATCTTTTCGGCAGTGTCCACGATCCGATCCGCCATCTCCGACCGTAGATTTTCCACTTCCTGCTCCAGCTCCTGAGAAGCCCTCAGCTTGGCCTGCTCGCGAATCTGCTCCGCATCCGAGCGCGCCTTCTCTATGATCGATTCCCGTAGCGACTCTCCCTGCTGTCTGGCCTGATTCAGGATTTCCTCCCTCTCACTCTCCAGATCGGCAATGCGCTGCTCCACATCCTTGAGCTTCTTCTCCGCCTCTGCCTTGCGGTTTTCCATGTTCTCGATTTCCTGGCCGATCTGCTTCTTGCGGCTGGCGAAGAAATCCCGGATCTTGCTCCCGGCGAAGTACCAGATTAACCCCAAAAAGATTACCAAGTTGAGACAGCGCCAGAAAAAGTCCCACCATTCGGCACTTGAGGAGGACCCCCCGCCTTCGGATGCGTAAACGCTACCCGCGGCGAGCAAGCCCATGGCAACGGCTCCAATCGCTATTTGCCCCCATCTATTCAAGGCAGCCCTCCTTCCTGTTGACATTGACTCTTTTTGCCCCGAAGCTTCCTCTCCGAGGCCCGGTTGATTGCGCAATGCCTCTCCATTTAACTGGGTCGAGGATTCAGAAACCCACACGGGCAGCGGCCGTTACAAAAAAAGCGGGATCACCCTCCCCTTGGGGAAGCTTCCCGCTAGCTCATAACCTTCTGTGCCACCTTCTCCGCGTATTGGTCGATTTCCTGCAGTAGCTTCTGTTGTGCCCCTTCCCGCTGCTGCCGCAGTTGCTTTCTGCTCTCTTCCAGCTCTTGTGCGGCCTCTTGCTTGGCTTGATCTACTATCTCTTTTTCCTTTTCCGAGCCCTCACCGCGGTACTCGTTGCGGATGGCTCCGGCCTCGGTTCTGGCTTCCTGCAAAGACTGCTCATAGTCATGGAGCTTTTTCTCGGCCTGCTCATTGAATTTCTCCACGTCATTCATATCCGCAGCGAGCTTTTCCGAGCGCCTTTTGATAATCCCTCGGATGGGGCGATAGAGGATCAGATTAAGGATCGCGAGCAATATCAAAAAATTCACCATCTGAATTAACAGGGTCGCATTCAGCTCAATCATATCAGCCCCCTTTTTATTGCGATCTGCTTTAGCGACTTTGTGAAATATATTGCAAAACGAGTAATCCCTTAACGTATTTCCGGGAAGCTGTCAAAACTTTTTTGCTGCTGCTGGTCCTCTCATGGCAAACCCCGGATGAGAACCGCGCTTCAGCGTCCACCCGCCTTGCCCTGTTGAATGCAGCTTAGCTGCCCTGTCAGAGACAGGATTCAACAGGGCGAGCCTCGCAGCATTTTCATGCTTGTTTGTGCCCGGATCCACCGGGGAATGAAGGTTGTAGAGCCCTCCGGATTCCCCAGGGAAAAAAATGTACAACTGACAGCTCACTGGGCCTGTTTCGATTGTTCCTTCTTTCACTAGACCGCAGGGAGCCTTATCTTTGGTGTGGAAGCACCCACTTCCGGAGACCTTCTGCCCTAGAGAATGCAGCCCCCCTATCGGTCCTACAGGGCCCTGAGCCATTCCGGCTTCAGGGAGGTTTCCCCTTGGATCGCCCTGTCGATCTGGGCTAAGCCCTGTTCCTTGCCCCCGGGAAATTGTACCTTGAGGGGAAGATAGTTGGAGGCGTGGTTGGAAACGAATAAGCCCTTGCTCAGCTGGGTATGCCGGAGCATTTCCGCCAGCTCTCGCAGGATCCCTTCCTCGTCCGGGAGCTGGAAGACCCCGCTTCGAAAATCCTCGTAAAGCGGCGTTCCGGGCAAGAGCATGACTGTCAGCGCCCCCACGTAATCTGGGTCCATTGCGGTCAGTGCCTCGCCCGTGGCCCTGGCGTGGCGCAGGGACCCTTCTCTGCCGGCTATACCGAGCAACACGGTCACGGAAAGCCGGATACCGGCCTGCCTCATCTTGCGGCCCCTGTCAATCATTTCCCCGGCAGACGCGCCCTTGCACACCGCCTGGAGCACCTGGTCATCCCCGCTCTCCATACCCAGATAGACGATACTCAGCTTTTTCTCCGCCAATTGTCGCAGCTGCTGTGGTGTTTTCTTCCTGATGCTCTTGGCGTTGGCATAGGTTCCGATGCGCTCCAGCCAGGGCATCTGACGATTGATCTCCTCCAGGATCCGGACCAGACGCTCTTGGGGAATGATCAGCGCATCTCCGTCCATCAGAAAGAGCCGCCGGTGATGGCGACCGTGCTGAGCAGCCCAGCGAATGTCCCGGAAAATGAGGTCCTCCTCCTTGATCCGGAAGCGCTTATCCTTATAGGATCCGCAAAAGGTGCACTTATTGTGGGAGCAGCCCGTAGTCACCTGAAGCAGGATACTGTGCGCCTCGCTAGGAGGCCTGATGCAGGATCCTTCGTAATGCATTCCTTCCATCCAGAAATCTCCCTTCCGCGACTATTGACGTCTGTCAAGGCCTCGAGTTATTGGCTTTTTCCTTTCCCGGCAGAAAAAAACATTCCAGGAAAGCGATCGCCTCCAAGCGAACTGAGGCCATGCCGGCCTTCTGCTGCGGTTTCCATTATGCCGGTCCCTTTGCCTCTATGCTTAAAGCGACCATACCCAATTGACGCATTCTGGAAAATATTGTCAATATGTTTACTTTGCCACAGGTTGGCGTCCACCGCTTACCTCACGAAGCAGGAGAATTTTATGGACATCCACAGTTACTGCCCGGAAAAAGTGCTCCATCCAGAAACTGCGGTTACCAAGATCAAGAACGGCAGCCGCGTCTTCGTGGGCACCGGCTGTGGGGAGCCGCAAAAGCTCATACACGCCATGGTCCAGGAACGGTCCATCCAGGATATCGTGTGCTATCAGATGCTCTCCTACACTTTTTCCGACTATGTCAATGACAAGTCCTTCCTCAATCGCTTCTCCCTGAAGCTCTTCTTCATAAGCCAGCGCATGCGACAAGCCGCCTTCGAGGGAAAGATCGACTACGTCCCGGCCTACCTCTCGCAAATACCCGAGCTCTTCCACTCACAGAAGATCGGTCTCGATGTGGCCCTGATCCAGGTCAGCCCGCCGGACCGCTTTGGCTACTGCAGCCTGGGCATCTCCGTGGACATCACCTTGGCCGGGATGATGAACGCGGGTATGATTATCGCCCAGCTCAATCCCTCCATGCCCCGGACCTGGGGGGACAGCTTCATCCACATAAAGGACATAGACTACCTTGTGGAACACGAAGAGCCTCTGTGCGAGGCCATACCCACATCCAAGAACGTGGACATCGTGGAGCGCATCGCCGGGTACGTCAATCAGCTCGTAAACGACGGGGCCACCCTCCAGGTGGGCTTCGGCCATCTCCCGGATTCCATTTTGCCCTATTTGGACCGCAAAAAGGATCTCGGCCTGCACACCCAGGTCATAACCAACGGCTTCCTTCCCCTGCTGCAAAAAGGGGTGATCACCAACAAAAAGAAATCCCTGCTCCCCGGCAGGATTGTCTGCTCCCTGTGCATGGGCTCTACTGAGCTATACGACTATCTGGACAACAATCCCCTCTTCTACTTCCGCTCCTCGGAGTTCGTGAACGATCCCAACCAGATCGCCCGCAACGACAATCTGATCTCCCTCAGCTCCGCACTGGAGGTCGATCTCACCGGTCAGATCTGCACTGATTCCAAGGGGTATCTTTTCTACAGCGGAATAGGCGACCAGGTGGACTTCATCCGGGGCAGTAAGCTCTCCAATGGGGGATTCTCCATTATCGCGCTACCCTCCACCGCCCAGAACGGAGAAGTTTCGCGCATTGTTCCCCATTTGAGCGAAGGTGCAGGGGTAGCCACCACCAGAGGCGACGTGGACATCGTGGTCACGGAATACGGGATTGCCGAGCTGCACGGCAAGGGCATCTACCAGCGGGTCATGGAGCTCACCCAGATCGCCCATCCCAAATTCCGGGAAGAGTTGATCAACGAGGCCAAAAAGCGGCACTATATCTTCGCGGACCAGCTCCCTCCCACCAAACAGGACCTCATTTTCCTGGAAAAGTACAAGTACTACCTGCAGTTGCCGGAGGATAAGACAGTCGAGTTCCGCCCCCTGTTGCCATCGGACGAATTCGCCTCGAGGAATTTCTTCTACTCCCTGCAGGACACCACGGTCTACTACCGCTTCTTCCAGAGACGGAAAATATTCTCCCGGAACATGCTGCAGGAGCAGTGGGCCCTGGTGGATTACAAGAGGAACATGTCCATTATCGGTCAGATGCAGAAGGGCCAGCGCAAAGAGATCGTGGCCATCGGATCCTACGCGGAGTCCGAGGAGCAGGAGGGATACGCAGAGGTTGCCTTCGTGGTCCGGGAGGACTTCCAGGATAAGGGGATCGGGAGCTACCTCCTCTCCATCCTGGAATCCATCGCCAGGGAAAACGGCTATAAGGGATTCATTGCCACGGTGCTAAACGAGAACACCAAAATGATCCACGTTTTCCAAAAGCGCTATCCCAACGCCCGGATCAAGATGAGCGGCGGGGGAGATGTGGAGATCCACATGGCCTTCGGGGAGGAGTCCGCTGCCTGAGCTGGCCAGAAATGGTTCGCGGCAGGTAGCTATTCACCTCCTCGCGAAACCATAATGTTCACGGGGCATTTACGCTGAGTCCATAGAAGTGCTGAATAGTTACCGCGGCAGCAGAGAATGCCCCAAATGGCTGGGCGACAGGTGCCTGTTCTTTGTGGCTAAGAGGAAAGCAAGGGTTTATCCGTAAAGATAGGGGAAAAGCATGGTCCGGCCTTCCTGGACGATGTATCCGGCATCCTTGAGGGACTTCAGGGCCCTGGTAATACTTACCCGATGGGCGCCTACGAGGAAGCTGAGCTCCTCGTGGGTGACGGGAAATCCGATGCGGTAGCCCCGCTCCTCGCGAGTGCCGTGCTCCTGGGCCAAATCCGCCAGCACACGGTAAAGCCGGTCCTCCAGTCGGGGTATGGACATGGAGCCTACACGGCTGGTCAGGGAAGCAATCTGACGGCCCAGCCGCCTGATGACCTGGATGCCGATTTCCGGCCGCTCCCGCGTTATCTGCTCGAAGAGCGCCTGAGTGAACTCGCTAAGGCTGCTCGGTTCCATGCACCAAGCCGAGGCCGGGGCCTCCGGTCCTGCCCGGCTGAATATATACTCTCCGATGAAATCCCCTGCTCCGCGGATATCCAGCAGGATTTCACTGCCGTCCTCCAGGACCTTGCTCAGCTTGATCCTGCCGGCCCTAATGAAGAACAGGGAGCTGGACGAATCGCCCTGTAGGAAAACGGCCTCCCCGGACTGGAAATCCTGCCGCGCCGCCCTTTGGCTTAGAAAGTGGATCTCCTCCTCGGAAAGGCCCTTGAGGCTCTCCGAGGCGACAGGGTCCTCCTGCCCGCCGGTAGGACCGTCCTTGCCTGTCATGGACTCCCGTCCTATTTGGACTCGCGGGCCGTTTTGGCCCGAATTAGAAGAACCCGCCCTGCACCCACTTGCTCGGTATCTGGTTTCGAGCAAGTGGGTGCAGGGCGGGCTGGCCTAAAATAATTCCCGTCCGCAAAGAGGACTTTGCTTACGGAAACTATGCTAGCTGGACATGATGTCGTGCATCTCCACAGCGGGATGCTTCTTCTCTTTTAGAAAGGGAAGGATCTCATCCTCGGTGGTTCCCACTGTCTCGTCCGCGATCCGGTCGATCAGATCCGGATAACCCAGCTCCTCGGCGCGCTGGTTCAGGCGATCCTTGATCTCTTCCTTGAGCATCTTGGGCATCCACACCATCCGCAGCAGGCCGGCGTGCTCCTGGTCCGTAGGACCCTCGGCGCGGATGAACTTACGCTGGCAGATGTTGAACTTGGAGTGCCCCACAAAGCCCGGGGTCGAAGCGCCGCCGCCCACGGTGCCCGCAAGGGTAGTGAAGGTCATCCCGCAGGGCGTGTCTCCCTGATACTCCCGGTTCACGGTCATCACCCCGTTGCACTGCGGCAGCACTGCGGCAACGCACTCACAGCAGCCGCAGGTGGTCATGGGGTCGTGCACGATGGAGTAGAAGTTGTAGTGGTCCACCGAGCCCTTGGAGGCGTTGTACACGAACTCGTTCACACCCTTCCACTGCCCGCGCCACTGATCCGTGGACTCGCCCTTCTCGATGGGCTGGTTGGGGCCGGTGGGGTTGATCTCGTAGGACGCCTTGCAGTCCATCCAGTTGTACGCACCGCACAGGCCCGTCCGCTCCGGGCTCACCGTGCACACGTGCGAGGGAGCAAAGCTCTGGCACAGGGTGCAGGAGTAGTAGGTCTCCACATCCTCGTCCCGCATGTTCTCCACGCGCTCGTCCCGGGCCTTGTAGACCTGCCGCGCCCGCTGGGTCAGCTTGTCCACATCCTCCTGCTTGGTATACAGCGTCACCTGCAGCCGGTCCAGGATCTTGCCGAAGTCCTGGTGCAGCTTGGCGTGGATGGCCACGCCCAGATCCTTCAGGGTAAAACCCTTCTCGATGGCGTGCGTGCCGATCCGCACCCAGGAGATGTCCCGCTGCCCGATGTGCATCACACCCTGGATGTAGTTCACGATGTGGTGGATCTGCCGCTCCAGGATGGGCTCAAAGTCCTCCTGGAACTCGCGGCCGGCGGCCTGCACGTAGATGCCGAGCGGCAGGGTGTCCCCCGCGTTGATGTCGGAAAGATCCTGGCCGACGACCTCCACCTTGCCGTCCTCCACGGAGTTCATGTCCGCCATCTGCAACAGCTCGGTGCACTGCGTCTTGCCCCCGCCCATCTGGGCGTGCAGGTCCTTCTTCCGGATCCGCTCGCCCTCGTATGCAGGACCGAAGGCGCAGGGGATGTCCACCTTGCTCACGGTTACCTTCAGCCCCCGGGTCATGATGGATTTGTCCACAATCTGGTCGTGGGGCACGTCGGCCACCACGTGCTCGTAGGTGCACACTCCCGTGGGCAGGATTTCCGGAATGTCCGTGTCCGCGATGGTGGGGAAGCCCCAGTTCACCGCGCCGGCCGCGGCTGCGGCCCACTCCGCGTTAACCTCGCCCAAGGCGTTGACAAAGGCGAAGATGCGGTTCTTGTTGTAAAGGAGAATGTTCTTGTAGTCACCGGGCTGGACACCGCCAAAGGCCATGGCCGCCCGGTTGGCGAAGCCGAGGGCGAAGACCGAGGCGGAGATGTCCGGGCCGAAGGGGACAATCCGGGTTCCCCAGCCGATCTGCACCCCGGCCTCGCGGAGCTGCTCCGCGCAAGTGGTCCCGTTCTGGTTGGCCGCCAGGAAGATATAGAGGTTCTTCTGCTGATAGTCCTCCACGATCATCTTGGCTGTCTCCGGATCGGGGGCCGCGCCCACGATAGCCGCGAAACCCGGGGCGCTGCCGTCCACGAACTCCACCCCGCGCTTGCGCATGATCACATCGTCTGCCGCGCCCAGCCAGATCTTGTTGTGGTCCTCGTCGATATCCTCCGCGGTGGGCAGGTAGAAGTCGGGATCGTTAATGTAGTTCAGCGCCTCCTGGATCTCGAAGCAGAACATGGTGGCCATGCCCGCATCCAGCAAGGGGCCCAGAAAAGGCAGATGGTTGGTGCTCTTCACGTGGGGAGGCAGAAGACCCTTGGCGATGCGCAGGGGCTCCTGCATGTCCTCCAGGGTCTGCACCTTGTGTCCGGTGAGGGAATAGATCACCGGGAGATAGTACGCCGTGTTGGGAAACTCCACCTTGGTGCTGGCCTCATAGGTCTGCAGGGCGCGGTTCAGCTGACCCTCGGCCTTGGAGACCACGTTGTACGCGCCCTGAATGGCCGCGAATGCCACGAGCTTGGACATATGCTACTCCTTATCTGTTTGGTTTCCGCCGGCCCGGCAACTCGATTCGGTAAAACAAGGACCGGCCTGGGATCGACTCGGTTGTTTTGTTCTTGTAGCATCCGCAAACAAGCAGTGCTGTAGCCTGAGCTACATGAGCCTGTTCTTCCCTCAAAAAATGGGCAGCGCAGTTCAACGCGCCCCCGCCCGGCACCTTTTCCCCTCGCCCGTTTCCGATTGACACACTGTTTTGATGCGGAATAGGCTCTGACCATTCACCTTTCACTTGTAACTCCGAACGAGTCACGAGCCTATGGGCGGATTCCCCGAATACCCCTATTACGACGCAGGGGGGCTGGCCGGCCTGATCCGCAGCGGCGAGATCGCCGCTTCGGAGGTCCGCGCGAAGGCAGTCCGTCGGGCCAAGGCCTATAATGCGAAGCTGAATGCCATCGTTCGGCCCATGTACGAGCGTGTATCGGAAGCCCCCGCGGAGATGACCCAAGATGGGCCCTTTCCGGGAGTCCCCTTCCTGCTCAAGGACCTGCAGCACGCCCTTGGGAAAATGCGTCAGAGCAATGAAACAGAGGTAAGCATGTCAGAGTTGGAGATAGCCAAGGGGTATATCCCCGGCTCCATAGGACGGATTGCTGAGCTGCATAGTGCCTACTACCATAATAACTGGGGATTCGGGCTCTT
>JAIPEP010000012.1 GCA_021737085.1 Desulfohalobiaceae bacterium | reverse complement strand
TTTGGCCATATGAAGCCTGTTCACGGTCGGGTTTCCCCCACGTGGCGAGCGAAGAAAATCGAACAGAGTCTCCGGAGAATTGATTCAAAAAGGCCCCCTTGAAGATTACGCCGAGGCCAGAGAAGTGGTGAATAGTTACGTTTTCCGTTTATCGGGGAGGGAGGCGGCAAAGGGGAAGGTGAATGACCGTTTCAGGTGCTTTCCGGCTCCTTCCGCAATAGGGCGCAAGAGAGATTATCTTCCGGTTGGGGTTTTATGTGGTCAAGGCCCTCTTTGAAGAGGGACACGGGAAAAAGTCTGCTGACTGCTACAGGACGGGGAAAGAAAGCGGGGCGCAGGACGCGTCCAAGGTTTCGCGTGGTCTGAAGGATAGCCCTCCAGGAGGCGGGCATGCGGCTCTATACCGTGGTGCGGCACTTGATGCGCATCGTGGCACATCTTTACTTCGTGGACATCCAGTCCACCGGCCTGGAGAAAGTACCCCGCAAGGGCCCGCTCATCATTGCGGCCAACCACCCTGGCTCCCTGCTGGACGCGATCCTATTGAGCACGCTGGTTCAACGCAGGATAAGCTATTTGGCCAAGAGCGAGCTCTTCCGGTATCCGGTTGTCGCGGCCATTTTCCGCGGCCTGGGGGTCATTCCCGTTTACCGGGCTGGACAGCCCGGAGACTCATCCGGCAATGTGGACACTTTCCAGTGCGCCTACCAGGTTCTGGAGAACGGGGGCTGCCTGGGGATATTTCCCGAGGGCCGCAACTCCCCCCGCAGACAGATCGCGGAGATACGCACCGGAGTGGCCAGGATAGCCCTGGAGGCGGAGGCGCGCAACGGATACCGCCTGGGCCTGCGTCTCGTCCCGGTGGGCGTCAACTTCGAGAGCAGGGAGCTCTTTTTGACCTCGGTATTTCTTTGTTTTGATCAGCCCCTGGCTATTACCGATTATGCGGCGAAGCACCTGGAAAACCCGGACAGAGCGGTTAAGGACCTGACCGGAGATGTGCAGCAGGCTTTAAGAAGGCAGGCGCTGCATATCGAGGATATGCGGGTGAGCCAATTGGTTGGGGACTTGAGCCGCATGGTTCGCTGGGACGGCGAGATGGGGCCTGCCACTCATTCCGGGGAGAAGGCGGTCGCCTCGGGCCAGTGGCGAAAAGCGCTGCAGAGGACCTGGAGCAGGCTGCAGCAGTGGTTTCGTCCGGAGGAAGCCGGGGTCCGAAAGGATCTGCATACCGTTTTGCGAGGGCAACAGCACATGGGGGACTTGCTCGCCTGGGCTGCCGAGGAAGAGCCCGGAGTCATCGATGATCTGAGCGCTGCCGTGGAGCGCTACAAGTCCCACCTGGCCCAATACAGGCTGAGAGAGGATCTGGGAGACAGCTTCGACAGGCCGGTGCAGGAACGTCTCATGCGCCTGCGCATGACCTTGTACGCCGTCTTGATGGCCCCCTTTGCTCTTGTCGGCTTCGTGCACAACCTTCCCCCCTACCTGGCGACCCTCTTCAGCTCGCGGCTTTTCCGCGAAGAGGCCATTCGCGGATTCGCGGCCTTCGCTCTGGGCATCGGTTTCTTCTCCCTGGCCTATTTCTTCTATGCCGCGGTATTCTGGCATTTCCTCCTGCAAAGCCCGCTTCTGCTCATAGCCTACCTCGTAGCCCTGCTCTGGACGGGATTCGCCTGTCTCCGCTACCGCAGACGGATCATGCGCTACAGGGACAAGATCCTGGTGCGCACCCTCTTTTCCACCCACAGGCATCTGAGCCGGGGCCTGCGGCGGGAGCGGGAGGAGATTCTCTCCCGTCTCCGGGATCTGCAGGAAAGGTACCATTCCTCTGCCGCCGGCTAAGCCGGCTATAGGTTAGGGGGTTATAGGTTATAGACGATGGGAACGAACCAGGAACGAGGTTCGAGTTCCCTCTTTCCTCCGACATCCGAGGTCCGACGTCCGGCGTCCGGTGCTGGCCTCACGAGTAACGAGCAAAATGTTTCACACGTGGTAGGAGTTCGGACATGGAGCCCATCCAATGGCACGACTTCGAGAAGGTGGACCTGCGGGCGGGCACGGTGGTCGCTGTGGAGGATTTTTCCCAGGCCCGGCATCCCGCCTATCTCCTGCGGATTGACTTCGGCCCGGAGCTCGGGGAGAAGAAGTCGAGCGCCCGGATCACCGAGCTCTATTCCAAGAAGGATCTGCTGGGGAAAAAGGTGATGGCCGTGGTCAACTTCCCGCCCAAACAGATAGGTCCCGTCCTGTCGGAGTGTTTGGTTACGGGGTTCCACAGGCAGGACGGCGCCGTGGTTCTCGCTGTGCCGGACGCGGATGTTCCCGACGGGGCGCGGCTGGCCTGACGGGTTCATCCCGGATAGGCTCCGATCATTGTATGCTTCGTTGTGCCTGCGTCTGCGCAGGCATGAAGGTTATTCGGACAGGCCTCCCTCCCCCAAGGTCGCAGCGTGTTTGACCCGGGGCATACTGTGACATATAATCCACTAGAATCTATAATTGCCGTGGTTCCCCGAAAACGGCCGCAAATCAGACAGAGCCGAGCTCATGGCCCATTCCGGTAGGAAAAGCGACCCCCCAGCCGAGGACCGGCAGCGCTTGCAGCGTTTGCAGGAGATCCTAGCTGCCCACAAGGGCCAGCGCCACCTGGTAGTCCTGCAGGATTTTCCGGATCCGGACGCCATCTCCGCGGCTTACGCCCATCAGTTCATCAGCCAGGACCACGGCATCGAGGCGGATATAGTCTACTGCGGGAGCATCAGTCACCAGCAGAACCTGGCCCTGGTCAACTTGCTGGGGATCAAGCTCCATCCCTTCCTCCCGGACACGGACCTGCGCGGCTACGCTGGAGCGGTGTACGTGGACCACCAGGGCACGACCGCCCGGGAAATCGCCAAGGCCCTGGAGCGGGCTGAGGTCCCGGTGCTTATAGTTATGGACCACCACGAGGAGCAGTACAGCTCGGAAGCCGAATTCGTGGACATCCGTCCCGTGGGGGCCACGGCAACCATGTACGCCCAGTATTTGGAGCAGGGGATCCTTCAGCTGGACCCTAACAGGGAGGAACACGCAAACCTGGCCACCGCCCTGATGCACGGCCTGATCTCGGACACCAACAGCTTTCTGCGGGCCGGAGCGGAGGATTTTGGGGCTGCGGCCTTTCTCAGCCGTTACAGGGATGCCGAGGCCCTGGAGCGGATCATGGGGCAAAACAAGTCCAAAAAGACTATGGAAATCATCAAAAAGGCCCTGGAGAACCGGATTATTGCGGAAGGATTCTCCCTTGCGGGGATCGGTTATCTGCGTAGCGAGGATCGGGACGCCGTCCCCCAGGCAGCGGACTTTTTGCTCACGGAGGAGAATGTGCACACCGCCATTGTCTTCGGTATCATTCAGGGACCGGAGCAGCAGGAGTTTGTTGCGGGGTCCTTGCGCACCTCCAAGCTGGCCTTGGACCCGGACGATTTCCTGAAGGGCGCCCTGGGGCGAGAAGCCTCGGGGACTGCCTACGGCGGAGGCAAGCATTCCGCCGGAGGCTTCCAGATCCCGGTGGATTTTTTGGCCGGAGGCCAGAGCGAAGAGTTCCGGGAGCTGAAATGGCAGACCTTCGAGGCCAGGATCAAACAGCGGATCTTCGACAAGATCGGATACGACACCTCGGACACCCAGGAATAGCCCCTGCCGAGTTGTGGTTATCCTTGTCCCGGACGGCTCCCTGGAGGGACGAGGCAAGGTGCTCTACTGCTACTCCCTGACCCGCGGTCCCGGGTGTCCGGGGACCGATGCCGGACGGCGTCCCTCCTATAGCTGTTTCCCCTGGCGCCTGAGCCGTCCCACGAACCCGCCGTGGATACTAAGGGGCAGCATTAAACAGTTTCCACCCCCAGTAAAGTGCCTTTTCTGCCGCATGCGAATTCCTTCTCCGGACCCTTGAGTAGGGAATCACTCCTGGTAGGGGAACTACCTCCTTGACAACCCGCCAGGGCTTTAGTAGTGTTTAAATGAATGAATATTCATTCATTTCCTTTTTTTGTATGTAAATGTCTCGAAGCTACTGAACGGCAAGTATAGCAACCCCGGACAAAATCCACGGAGGTAAAGCATGAGAAGGATCAAACGGGCAGGAGTACTCGGTGCCGGAGTGATGGGTGCCACCATAGCCGCCCATATGGCCAATGCGGGCCTGGAGGTGGTGCTACTGGACATTGTCCCCAAGGAGCTGACCGAGGAGGAGAAGGAGAAGGAGAAGGGGCTTACCCTGGAGAGCCCCCAGGTGCGCAACCGCATCGCCCGGCAGGGGCTGGAGTCCCTGTACACCACCAGGCCGGCTCCCTTTTTGCAGAACGACTACGCCCGCCTCATCGAAGTGGGCAATCTGGAGGACGACCTGGACAAACTGAGTGACTGCGACTGGGTTATCGAGGTGGTGGTGGAGAACATGGACATCAAGAAGAAGGTGCTCCCCAATGTTGCCGCCCATCTCAAGGAGGGGGCGGTGCTCTCCTCCAACACCAGCGGCCTGTCCATCAACGAGATGGCCACCGCCCTGCCACCGGAGGTGCGCAGGAACTTCATGGTCACCCATTTTTTCAATCCTCCCCGCTATATGCGGCTAATGGAGATAGTGGGCTGCAACGAGGCCGATCCCGGCGTGGTCCGGGATATGGCCGACTTCCTCAACAAGCGGCTGGGCAAGGGTATCGTCTACTGCAAGGATACCCCCAACTTCGTGGGCAATCGTATCGGGGTCTACTCCATCGCCAAGTCCTTCCAGCACATGAGGGACCTGGGCATGAGCGTGGAGGAGGTGGACGCCGTGGCGGGCAAGCCCACCGGACGGCCCAAGACGGCAGCCTTCAAGACCATTGATCTGGTGGGGCTGGACACCATGGCCCACGTGGCCAAGAATTCCTACGACAATCTGCCCCACGACGAGGAGCGCGAGGCTTTTCTGTTGCCGGACTGGGTGGACACCATGCTGAGCAGTAATCAGCTGGGGGACAAGACCAAGCAGGGCTTCTACAAGAAGGAAAAGACAGAGGAGGGTGTGCAGCGCTACTACTGGGACTACGAAGCGGGCGAATACAAGCCGGTGCAGAAGCCTAAGTTCGAATCCATCAAGCTGGCCAGGATGGCCCAGACCACCGGAGAGACCCTAAAGGCGGTGATCCAGGGGGAGGACAAGGCGGCGGAGTTCGCCTGGCGCAATCTGCGGGACACCCTGCTCTACGCCTTCAAGCGCATCCCCGAGATCGCTGACGACATAGTCAACATCGACAACGCCATGAAATGGGGATTCAACTGGGAGCTGGGGCCTTTCCAGATGTTCGACGCCATCGGAGTGGACTACTTCGTGCAGCGGGCGGAAAAGGACGGCCTGCAGGTGCCGGACAAGCTGAAGGAGATGGAGTGCTTCTATAAGATAGAGGGCGGGATCAAGTACTATCTGGACATCCTGCATAACACCTTCAGGGAAGTCCCCTCCAAGCCGGAACAGATCGATCTGGATCTGGTCAAGAAGGCAGGAGGGGTTGTGGAGCAGGGAGAGAACTCCTCCATACTCGATCTGGGGGACGGGGTCTTCTGCCTGGAGTTCCACGCCCCCCAGAACTCCATCAGCGAGGATATGCTGGACATGTGCTTTCGCTGCGTGGAACGCGCGGAGCAGGAGGGCGTGGGCATCGTGGTGGGCAACCAGGGCGAGCGCTTCTCCGTCGGCGCAAATCTCTTCCTGCTCGCCGGAGCGGTTCAGGAGGGCAAATGGGAGCAGCTGGATCAGATCGTCCACAAATTCCAGCAGGCGACCTTGGCCCTGAAGTATTGTCACGTGCCCGTCGTGGCCGCGCCCTTCTGGATGGCCCTGGGCGGTGGCTGCGAGTTCTGTCTGAACAGCGACGCAATCAACGCCTACGTGGAAACCTACATGGGCCTCGTGGAGATGGGTGCCGGCCTGCTCCCCGCAGGCGGAGGTATCAAGGAGCTTTGCGTGCGGGCCGTGGAAATGGAGGAAACTTACGGGGTGAGCTCCCAGGACCTCCTGTTCAAGTTCTTCCAGAATATCGGCCAAGCCAAGGTCTCCCAGGGAGCGGACGACGCGTTCAACCTGGGGTACATGCGAAAGGGCGACAGCGTGACCTTCGACATAGACAGCCTCCTCGGCGATGCCAAGCAGAAGGTCCTCTCCCTGGCGGCGAACTATCGGCCCAGGCATCCCAGACCATTCAAGGCGCCGGGCAGGGATGTCTCCGCGAGCATCAAGAGCCAGCTCTGGAACATGAAGGAAGGCAACTTCATTACCGAATACGAGTACCAAATGGGGGGTATTGTGGCTGATGCGCTCTGTGGCGGGGATGTCGATCCCGGTACATTGATCACTGAACAGTACCTCCTTGATCTGGAGCGGGAGGGCTTCGTCCGGCTGAGCAAGAATCAGAAGACGCAGGAGCGTGTCGACCACATCTTAAAGACGAATAAGCCCCTGCGTAACTAATTCAGCGGGCTTTCTGCCAACCCGGAAATCACTGCAAAGACAGGGAGGTTTTTTATGCCTAACGCCTATATACTCAAAGCGGTACGGACGGCCGGGTGCCGGGCCAAACGCGGCAAGTTCGCCAACGTGCGGCCGGACGACCTGGCCACCACTGCCCTGAAGGGGCTCTTGGAGCGCACCGGCGTGGATCCGAGCCATGTAGAGGACGTGATCCTGGGCTGTTCCTTCCCCGAAGGGGAACAGGGTATGAACGTGGGCCGCATGGCGGCCCTGGGCGCCGGGATTCCCTATGAGGTCCCGGGTCAGACCGTGAACCGCTTCTGCTCCTCCGGGCTGCAGTCCATCTCCATGGCAGCGGAGCGGATCATGGCCGGGTTTGCCGACTGCATTATCGCCGGCGGGACCGAGTCCATGACCAAGGTCCCCATGGGCGGGAAGAACTACTCCGCCAACCCCGAGCTGGTGGGCTGGTGGCCCGGGGCGTACGCCACAATGGGCATCACCGCGGAGAAGGTGGCGGAGAAGTACGGCATCCCCCGGGATCGCCAGGACGAGTTCGGGCTGCAGAGTAACCGCAGGGCACTGCAGGCCATAGAGCAGGGACGTTTCCAGGAGGAGATCGTTCCGGTGAACGTGGAGCGGTCCAAGCTCTCGGGCAACAAGCTGGAAAAGACAACCGAGCTCGTGGACATCGACGACGGGCCCAGGGACTCCACCCCGGAAAAAATGGCCCAGCTCAAGACACCCTTCAAGCAGGACGGGGTGGTCACCGCAGGCAACTCCTCCCAGATGACCGACGGAGCCGCCGCGGTCTTGGTGGTCTCCGAGGAATTTGTGAAGAAGCTGGGCAAGGATCCCATGGCCCGCTTCGTGGGCTACGACGTGCAGGGCGTGCCTCCCGAGCTCATGGGCATCGGTCCCTCCAAGGCCATCCCCGGTGTCCTGGACAAGTGCGGCTTTTCCCTGGAGGATATCGGCCTGGTGGAGCTTAACGAGGCCTTTGCCTCCCAGGCCCTGTACTGCATGGATGCATTGGGCCTGGACCAGAGCATGGTCAACGTCAACGGCGGGGCTATCGCCCTGGGGCATCCCCTGGGCTGCACCGGGGCCAAGCTGACCACCACCCTGCTGCACGAGATGCAGCGGCGGGAGGTCAGGTACGGCCTGGTCTCCATGTGCATCGGAGGGGGCATGGGTGCCGCCGGCCTCCTGGAAAGGGTCTAGGCGAGGCCTGACGCGAAGGAAGGTTTCAGGGCCGACGGGGATTTCTCCGCCGGCCTTATTGTAGGTAAATATCTCTAACAGCCTGAATTATCATGAGAGATTGTTCGGCGAGGCTCGTCAGTGAGTGCGCTGAAGCCGTGTTTCATATGGGTGGCTGCCTTTGTTCCTCGCGATATGGCGAGCCTGCTGGTAACAACCACAAGGCCCGCGATGCCTAGGGCATGCCAAGAAAATATGTTTTCTCATAAGCTGGAGCCGGTCGGTTGGTGCTATTCTCGACATTAGACGCCCGGGATGAAACACGGGCTTCAGCGCATCCCACGACTCGCCTCGCAACATTTTTATGCTTCTTTGTACCCCGTAGGCTAGGGGAAAGATTATATTGGAGGACAGTGGTCAATGAACACTGTGTTCCAGGTTCTCCGTTCTTTTGTTATTTCTCCTTAATTCTTACTATTTGTCATGAGTCACCAGTCACGGATCACGAATCACGAAATACCACTCAGGCGGCTTATGCCAGATAATCTGGAGTCGATCCGGAGACGGGTCCCCTTCCTGGACCACATCAAGGGCTTTCTGGCCCCGGAGGAGGGCGAGGCCCTGTACAGGGCGGGTTACGCATGTGCAAGCCCGGGCGGGCCCTGTTTGGAGATCGGCGGGTACTGCGGCCTGTCCACTGTCTACTTGGGTTTGGGCGTGCGCGATGCCGGGGGTATCCTTTTCTCCATCGACCATCACTGCGGCTCCGAGGAGCATCAGCCCGGAGAGGGCTTCCACGACCCCGACCTCTACGACCCGGAAACAGGTCGCATGGACTCCTTCCGGGAGTTCCAGAGCACAGTGGGCCGGGCCGGGCTCCGGGACACTGTGGTACCCATTGTGGCCAATTCCTCCACCGCCGCCCGCATGTGGGCCACTCCCCTGTCCCTGGTCCTCATCGACGGCGGCCACAGCCCCGAGGCCGCCTGGTCCGACTACCGCGGGTTCGCTCCCCACATCCTCTCCGGAGGAATCCTGGCCATCCACGACGTTTTCCTCGACCCCGGAGAAGGCGGACAGGCACCGCGCGAGATCCGGGACGCCGCCCTGGCCTCCGGGCTTTTTCGCTCCAAGTCCCTGATCACCTCATTGGCCCTGCTTCGTCGCATCCATCCCTGACCCTCGCCTCCTGCTCCGGCTCGGCCAGGGGAGAGTCGGTGAAGAGCCCTGCCGCTGGAGTAGCCCGGAACAGGGCGTCCGCAGCCAGCAGTACTGCAGCTGCGGTCCAGGTGGGGCGCTCCCGGGGCCAATAAAGATCCAGCTCCCGCTGGTACCCCGTCCAGTAGCCCCCTGCACAGCGGTGCTGTTGCAGCCAATTGAAGACCCGGCCCGCCCGGGAGGAGGCGCCGACACAGAGCAGGCTGAGCACTAGCTCGCAGGACTCGGCAACCGTGATCCAGGGCTCGTCCTCTACGCAGCGGCAACCCTGCCCCGGCTCCACAAAGGCGGACCACCGCCGCATCAGACGCCGCCTAGCCCCATCCCCGGCAAACACCCCGGACAAAACGGGGTAGAACCAGTCCATGGCATAGCGCTCCTTGGCAGGCCAGGTTCGGTCGAAGCGGTGGCCCCTGTCCCGGATGGCCCGGCCCAGGCGGTGCCTTGCCTCGGCCCAGTCCTGCCCGGGCTCGCCCAGGACTGCGGCGATTTTCAGCCCGCACTCCAGGCTCTTGTAGATGGAGCTGCAGCCGGTGACCAGGGCATCCGGATAGGCGCCACCGCAAGGGAGCCTGGCCCAGGCGATCTCCCCCTGCTTTGTCTGCAACCCGCAAGAGAAGTCCAGCCCCAGCCGCACTGCGGGCCACATACGGGCCAGGAAGCGCCTGTCCCCGCTCACCAGGTAGTAGTGCCACAGCCCGGTGGCCAGGTAGGCGCTATGATGGGCCTCCCTGCGGGTGCAGTCCAAGGGGGTGTTGTCCGCGTACGCGGGCCAGAATCCCCCGTCCGGCAGTTGGTTCCGGGCGCACCAGTCATAGGCCAGCCTGGCCCGGTCCGGGTATCCGGCCACTGCCAGGCCCATGGCGGACTCGATATGGTCCCAGGGGTCCAGGATTCCCCCTTCGTACCAGGGCACCGCCCCGGAGGAGAGCTGGACCGAGGCGATGTGCTCCCCGGTCCTGGCGAAATAGTTGGCCGGAAAAAAACGAGGGGATAGAATGAGTCTACTCACGAGGCCTCCATCTCCTTGTCCAAATAGAACACCACACTCTTGCCCAGAAGCGGATTGAGCAAGGCCTCCAGCCAGCGGGTGCAGCGTGGGGAGGAGAGGATGTCCCAGACCAGCATGCGGTGGTAGAGGCGCACCGGGAGCCAGGAATCCCTTTTCCCCCAGCGCAGGCACTTGAGCCACCAGTAGGGTGTGTGCAGGGCGTGGGCATGGTGGCCACCCCGGGGGATGAAGCCCAGGGCAGCTACCTCGTCCCGTAGAAAGCGGGAGCGAAAGATGCGCAAGTGCCCCCCTGGCTCGTTACGGTAACCCCGGCTCAGCAGCCAGCAGACCCGCTCCGGACCATGGCGGGGGACGCTCAGGGCCAGCCTTCCTCCGGGCCTCAAGACCCGCCTGATCTCCAGCAGAGCGGCGCGATAGTCCCGGATATGCTCCAGAACCTCGCTGCAGATCACTACGTCCAGGCTGCCCGGGGCGAAGGGAAGGCGCAGGCTATCCCCGCTAAGGACCAGCCAGCACCGGGCCCCCTCGGAAGCGGCTGGAAAGTAGGTCCGGCAGCCACTGGCCGCCTTTTGCAGAACATCCGGATCGCGATCCAGGCCATAGACCCTGAGGCCGGGGCGATCATACAGGGCGTGGAGGTGCCGTCCCTGCCCGCAGCCGAGGTCCAGCACCGCCTGCCCCGGCTGGAGATCCAGGCGGCTCAACTGGATGGTTCGCATCTTTGCCCCTGTTTTCCGGGAAGGCTTCCCACCGGACTTTCCGCGGCCAGCCCGCGATAGACCTCCGCCGATTTCCGGGCGGCCTGATCCCAGGTAAAGTGGTCCGCTATCCGCTGTCTGGCCCTGCGGCCCAGCCCCTCTGCGTACCCCGGCCGGCGGAGCAGCCCGGCCACTGCCTGGGCCAAAGCCTGGGCGTTCGCGGGAGGGACTAGTTCTCCTGCGCTGCCCACGATTTCCGGCAGGGCACCTCCGGTGGTGGCCACCAGGGGCTTGCCGCAGGCCATGGCCTCGGCCGCGGGCAGGCCGAAGCCCTCGTACAGGGAAGGGACCACCGCTATCCCGGACCGGGCGTATTGCACGGCGATATCCTCGCGGCTCAATCCGGAGCGAAACACCACTCGGTCCTGCAGATCCAGCTCCCGGATAAGCCGGGCGGTGCGGCCGTTTTCGCCGCACTTGCCCAGAACGCGGAGCTCGACACTGGGAAATTCCTTGCGCAGCAGGTCCAGGGCCTGCAATAGGTAATTCAGTCCCTTGAGGGGCACATCCGCGCTAGCCGTGGCCATGATGCGGCAGGGATGGAGGGGTTCTTCCGGCAGGGGCCGGAATACGGCAGTGTCCACTCCGTTTTGAACTACCTCTGTATTCCCCGGTGCCACGCCAAAGTCCCGCTCTATGTCTCTGCGGGAGGCATGGGAGACGGTGAGGATCCGTTTCAGCCCGCGGGCCACCCGTTTCTGCATGCGCAGAAATCCGTGCCAGCGGCGTATGAGCAGACGCACCCCCCAACGCTCTTCCCGCTGCAAGGCGTAGCGCAAATCTTTGCTAATGGGGTGGTGGATGGTGGAGACCACGGGCATGCCCCTCTTTTGCAGATGGAGCAGGCCGTAGCCCAGGCTCTGATTGTCGTGCACCACATCGTAGTCTCTCCAGTGGGCGAGCAGATAGTCCCGGACCCTCTCCCCGAAAATTCGGGGCTCGGGAAAGCCTCCGCTGACAATACCCAGCCACTCCCGCAGGTCCCGCAGGGAGCTTACTCCGCGATCGCTCAGGGCGTCGCGGAAGCGGGGATAGCCGTAGCAGTTCATCCCCGGCAGGGGCACGAGCCCCACCCCAGGCTCCAGTTCGGGGTAGGGCTCCCCGCTTATCACGTCCACTCTGTGACCTAGATCGCGCAAGGCCCGGCTCAGGTGCCTTACATAAACCCCCTGTCCCCCGCAGTAGGGATTGCTGCGGTAGCTCACGAGCGCTATGCGCAGGCTTCTGGGGCTATTGCCCTGCAGGCCAGCTCCAGCGCCGGAGAGGCGGACCGCTGTTTTCCCCTGTGCTGCCCCTTCCTCGCGTTTCAGGCGCATAAACTCCCTCGTTCCGCGTTCCGCGTTCGGCGTTCCGCGTTCAACGTTCTGCGTTCGGCGTTCAGGCTATAGGCTGTGGGCGACGTATCAGTGAGTCAGTGAGTCGGTAAATCAGTGACTCAGTGGGTTAGTGGTCATTGTATCCGATCTCCGGAACGTGCCAGTCACCTACACATACACTTATACGGACAACCGGTCCGCCCGTGCGTAGTAAAAGTGTTGTCGCCGATCCCATCGGCGCCTTCCCCTTGACATGGGGTATGGACTCAGGTAATTTATGCCTGAATGAATATTCATTCAGGATTGTAGGACAACAGCGGGAGAAAATCAAGCTGTGAATCAGACCAAGAAAAGGGCCAAATACGAACAGATCCTGGAGGCCGCCATTCGCGTCTTCGCCAGACAGGGCTATCACAACTCCACCATCTCCCAGGTGGCCAGGGAAGCCGGGGTGGGAGATGGAACGATCTACCTCTACTTCAAGAACAAGGACGATATCCTGGACAACTTCTTCAGTTACAAGACCACCCAGATCTTTTCCCAGTTCAAGGAGGAAGTGGACACCTGCCACAATGCCCTGGAGAAACTGGAGCGGCTTGTCGCCAGTCATCTCACGGAATTCGAGCAAAACAGGGATCTGGCTGTGGTCTACGAGGTGGAGACCCGGATGAGGCGGCATCTCTCCGATGAAAAGATCAAGGAGATGTCCCGGATGTATTTCGATCTCGTGGCCGAGATCGTGGAGCAGGGCCGGCAGGAGGGAACCATCCGCCAGAACATCCCCGTCCACTTGGTCAAGCAATACCTCATCGGAGCCGTGGACGAGGTGATAACCACCTGGCTCTACTCCTCCAAGGACTATCGGCTCGTCTCCCAGGCCGAGCCTCTGGTGGACCTGTTCATCAACGGGATCGGCACCAACGGGGCTTCGGCAGTTGAGCCCTGATGCCGGAGGCCGCAACCGCTCCTCAGGCAAACGTCAACCCCAACCAAGGAGGCCAGAAAATGGCACAACAAATCGCAGACCGCCGTGACATCGATTTTGTCATGTTCGAGCAGTTCGCGGTGGATCAATTGAGCCAGTCCGAGCAGTTCGCCGAGTTCAACCGCAAGACCATCGAGATGATCGTCAAGGAGGCCCGCAATCTGGCCCTGAAGGAGATCCTGCCCACCAACAAGATCGGCGACGACAAGGGGGTCAGTCTGGAGAACGGTCAGGTCAGGGTTCCGGAGGAGTTCCACCGGGCCTACCGGCTCTACTGCGAAGGCGAATGGGTAGGGACCACGGAGAATCCGGACTACGGCGGCCAGGGCATGCCCAAGTCCGTGGGCATGGGCGCGAGCGACTACCTCCTGGGGGCGAACACGGCCCTGAACCTCTACATCGGCTTGACCACGGGAGCGGGACACCTTATCGAGGAGTTCGGCACAGAGCAACAGAAAAAGATGTTTTTGGAGAAGATCTATACCGGGCAATGGGGCGGGACCATGCTGCTCACCGAGCCCCAGGCCGGCTCGGACCTGGGAGCCATCACCACCCAGGCCACGCCCAACGGGGACGGGACCTACAACCTCTCCGGGCAGAAGATCTTTATCACCGGCGGAGACCAGGATATGACGGAGAACATCGTCCATCCCGTCCTGGCCCGAATCGAGGGCGCGCCTGCCGGAACCGCGGGGATCTCCCTCTTCCTGGTGCCCAAGTACTGGGTCCACGAGGACGGGAGCATGGGCGAGTTCAACGACATTGTCTGCAGCGGCGTGGAGGAAAAGATGGGCATCCACGGCAGCTCCACCTGCACCATGAACCTCGGGGACAAGGGCCGGTGCAAGGGGATGCTTCTGGGTCGCGAGAACAAGGGTATGCGCCAGATGTTCCTCATGATGAACCAGGCCCGGCTCCTGGTGGGCATGCAGGGTCTGGCCCTGGCCTCCAACTCCTACATGAACGCAGTCAACTACGCCCGGGAGCGGGAGCAGGGCAGGCACCTGATGAACATGGCGGATAAGAGCGCTCCCGCGGTCCCCCTCATCCAGCACCCCGACGTCCGCCGCATGCTGCTCAACATGAAGGTCTATGCGGACGGCATGCGCAGCCTGATCTACTACGCCAACTACTGCGAGGACAGGAAAAGGGTGGCCGAAAGCGAGGATGAACAGGAAAAGTATCAGAATATCATCGATGTGCTCATCCCCATCTGCAAGGCCTACTGCACGGACAGGGCCATCGACGTGTGCAACCTGGGCATTCAGATCTACGGGGGATTCGGCTATATCAGGGAGTACCCCCAGGAACAGCTACTGCGCGATTGCCGCATTACCCCCATTTATGAGGGGACCAACGGCATTCAGGCCATGGATCTGCTAGGCCGCAAGCTGGGCATGAAAAAGGGTAAGGCCATCATGGACCTCATGGGCGAGGTGCACACCACCATTGCCCAGGCCAAGGAGGTCTCCCGCGTGGCCGAATCCGCGGAGCAGGTGGAAAAGGCGGTGAACAAGCTGGCCGAGGTGTCCATGAATATCGGGCAGAAAGCGGCCTCCGAAGAGGTGATGAAGGCCTTCGCCAACGCCTATCCTTTCATGGAGGTGAGCGGGGACGTGGTCATGGCCTGGATGCTTTTGTGGCGATCCACCGTGGCCGCGCAGCAGTTGGACGGGGCCAAGAAGAAGGATGTGCCCTTTTATGAGGGACAGATCAAGACCATGGAATATTTTGTGAATTCCGTACTGCCCATAACCCTGGGCAAGATGGATCTGATAAACCACCTTGACGCAACCGCGGTGGATATGGAAGAGGATCATTTCGGCGGAAAATAAATAAGAGCCAGTCCGGGGAGGCTCCAGACTCCGCGGCTGGTGGAATGAAACTGCTGAACAAGGATTAGGACTATGGAACACCTATTGATTCCTCCGGCAGAGATCAGCGTTCTGGGCATCCCCGGCATTTTTCTTTCCCTGCTCATACCCGTTGTGGGCATCTGCGCCTTCCTCTACATTATTGCCAGACGACTCATCCCTCTGGCCAAAGGCACATCCGATCCCCGCTTCGATCGCTTCCCCACCCGGATCAAAAAAGTGCTCCTGTATTGGCTGGCCCAATACAAGCAGCCCCGCTACCGGCTAGCCGGGGTTCTGCACATCCTCATCTTCGCCGGTTTCATCATCCTCTCCATTCGTTCCATAAGCCTGGTGATCATGGGGGTGAACCCGGAGTTCGTCTTTCCCGGGCTGGATGGGACATCAGGGGTCGTATACAGCGTGCTCAAGGATTACGCCGCGACAGTGGTGCTCCTTGCCTGCATTGCAGCCGGTATAAGGCGTGGGGTGTTCAAGCCGGAGCGCTACAAAGTCCCGGCCAAGTACGGCACGGAGCACACCTGGGAGGCCATTTTCGTGCTCGGCCTCATCGGGGGCCTCATGGTCTTCGAGAGCCTGTTCGAGGCCACTGCTGTCGCAGCCCAGGCCCAACAGGGCGCTGCTGTGGAAATGGTCGCCCCGCTAAGCCTGGCCTGGTTCTTCAGCATAGTTCTGGGGGCCGCTCCGATTGCCGCCCTGCAGTCCATGCATTCCGCCGCCTATTTCCTCCACGACCTGATCTTTTTCTTCTTCCTCTGCTTTCTCCCCTTCGGCAAGCACTTCCACGTTATCAGCTCCATCTTCAATGTGGTCTTCCTCAAGCTGGACCGGGGCAGGGTGAAACCGGTCCGGTGGGATGTGAGCGACGAGGAGCTGGACAACCTGGAGTCCTTTGGGGTAAGGCACCTGGAGGACTTCACCTGGAAGCACATGCTCGACTTCTACACCTGCGTGGACTGCGGCAGATGCTCGGACAACTGCCCTGCCGCGACCGTGGGCCGACCGCTCTCCCCGCGGTTTATCTCCATCAAGGCCCGTGACCACTGCTTCGACCGCTTCCCCGTTTTCGGGGAGATCAAGGAACGGGAGCCCCTGGTGGGCAATGTCTTCGAGGAGGACGAGATCTGGTCCTGCACCACCTGTGGTGCCTGCGAGGAAGAGTGCCCGGTGATGAACGAGTACATCGACAAGATGGTGGATCTGCGCCGGGCCATGGTGGAGGAGGGCAAGGTACCGCAGTCCCTGCAGAAGCCTCTGGGTGCTCTGGAGAAGCGGGGCAATCCCTACGGCAAGATGGAGAAGAAGCGCCAGGAATGGACCCAGGAGCTGCCCGAGGGGGTCCAGGTCCAGGTGGCCGGTTCCAAGGAGAATCCGGAAACCCTCTTTTTCGTGGACAGCGCGAGCTCCTTTGACGAGAGGCTCCAGGAGATCGCCCGGGCCAGCGCCACCATCCTGCACTACTGTGGCGAGGACTTCGGCATCCTGGGCAAGGCGGAGAGGGACAGCGGCCACGAGGTGCGCCGCTTCGGGGAGGAAATGCTCTTCCAGACCCTGCGGGACACCAACACCCAGGCCATCCAGAATAGCGGGGCCAAGCGTCTGCTAACCTCCGACCCCCACGCCTTCAACGCCCTGAACAAGGATTATGCAGATATTCCCCCTGCGCAGCACATCAGCCAGTTCATCCTGGACAAGATCCGCTCCGGCGCGATCAAGCTCAAGCCTCTGCAGGAGGATGTTTCTCTGGTCACCTACCACGATCCGTGTTATATGGGCAGGCACAATTTGCTCTACGACACCCCGCGCCAGATTCTGGATTCCATCCCCGGGCTGACGCGGGTGGAGATGGAGCGCAGCAGAGACCGCTCCTTCTGCTGCGGCGGCGGTGGACTCATGCTCTTCTACGAGCCGCCGGAGGAGGAACAGCGCATGGGACAGAAGCGGGCGCAGATGATCGCCGAGACCGGAGCGGACCTGGTGGTAAGCTGTTGCCCCTTCTGCCTGACCAATCTGGAGGACGGGATCAAGACAAGCGGCAAGGAGGGTCAAATCCAGATAATGGATCTGACCGAGCTGGTGGTCCGGCATCTGGATTGGGAGAACAAGTGAGCCACTTTAGCGGAGCCCCTTTTCCCCTTTGAGGAGACGGCAGAGCGGATGAAGGCACCCCCAAGCAAGGTAGTGAACACCAACAAACCGGAGGTGGACGTATGAATATTCTCGTATGCGTCAAACGGGTTCCGGATCCCGCGGAAAACGAAATCGAGATAAACAAGGACGGAAGCGACATCGATCGCGAGGATCTGGTCTACTCGGTCAACGAATGGGACAACTATGCAGTGGAGGAGGCCATCCAGATCCGGGATCAGCACGGCGGAAGCGTGACCGTGGTCAGTGTTGGCGACGAGGATTCCGAGGAGATCCTGCGGCGTGAAATGGCCATGGGAGCTGATCAAGGCATCCTGGTTTCCGACGACGCCTTCCAGGGCTCGGACGGCCTGGGGCTGGCCACCATTCTCAAGTCGGTGGCGGAGAGCGGAAACTATGATCTGATCCTTGCCGGCGCCCAGAGCGACGAGGGCGCGGCCCAGACCGGCGGCATGCTCGCCGCGCTGCTGGACTACCCCTACGCCTCCCTGGTCAACGAGATCCAGGTGCAGGGGGGTGACAAGCTACAGGTTGGACGAGAGATCGAGGGCGGTAACCAGGAGGTCAACGAGATAGAACTGCCCTGTGTCCTCTCCATCCAGTCCGGAATCAACGAGCCTCGCTACGTGGGCATCCGGGGCATCCGCAAGGTCTCCGGGGTGGAGATCCCGGAGAAGGGTGCCTCCGACCTGGGACTGTCCGAGGATCAGGTCGGCGAGCAGGCGGCCCGGGTCAAGCGCGTGGACTACTTCCATCCCGAGATGGGTGAAGGCGCCGAGATCCTGGAGGGCAGCACCGAGGAAGTGGCCGAGAAGCTGGTGGAACTCCTCAAATCCAAAGGAGGGCTGAAGTAATGAGTCGCCAGGTTTTCGCATATATCAAGCACAGCGCAGGCGAGGTAGAGGATTCCGCGTACGAGCTGATCAAGGTCGCGGAACAAATAGATCCCCAGGCCGAAGTCACGGCGCTCCTCTTCGGCACCGGGGACGAGTTGGACAAGGCCTGCCAGCAGGCCGCCTCCATCTACCCCCAGGTGTGGAAGGTGGACAAACAGGAGCACAGCTATCCCAATGCGGAGCTTATCCGGCCCCAAATGATGAATCTCCTGCCCGCGGACGCCGTGGTCCTCGCTTCCTTCGACACCTTCGGCATGGATCTTACTCCGGGTCTTTCCGTCAAGATGGGCTCCTCCCACCTTGCGGATATCGTGGGCGTGGAGGGAATGGAGGGCGACACCCTTAAGGCCGTCCGCCAGGAGCACGGAGGCCAGGTGCACACCCATGTGACCTGCGACATGTCCTCCGGCGCGATCCTCTCCGTGCGGGGCGGTGTCTTCCCCGCCAGCGAAGGGGGGCAGAGCGGACAGGTTGTGGACAAGACCGCTGAGGCGGGCGACGTCCAGGCTAGGCGCAAGTTCCTGGAGGTGCGCGAGGCCGAGATCGGCGAGGTGGATATCACCAAAGAGGATATCCTGATCTCCATCGGCCGCGGAATCGAGGAGGAGGAGAACATCGAGATCGCCCAGGAGCTGGCCGAGGCCGCTGGCGGCGTGGTCTCCTGCTCCCGCCCGGTGGTGGACGCCAAATGGATGGACAAGTCGCGCCAGGTGGGCACCTCGGGCAAGACAGTCAAGCCCAAGATCTATCTGGCCATGGGCATCAGCGGATCCTTCCAGCACATGGGCGGTGTCAAGGGCAACCCCTTCATCGTGGCGGTGAACAAGAACTCCAAGGCCCCCATCTTCCAGGTGGCCCACGTGGGCGTGGTGGAGGACCTGCTGGAATTCGCCCCGACACTCACGGAAAAGATCCAGGAAATGAAATAGTCCCTTCCCGGAAAATAAGGCCGGCTGCAGAGCCCTGCAGCCGGCCTTATTTTTTATATAAATGTATCTAACGCTTTGAATTAACAGGAAATACGTCGAGGCCTGCCCTGCACACATTCCCCGAATGAGTGCAGGGCTCGTCAGGGAGTGCGCTGAAGCCGTGTTTCATATACGTGGCTGCCTTTGTTCTTCGCGATATGGAAATCAAGCCGGTATGGCCTGCAAAGCCCGCGCTGCAAAGGGTGAGAGGAAAACATACGTCGTTCGGGCAGCTGGAACCGCTCAGCTTGAGCCGTTCCCGGCATTGGACGCCAGGATGAAACACAGGCATCAGCGCATCCCTTGACTCGCCTCGCGACATTGTCATGCTTGGTTGTGCCAGGGGTTCGACTGTGAATAAAGTCATGCTTATGCCGGAGGCGAGCCTGGAGCTCCAGCTCGATAGGCGATGTATCGCCACTGAGGCCAAAAGGGTCTACGAGATCAGCCTGGGGCAATACTTCCGCTCCCCCGGGTCCTCGGAATTGGAGGCCCGTATAGAGCTATTGAGGAGACTGTTGGAAGAGGTGGATCTGCCGGCTTTGCGTGCGGCGTATCCGGAGCTGCGCGGCGGCGGGGACAGCGTAGTGCGCATCCTGCGCCAGGGAGACGAGCTCAGCATCGAGGCCGAGGGACGGACGCTCCACACCCAGAATCTCGCCTCTTCTACCTGATCCGGTTCCCTGTTCCCGGTATTCGGTCAGGGGAGCCGACACCCCTAGTAGCCAAAATTTCAGCCTATCCGTCTCCCGAGCCGCAAAATCAAATCGCGCCCGGGCCAACGGCTGCTCTCTGCCACAATATGCGCAAATAAAAGTAGCCCGCCGGGTCCGTGCCCGGCGGGCTACTTTTATGTTGATCAAGTCAATCCTGTTTATCCTGTCGACTCGTATCTTCTATCCTCGTTTCAGGGTCGTGGCGTAGCCCATGCCACCGCCGATGCACAGGGTGGCCAGGCCCCGTTCGGAGCCGCTTCGCTGCATCTCCATGGCCAGGCTATACACAATGCGGGCCCCGGTGGAGCCGACGGGATGGCCCAAGGAGATCCCGCTGCCGCGGGGGTTGGTTTGCTCCCAGTCCAGGCCCAGCTCGCGCAGGCAGGCCAGGGCTTGGGAGGCAAAGGCCTCGTTGATCTCGGCACGCTGGATGTCGCCCACGGACCAGCCCGCCTTGCGCAGGGCGGAATGCGCCGCAGGGATGACGCCCAGGCCCATGTAGGCCGGATCTATGGCCCCGGGGGCGGTGGAGACAATGGTGGCCAGCGGGGTGAGCCCCAGAGAATCTGCCTTCTCCCGGCTCATCAGAAGCACGGCAGCCCCGGCGTCGTTGATTCCCGAGGCGTTGCCCGCGGTGACCGTGCCGTCCTTCTTGAACACCGGGCGCAGCTTGCCCATCTTCTCCAGGGTGGTTTCCATGGGCCGCTCGTCGGTGTCAAAGACAATGGGGTCGCCCTTGCGCTGGGGGATGGTTACTGGAGCCACCTCCTCTCGGCATATTCCGTCCCGGATGGCAGCGAGGGCCCTGTTGTGGCTATCCAGACCGAGCTGGTCCTGTTCCTCGCGGCTGATCCCGTAGGCCTCGGCGATGTTCTCCGCGGTCATGCCCATGTGATAGCCGTAGAAGAGCTCCCACAGCCCGTCGTGGACCATGAGGTCCCTGGCCTCGGTCCCGAACATGCGCGCTCCCTCGCGCAGGGCGCGCAGGGCGTAAGGGGCCTGGCTCATGTTCTCCATCCCTCCGGCGACGACCACCTCGGCGTCCCCTGCTTGGATGGACTGGACACCCATGGCGATGGCCTTCATCCCCGAGGCGCAGACTTTGTTGATCGTAGCCGCGGGGGTCTCCTTGGGCATCCCGGCGTAGATGGTGGCCTGGCGGGCGGGATTTTGTCCCTGTCCTGCCTGCAGCACGTTGCCCATGATCACTTCGTCCACGATCACGGAGGCGGCATTCTGATCCCAGTCCGCGTACTTCTCCTCCAGCTCGATGCTGCCCTGGTTTTTCAGGGCGCTGGGGGCGAAATCCAGCATTTCCTTTGCCGGCTCGGGTTTTAGCCCTGCGCGCTTCAGGGACTCCTTGATGCACAGGGCCCCGAGTTGAGCCGCGGGAATGTCCTTCAATGTGCCCAGAAAATTGCCTAGTGCCGTCCTGGCTCCGCTCACGATGACCACGTCCTGCATATTCCCTCCTTTCCTGTTTGCGTATTGGATTTTTCCCGGCGTGATCCGGACAACTCGAGGGGTCCTTAGTTGTAACCCTTCACGTGGTATTTTTTCACTTCCCACCTTCGGTTATGGATTTTCTAACGCTCGTCACGCGGGGGCATCCCTGCCCCCACCCTGCACCCACTTTTGAAAAAAGTGGGTGCAGGGTTTCCCCCACGTGACGAGCGAAGAAAATCAACATAACCTACGCTAAATCGTTCAAAAATACCCCGTGAAGGGTTACCCTTAGTCGACCTCGCTCCGCTTGCTTTTGTGGACTCAAAAAACGCGGCTTCCCGGGGCCTCACCAAAGGCCAGCGGCCGGAGAGGCGCTTCGGGACGGAGGTCCGCCGAACTAGCCGGAGCTGAGCAAGCAAGCCGAAAGGGACCTTAGCACCTTTGCGGCGCAACGCCAAGCGAATTCCTGCCTGTCCCCCCCGTGTTCTGCTCCACTTCCGGGAAGATGTTCCTTGACAGGAGCCGTAAGCGCGGTTATCTTTTTCTTTGTTCCTTCCCCGGTAGCTCAATCGGCAGAGCGGGTGACTGTTAATCACCATGTTGGCGGTTCAAGTCCGTCCCG
The DNA here is from genome assembly GCA_021737085.1 of Desulfohalobiaceae bacterium. Taxonomy (GTDB): domain Bacteria; phylum Desulfobacterota; class Desulfovibrionia; order Desulfovibrionales; family Desulfothermaceae; genus JAIPDU01. The sequence goes on along the minus strand of JAIPEP010000012.1, from coordinate 10,797 downwards.
GGGAGCCATAAAAATTAGGGCCTTACAGCTTAGGCTGTAGGCCCTTTTTTAGTGTGGGCTATAGGCCCTAAATTTTATACGTTGGTCCTGGACGGATCGCGAGTCATCCCACTCATCATCTGAACTACACATTTTACGTTTGACCCAAAGTGTGTAACTTATTCTTTCGCGCCCCGATCGATTAAAGGAGGCGGATCGGCCCAGGGTACTTGGCCACCATTTCGTCAGCTGTCAGCAGTAGAAGCCCTTCGGAACCTGCTTGGGCAACCAACACGCGATCAAAGGGATCCTTGTGGATAGCAGGCAAATGTCCCACAGCTATGGCATGTGTGCTGGTGATGGCGAGCTCGTCGTATCCGTTCTCAATCAAGCCACGCCGGAGCACCTCGGGCTCCACTCGAAAGTCCGAGCGGCCGAGACCACGCTTGATGGAGATTTCCCATATATTGGCCGCACTGAACAGGAGTCGGTTCTTCGGGTCCTGGATCAGATCGACTGCCTGACTGGGGAGCCTGTACGGCATACCTGCGGCCCACAGCAAAACCTGCGTATCAAGAAGAAGATGCATCATTCTCTCCGAACATGGCAAGGATTTCCTCTTCCGCCATCCGATCGAAATCCTCCGGCACCTCGATCTGCCCCTCCAGAAAACCCAGCCGCTTTGCCTCTCCCGGTTCCGGCCCCTCTATGCTGACAACCCGGGCGATAGGCTGGCCCGCTTTGGCAATGATGAAGGGCCTGCCCCGCTGCACTTCCTCAAGAAGCCGTGACAAATTGGTCTTGGCCTCATGGATATTGATGGTTTGCATAAACCCCTCCTGCTAAGCTTAGTCTACTAAACTTAGTCCAAAAGACCAATAAAGTCAACTATTCTGAACGCGAATAACGCGAATCAGGAAAACATATCCTTGAATTGCCGCGTCTTGTCCGGGGGCCACTGGGGACAGAAGGCCGGTTTCCCCTGCATCACCAATTGCATGCACACATCCTCGCACTCCGGATCGCAGGGAAGGATTTCCTCCTCGCGGCCCTGTTTCACCTTCTGCGGCCACTCCGGATCCACCCACAGAATGCGGGCCAGTCCGATGAGATCCGCCTGTCCCTCCGCCAATATCCTTTCCGCCAGCTCTCCGCTCTGGATCCTTCCCGCGGCTATCACCGGGACCCGGACCTCGGACTTCACGCTCCCGGCGAGATGGGCCATATAGCCGGGGGTCTTGGATTGTTCTATTATCTCGGGGAGGGCAAAGGATTCGTAGGTCCCGCCCATGACGGAAAGGTAGTCTATGCCCGCATCCTCCAGAGACCGCGCGAAGAGGGTGGACTCCTCGAGCTTCAATCCGTCCGGCAGCAGCTCGTCCGCCAGAAAGCGATACCCCACGGGAAAATCGCCGACCTCCTCCCGCACGCGGTTGTAGGTTTCCAGAGGGAAGCGCATCCTGTTCTCCAGGCTTCCGCCGTAGGCGTCATCCCTCTTATTGGTCCGGGGAGAGAGAAACTGGGCCAGGAGATACCCTGTGCCCCCGTGGAGCTCGACCATGTCGAAACCCGCTCTTTGGGCCCTTTTCGCTGCCGCGGCAAAACTCTCTTGCACCGCTTGGATCTCCGATTCTGTGAGGGCCCTGGGAATGCCTCCGAAGGTTTCCACCTCCGAGGGAGCAACCGGCTGCTCCACAGCAGCGAACCTGCCTGCGTGGTTGAGCTGCAGGCAGGCCAGAGCCCCCTCCTCTTGAATCGTGGCGGCGAGCTGGGCCAATCCATCCATAGTCTCCTCCGTATCCGCCCGAAGGACCCGATTGGCTCCGTCTCCGAGGGGATGCTCCACAGTCGCGTTCTCCACTACGACCATGGCCGCCCCGCTTCGGGCCATTAGCCGATAGTGCTCCAAAAGGAGCGGGGACACCACGCCTCCCTGACCGGCATACCCCAGGTAGAGCGGGGCCATGGTTATCCTGTTCTTTAGTTTTCTCTCCCTGATGTCCAACTGCGAAAATAGAAAGGGATACATAGGCCACCCCCTGAGCAAGGTTTCAGAGACTTTTTTTGTTCCGTGTGAGTCACCGTAAAGGATCCGGATTATTTTCTAAATATCACGCGCGGGTCACCGGATCAATCAAAGCTCGTGTCCACGATCAGTTTCCCACATGTAAGGAGCCAAGAAAACGCGCAGAAATCCCGGGCCGTCTTGACGGTGTATGCGTTTTGGGTCAAAGTTTAGTATGGATCTGTTTTTCCTGGAGAGCATGGTCTTGTTTTTTTCGGAGAGGGGGTTGTCCCCATGACGGAATCCGGATCCAGTCCGGGAAGTAATCCCGCCACCGGAAAGTCTCCGCAGCCTGAGTTCAGCTTCCGTTACGGCGCAGAGGGTATAGCCATCCTGGCCATGAAGGGGGCCTGGACCAAGGAGCATTCCCTTTTTCCCGGAGTGGTCCGCGGGCTGAATGACTTTTGCCGCACCACGCTGGTGGAACGTCTGCAGTTCGACACTCAGGAGCTCTTTGCCTGGGACAGCCGCTTGATCACAGTTTTGCTCCGTCTTGAGGAAGTCTGTCACAAAAGGGGTATTGTCTTTGATCTCACTGGCCTTCCTTCCGGAGCAATGCGTCTGGTGGATCTGGCCACGGCGAGACCGCCGGAGGAGCAAGTCGGGAAGCGGGAGCAAAGCGGATTTGTCCAGGAGATCTTTCGACACGGAGTTTTTGCGCTAGTTAAGGACGCCCTCTATTTCCTGGAGTTTCTGGGCAGGTCCGCAAGGGCCTCGGCGCGGTTCGTCATGGGGATGGGCTCTTTCCGCAAGAGGGATTTTGGGGTCCTGATCCGGGAGTGTGGAGTGGAGGCCCTGAGCATCATCGCCCTGGTCAACCTCTTGGTCGGGCTCATCCTGGCTTTTGTGGGAGCGGTCCAGCTCAAGCAGTTCGGGGCGCAGATCTATGTGGCCAACCTGATCACCATATCCATGATCCGGGAGATGGGAGCTTTCATGACCGGCATCATCATGGCGGGCAGGACCGGAGCGGCCTATGCGGCTCATCTGGGAACCATGAACCTGAACGAGGAGATAGATGCCCTGAACACTCTAGGGCTCTCTCCCATGGAGTTCCTTGTCGCCCCCCGGATCGTGGCCCTAGTCCTGATGATGCCTGTTTTGTGCCTCTACGCCGATTTTATGGGGATGCTGGGCGGGTTGACCGTGGCGGTGGGCATGCTCGATATTCCCTTCATACAATTTGTGGATCAGGCCGAGCTCGCTTTTAGCACTGTAGATCTGGGAATCGGGCTCTTCAAGAGCGTTTTGTTCGGTTTCTTGGTCGGCTTGATCGGATGCTTCCGGGGAATGCAGTCGGAGCGAAACGCAGCAGCTGTGGGCTTTGCTGCCACATCAGCCGTAGTTACGGCAACAGTGGCCATCATTGCCACCGACGGTATATTGGCCGTGCTTTGCGACATTGTGGGGATTTAGCCGGAAGGCGAGCCTGTATCAGGTTACGCAGCGGCTATGGTTCAAAGGTCAGGCCGAGTACGGAGTGGATAGCCATGCGGGAGCAGGCGGAAAACAATCCCCCCGGGGGCCCCTCCATCCACTTGAGTGTGAAGGATATGCTGGTGAGCTACGGAGGGTATGTGGTCCTGGAAGGGGTGAGTTTTCAGGTCCGGGAGGGCGAGGTGTTCGTGGTCATGGGCGAGAGCGGCAGCGGGAAGTCCACCCTGCTCAAGGCCCTCGTGGGTCTTGCTCGGCCCGACAGCGGAGAGGTCCTGTTCCGCGGCGAGGACTTCTGGGGCGGGTCGGACTCGGCGCGGAAGGAGATTCTGCGCCGTTGCGGCGTGCTATATCAACGGGGGGCCCTGTGGAGCTCCATGACCCTGTCGGAGAACGTGGCCTTGCCCCTGGAGCTGTATACCGAGCTCTCCACCCGGGATATCCGGGATCTGGTTTCCCTCAAGCTGGCCCTGGTGGGTTTGACCGGTGCCGAGGAGTCCTATCCGGCCCAGCTGAGCGGGGGGATGCAGAAACGGGCCGGCTTGGCCCGGGCCATGGCCCTAGATCCGGAGATCCTCTTTCTCGACGAGCCCTCGGCCGGGCTGGATCCGGTCAATGCCAAGCTCTTGGATGACCTCATACTGGAGCTCTGCGACAGCCTGGGCACGAGCATGGTGGTGGTGACCCACGAGCTGGACAGCATTTACGCCATCGCGGACGATGCTATTTTACTGGACAGTAAGGAGAAGACCGCCATCGCCAGGGGCAAGCCCAGGAAGCTCCTGCAATCCAGCGGCGATACCAGGGTCAGGGCCTTTCTCACCCGAGGAGGAGAGCGTATGGAGAGCGGATTATGAGAGGTCGGACCACAAGCATTCTCGTAGGGAGCTTTGTGCTCGGGGGGCTGCTCATTGCCGCCTTGTTCGCAGTTTTTTTGACCCAGTCCGAGTTTTGGGTGCAAAAATCGAGATTTGTTCTCAACTTCGAAAACTCCGTGAGCGGATTGAGCGAAGGCGCCCCGGTCCAGTTCCGGGGGGTGCGAATCGGGAGAGTAACCGATGTCCGCGTGGTGACCAACCCGGAAGCCATGACCGTGAACATGCCGGTCTATATCGAGATAGATCCCCGCCTAATCCGATGGAAGGAGGGGAAGGGCCAAGTGGACGAGCTCTTCTCCGACTTGATCGATCGGGGGATGCGGGCCCGGGTCCGCAATCTGAGCTACATTACCGGGCAGCGCATGGTCGAGCTGGACATCATGCCCGGGACTCCGGCGAAAATGGCCCAGCGGGATCTGAAGTATCCCGAGATCCCCACGGTTCCCTCCAGAATGCAGGAGATTTCCCGGACTGTGCAAAAACTTCCGCTCGAGGAGTTGTTGACCAAGCTTACCTCTGCATTGGAAGGGATCGAGCGGACCATCAACTCCCCTCAGGTCTCGGAGAGCCTTAAAGCCTTGAATAAGTCCCTGCAGGCAGCCAGAAGTGTGTTAACGGATCTGGACAGGGAGGTGCCCCAAGTGGCGAAGCAGTTGAACACCACCCTGGACTCGGCTCAAGGGATGATGCAGCGAACGGACAAGCGGCTGGAGCGTCTTGCCCGGGAGCTGAACAACGCCAGCAGGGCTGCAGAAGACGCCTTCGAGCAGATGGAGGGAACCCTGTCCCTGGACCAGGGGGCTAGCGGAGAGCTGGCTTCCAGCCTGAGGCAGGCCCTGGAAGCTGCCCGCTCCACACTAAAACAGAGCGAAACCTCTCTAGCAGCAGTGGAGGATATGGCTGGCGACCCCGAGCTTCGCTACCAGCTAAAGGACGCGCTAAAGGAGGTCTCCTCGGCAGCCAGTTCCATTCGATCCCTGGCTCGATACCTGGAACGGCATCCGGATGCCCTGTGGCGAGGCAAGGGGAGCAATTGATTTTTTAAAAATCTCGGGGAAAGTCCTTCGTCCGGGCCAGTTGGTCCTTCCGGGCGGATAGCGGGATGCCCGGGAGAAAAGCTACCTTCCGGATAGGATGGCTTTCGATGGGGAACAGGTTAGGATGGACAAATCTGGAGTAACTATGAGCCACATGGCATTTTTTCGCCCCTTCCTCCTCTTCCTGGGGATCTTGTTTTTTGTGGGATGTACGGCCTCTCAGCCCACCTCCTTTTATGTATTGACCGCGAAAACTTCGGGAGGCGGGTCCGAGGGCTCCATGGCCCAGAGCGAAGCATGTCCGCACGTGGAGCTCGGTCCGGTGTCTTTCCCCGAATACCTGGATCGTTCGGAAATGGTGACCCGGGTGGGGCCCAATCGGCTCAGCTTAAGCGAGCTCCATCACTGGGCCGAGCCCTTGCGGGAGAACTTTGTCCGGGTCCTGAGGGCCAATCTGAACTCCCGTCTTTGCGGCGGGAATATCGCAGTGTTTCCCGAACGCAAAAGAGCTCGCAGTGACTATCGCCTCAGTTTGGATGTGCATCGGTTCGAGTCCCTGGAGCGGGACCGGGCCCTTCTGATCGCCAATTGGACCTTCCGGGATACCCAAAGCGGAAAAGCCCTTCGCACTCGGCGGGCCGTATATAAGCCCCCAGTGAAGGGTGCGGATCATCAAGCTGTCGCCGCGGCCATGAGTAAGGCACTGGCTTCCCTGAGCCGGGATATCGCGGATTCGCTACTGGAGATCACCAAAGAGCCCGCCCCAAATTGACAATTGTATCCCTTTGTTGAAGCGTGGTACATGAGGGGACCCTAATACGTAGTGCTTCCTTCCAGGTACCTCCGCAACCGGTCCAAAAGCGGAACTTGCCCCTTGTGCAGCTTGTCCGCGGCTGTGCTCTCCTCGAACCAGCCGGCGCGATCCACCTTGGGGAAGGCGCGGCGCTTGCCCGATCCCGTGGGCCACAAACTATAACCCTGAGACGGACATATCAGATGCAGAGCGGAATCTTGTATAAAGACTTTGTACTTTCTTCTTTAGGTTATATAGTTTTTCAGACTCATGTTCCTGAATAAAGCTAGGGACATGCAAAGAAAAGATAAGATGGAAAAAGTCCTCTAGAATCTTCTCGGTTGCACGGCACCAATCTTCTGTGCAATAGCTCTTGCTTTCTGCTGCTTGAACTTCTGTTTCCAGGTTATTTAAGACCTCTTGCAGTGCATCTAAGTAATCGTTCCATGCACTTTCAACCTGGGAGCAGGAATTGGGATAACACTCTTTTACATAACTCGCATCCATGTTTGCCTCCTTTTTAGGCTTTAAAAAGTAACAATTGCATTTTCTCTTATGGGAAAATGAAATAGGTCCGAAATTTCTTTTAGAAGGTTGTGTTTGACATGAAGGAAATCAACATCAATTCCAGAAAAGGCATTACAAAAACAGGTTAAAATCTAATACAATAAATATATTACCATGCTATAGATATACGGTCAATGCAATGAGGTATAATGTCCTGGAAAGCCTGGCAAGGTGCTAGTCATTCCAGGACAGTAAGCTTCGGTCATATGAAGGAGGCGAAGGCATCCTTAGTAGTCTTTGAAAACGTCTTGGCAGGCAGGGCGTTCAAAAATTTCAAGTGACGGGCGAAAAAAGTTCAAGGTCGTAGCGTAGTTAGCCTACGTGAGAGTTTGAACTTTTTGAAGCAACGAAGCAATTGGAAGATTGGGGGCGCCCTGTTAGACCAATAAGGCGAGTGCTCCATGAATCAGAGCACTGACTAGCAGGGCTATTCCGGTTTTTTTGTGTGTCTTATAGGAAACCTTTATCCAACGCATGCCAGTGGCTAACTGCCATAGTATAAGGAGGAAATTTAGTATTCCCAAACCTAGTATCATGTGTAATCTCCCACCTTTTCTCCTTCCTGGAGGTTGCGGTTTCTCTGTACGGGGCGCCCTTACCGGGTTGTGCGCTCGCCCCGGCCATGTCATAAAGCTTTCCAGAAAAAATTATACCTTAAACAGGGAGCTAGAGGGAAGGGTAAACTTCGCTGCACGGTCCTGGGCTTGGCAGTCCAGGCATGCCCGGAATGTCCGGCTGCCCTGACCACGAGGACGGATATGTACGGATGGCACGGAAAGATCCTGTGTATCGATCTCAGGGAGGGGAAGTCCTCCACCCTGACCCTGCCCCAAGAGGTCTATGGAGCCTATATCGGGGGCAAGGGCTTAGCAGGCTATTTGCTGAAGGAACGCATGTCCCTGGGCTGGCAGGACCCGGATATGCCCCTGGTCCTGATGACCGGCCCGCTAGTGAATACCAGGGCCCCCACCTCCGGCAGGATGTGTGTCATGTCCCGCTCTCCTCTGACCGGCACCTTGGCAGACTCCTCGGTAGGGGGAAGCTTCGGCAGCACCCTGAAAAAGGCGGGCTGGGACGGCCTGGTGATCACGGGGCAGAGCCGGGAGCTATGCGGAATCGAAATCCGGGGCTCCCAGTGCTCCCTGAGCCCTGCTAGGGCCCTGCAAGGGATGGGGGTCAGCCAGGCCCGCGAGCGGCTGGAGGGGCGCGCCTCCAGCCTGATCATCGGGCCGGCTGCGGAAAACGGCGCCCGCTTGGCCAACGTCGTGGTGGATTCCCATTTCTTTGCCGGCAGGAACGGACTGGGCCTGGTCTGCGCCGCCAAGAACCTAAAGTACATCACCGTCTTGGGGGAGGGAAAAACAAAGGTGTGGGATCCGGAAGGGCTGCAACGGGCAGGAGAGGACATCAACAGACTGATTGCCGCCTCCCCGGTATTGAGCGGCGATCTGGGGCTAAGCAGCTTCGGCACGGGAGCGCTGTACGATCTCATGGACAGCAGGCGCATGATGCCCGCGGACAACTTCCGGCACACCCATTTCCCTGCCGCCACAGAGATGAACGCCCCTGCCTACTTCAGGGAATACAGCCCCAAGAAAGCCGGCTGCACCGGATGCCGCATCCAGTGCAAGCGCAGGTCGCGGGACAAGCGGCCCATGCCGGAATTCGAGACCATGTCCCATTTCAGCGCGCTGATAGGCAACGAGAGCCGGGAGACCGTGGTGGAGGCCAACCGGCTCTGCACGGAATACGGGCTGGACACCATAAGCACCGGCGCGACCCTTGGCTGCTACGCGGAGGTCACCGGCCAAGAATTGACTCCGGACAAAATCCTCGGCCTGATCGAGGACATCGCCCATTGCCGGGGAGAGGGCGCGGATCTCGCCTTGGGCAGCGCGGCGTACGCCGCGGCGCAAGGCAGCCCCGAGGCGGCGGTGACCGTCAAGGGCCAGGAGCTGCCGGCATACGACCCCAGGGGGGCCTATGGCATGGCCCTGGCCTATGCCACCTCCACCCGGGGGGGATGCCACCTCCGCTCCTATCCCATTGTCCACGAGATCCTGCGCAAGCCGGTGGTCACGGACAGGTTCAGCTTTGCGGGCAAGGCGCGCATCATCAAGATCGCGGAGGACATGAACGCGGTTGTGGACTCGCTTACCGCCTGCAAATTCGCCTTCCTGAGCGCCACACTGGAGGAGTACGCCAAGGCGCTTACCGCAGTGACAGGGATAGAATACTCCCAGCAGCAGCTGCTGGATATCGGGGAGAGGATCTATTTCCGGGAACGGATGCTCAATTGCGCCAACGGCTTCACTGCCAGCGACGACGATCTGCCGGAGCGCTTCTTCACACACAAAGGAGGCAGCTTCGAGGACCTGGAGGTCCCGCCCCTGGACAGGGAGGCCTTCCTGGAGGCCAGGGGCAACTATTACCGCATACGGGGGCTGGACGGGGAGGGGCTTCCCTTGCCGAAAAAGGCGAAGGAGCTGGGGCTTTGGGCATGAAGGACATCATAGACAAATATGTGAGCAAGCTGGAACAGGCGGAGCTTGCGGAACCGGGACAGGCCCTGCTCGGCTTCCTGGACGCGGATCTGGTCTGGAACAGGGAAGATCCGCAAACCGAGATCCTGGAGGGGGTTTTCGAGAGGATAAATATCAACTCCCTTCTCTTTTCCCCTCCCCGGGAGCCATACAGGTCCATCATCAGCTATTTGTGCCGGACAAACGAGGGAAGGATCCTCCCGGAGGACTGCGAGACCAGGACCTTTATCCATGACATCCCGGTGGTTCCATCACTGGATCCGGAGAGGCTCACGCAGGCCCTGAGGACCAGGAAAGCGGTTATGGTCCAGGACCGCGGGATAGTGGCCTACGGGTGGGTCAGCCCGGAGCAGGCCTACATCCTCTATAGCTCGGTGTGCTTCGCCTGCTTCGTCAAGTTCTTCTCCGACTATCTGCAGGACAGCAAGAACGGCTCGGTAGCCCCGGAGCAGAGGGAGGTGCTGCATAAGGCCCTGTCCTATCTGGACCCCTTGCCGGAGGAACCGGATGCGGAGCTGGAGCGCGGCCCCTTCCGGGACAAGGCACGGATGATCCGGGCCATGGATGAGGCAGGGAAAATGGTGGTGGGATACAAGCTGGTGGACTCTTTCTTCGGCAACATCTCCTATCTCTATGGGGATACCCTGTACATCTCCCAGACCAGCAGCTCCCTGGACGAGCTAATAGGCCACATCGACCCCTGCCCCCTGGACAACTCCTCCTGCGCGGGGATCACCGCTTCCAGCGAGCTACCGGCGCATCGGGACATTCTGCGCAAGACGGGGCACTTGGCCGTGCTGCACGGTCATCCCAAGTTTTCCGTGATCATGTCCATGGATTGCGACAAGAGAGGGGATTGCGACAAAGAGGGCGAATGCTTCCGCCGCTGTCCCGAACAGCGCGAGGTGCGGGGCTATCCCGTCGTGCCTGGGGAGGTGGGCACCGGGCCCTTCGGGCTGTGCAGAACCGTTCCTCCAGCGATCGAGGAGGACAAGGGGGTGATTGTGTACGGCCACGGTGTCTTTGCCACCGGGGCCCGGGACTTCAATCAGGCCCTGCGGGGCCTGTTGGATGTGGAGAGGAATTGCCGGGAGGAATACCTGAGACGGATCGGGGAATAGGTGGATATCTGTCCGCTCTGTGGGTGAGAAGGGCATCCGTCAGAACGGTGTCAGCTCCGCTACCTCGCCTCCCTACACCACCAGATAACCCTGCCAATGATGCTTACCGATTCTCCCAAGTCTCCTCTTATGTCTACTTCTATATCATGCCAACCCCTGTTGGCGCTGCGCAAGATGATTTTTTCCGGAACTCTTTCTACGTATTTTACTGTTATCTCCTGGCCAATGCTCACTGCATATATTTTTCCAATATATATATCCGTCTGGCTCTGATCTATTAAGACTGTGTCCCCGTCTTTAATCTCCGGTGACATGGAGTCACCGGAAACGTCCATTAGGATCATTCTGGATGGATCGCCTTTCTGTTTGATCCAATCGTG
>JAIPEP010000107.1 GCA_021737085.1 Desulfohalobiaceae bacterium | reverse complement strand
GCTGTATTGCAGAATCACCTTGCTCAAGAGAATATAGCCGCCACTAAGCACCTCCTCCAGCCCCTCTCGCCAACCTTCCGGGGAAAGCTCGGTCAAAAAGCCGATCTGCCCCAGATTGAGCCCAAGCAACGGCACATCCGGACCGCTGTCCAGCTTCCGCGCCACGCTGAGAACGGTCCCGTCCCCGCCAAGCACCAGGACAAGATCCGGAGTGGTCCGCTCCAGGAGAAGGTGCTCCCTGTTTTGCTCGTTGGTAAGGATTTGGGTCCCCACTCCCTGTTCTGCGAGCCAGCGCCCGATGCGGCCGCCCAGACGCCGGGCCTCTTCATGCCGCTCTTTGGTCACGATAGCGATGTGGGAAAAAGCGTGTTGCATAGGACCGTTCCGGTGGCGCTCCTCTCCGAAAAGGAGCGGCCGCTTGCTTGGGTGAGAGGGGACATGGCATCGCCGGAGATCAGTCCCAGAGGAGTGGTTCCGGAGGAGACCACCCTTTAGATCACACCCTCTTCCGCGAGCCGGGCGATATCGCCATCCCCGTACCCGAGCTCCCGGAGCAGGCTCTCCGTGTCCTGACCGAATTCCGGCTCGGGGCGGGGAGCCACTGCGGGCGTGTGGCTCATGCGTACTGTAGCCCCCAGCCTGGGGCTTTCTCCCTCCCCGGCGGGACGGACAGTCCCCCGTTCTCGAAAGAGAGGGGATTCCAGGGCCTGGGACAAGGTCCTCACCGGCTCGCAGCAGGCGTCGAGATCCCGCAGCTCCTTTTCCCAGAAATCCAGATCGCGAGAGGCGAAGACACCGGCTACCGCCCGGATGATTTCTTCCCGCCGGGATTCATCGTACTGCAGGGGGATGTACTCCGTGATCCCCAGAGCATGGCAAAGCCGTTCCCAAAAGGAGGGTTCCAGTGCCCCCACCGCGATATATCCCTCGTCCGCAGTGACATACACGTTGTAGCAGGCGAACTTATGGGAGAAAAGGCTCCGGCCCCGTTGCACGGAACTGGGATTGTTCCGATAAAGGTGCATCAGCCCCTGGGCCAGGCTCATGGCGGAGTCCGCTAAGGATATATCCAGGTACTGCCCTTCTCCGTTCCGCTCCTTGTGCAAAAGGGCCATAAGTATACCTGTCGCCGCATGAAGCCCGCCGGCGATGTCCACAGCCTGAAATCCGGGAATGAAGGGCGGGCCATCTTCTAGGCCCACCAGATCCAGCATTCCGCTCAGGGCCAGATAGTTCACATCGTGCCCCGCCCTTCCCGCATAAGTGCCAGTCTGTCCGTACCCGCTAAGGGAACAATAAATAATGCCCGGATTGAAACCGGAAATCGTCTCGTAGTCCACTCCCAGCTTGTCCACAACCCCCGGGCGGAATCCCTCCAAGAGGACGTCCGCGTCCCTAAGGAGGGAAAAAAAGATCCTTCTTCCCTGCTCTGTCTTGAGATTGAGCTGCACATGTTCCTTGTTCCGGTATAGATCGCTAAGGAAGAGATCGTCTCGGAAACGCTTGTCCTCCACAGCGACCACACGGGCGCCGTGATCGGCCAGAATCATGGTGCAGTAGGGTCCGGGAAGCAAGCGGGACAGATCGACCACCTTGATTCCGTTAAGAGCGCCTGGACCGGTCATAAAAAATATCTCCTTCCCTCCGCACAGCCGTGAGCTTTCCCAAAGGGCGACCTGGGGAGGACTCGGGGGAAGCGGCGGATGTGCAGGCCTCAATCCATGTTAGGCTTAAGCCCATTCCAGAACACATCGGTGATATTCTCCATTACGCTGCGCAGATCGAGGTCATCTTGGGGATTGAACCAGAAGTAGAGCCAATGCACGGAGGCGAATACCGAAAAGGTCAAGGTGGTAAGCTCGCAGGGACGCATGCGCCCCTGATCCATCAATCGCTTCAGATAATTCTGCAAACGATGGATGTTCACCTTTTCGTAATTCTGGATCACGCGCCTTTTCTCCTCTGGCAGGGATTCGATGTCATGGAGGAGGATCTTGTTGAAGTTCTTGTGCTGGAGATAGGTCGTGGTATACTCGAACAGTATATCGGTCAACTGCTCGCGCACTGGGGCTCCTGACTCCTCGTTGCGCGAGATGGCTCGCTGCATGTTTTCCTCCATCATCTCCCCGCCCTGAATGCACAGAGTGTACAGGATTTCTTCCTTGCTCTGAAAATGGTGGTACATGGCTGCCTTGCTGATTCCCACCCGCTCGGCTATCTCCCGCATAGAGGTCTTTTCATAACCTTGTCTGTAGAACAGCTCGTTGGCCTCCACAAGGATGGTATGCGCGGTCTCGTGCCGCTGGGGCACGTTGTCTGAGCTCATAATGACTCCATTCCGGCTTGTCCGAGCTTCCCTTATCTCCACTTCCTCACTCCCCCCAACTAGGGGATACGGTTTATTTGATCTCCTGGAGCATAGAGGCTAATTTGATGCTCTCCCATGGCCAGGTCATACCCTGCCCCCGGACAAAACGGCCATCGCAATATAAACGTGTTGAATCGTAAGCGGGGGGATTTTCCTTTGTCAAGCCGGCATTCCGGTATATGGGGCCAGCAATGCCTCTACAAGTGCGAATCAGAGAGGCGCTCTACACCCTGCACAGGCCTAGCGATCTGGAGTCCTTGTGGACAGCCATGGAGGAAAATGACTTCGGGGAGGACGAGCGCATTCCCTACTGGGTGGAAGTCTGGCCAGCAGCGATCCATTTGGCGGAGTGGATCGCGTCTCGCCCCGGGGAGACCTCAGGCCGTCGCTGTCTCGATCTGGGCTGCGGTCTGGGGCTGTGCTCCCTAGTAGCGGCGCGAAACGCGGCCAGAGTAGTGGGCATGGACTACGAGCGCGGGGCTGTCTTTTACACAAGGAAAAACGCCCGTCTGAACTCGGTGCCTCTGCCTGACGCGGTTCTGATGGACTGGCGTTGCTGCGGGTTCAAGCCGGGAAGCTTTTCTCTGGTTTTCGCAGCGGACATCCTCTATGAAAAGCGCTTCTGGGAGCCAGTAGAGGCTTTTCTGCGGCGGGTGCTGGCACCAGAGGGAAAAGTGCTTCTCAGCACCCCGGAGCGACAAACCACAAGGGGCCTGCTCCGCTGGCTCCAGTCCCTGGGCTGGAGCTGTTGCCCGCTCTCGGAAAAGCGGGTGGTCCAACGCGAATACGACATGGAGGTCACGCTCTGGGAGCTCCGTCTCTGAAGGGAAAGACTGTCAGGGCACAATCTCCGTCCCGATCCCGGCATTGGTGAACATCTCCAGCAGGATGGAGTTCTCCACCCTCCCGTCGATGATGTGGGTTTTGTCCACCCCGGACTCCACCGCTTCCAGGCAGCACTTCACCTTGGGGATCATCCCGCCCTGGATCTCCTCCTCCTCGATGGCCCGCACCGCTTCCCTGCGGCTCAGGGAAGAAAGCAGTGTCTCCCCGGCCATAACCCCCTCCACATCGGTGAGCAGGATCATGCGCTTGGCCTCCAGGGCCTCGGCTACTGCGGCAGTGACATCATCCGCATTGATGTTGTAGGTATAGCCCTCCTCATCTACGCCCACGGGAGCGATAATGGGGATGAATCCACGCTGTTGCAGCGAGTCCAGGAGCATGGTGCGAATGCAGCGCACCTCGCCCACGCGGCCCAGGTCGATGATTTCCGGAGGAGCGTCCTTTTTGGACAGGACCATCTCCATTTTCTCCGCCTCGATAAGCCTGCCGTCCTTGCCCGAGAGGCCCACCGCCAGGCCGCCGCTCTGATTGATCAGGTTCACGATCTCCTTGTTCACCTTGCCCACGAGTACCATCTCCACCACATCCATGGTCGCGGAATCGGTTACCCGCAGCCCCTGCTTGAAGTCGCTGTCAATCCCCAGCTGAGTGAGCATTTTGCCGATTTGCGGCCCGCCGCCATGCACGATTACCGGATTGATGCCGATGTATTTGAGCAGGACCACGTTCAGGGCGAAGCTCTGCTTCAGCCTTTCCTCGATCATAGCGCTGCCGCCGTACTTGATAACCACCGTCTGTCCGGAGAACTCGCGCATGTAGGGCAGGGATTCCAGCAGCACCCTGGCCTTCTCTGCGGCCTCTTGCATACATCTACTCCCCGGTATTGCTTCTGGTTTCGCGCTGCTACACCAACTCGAGTAGGAACGATCTCGCCCTGAAAAGATTCATCTCTTCTTGCTTCTCTCCGCGTAGCACATTCCCGCTCAAAAGGCCATAAAAAAGGGCCCCTCGAAGGGGCCCTGAACGCTTAGTTTCCAGTCAACAGGGAAAGGAACTAGGCAGCGCGCCTATCCGCCATATCCACGAGCACACGCTCGCGAGCCTTGTCGATGCCCAGCTCCTGACGTTTCTTATCAATATGGTTGACCATCAAATGGGCCATTTCGTAGGGATCAACAGCGAAGCCCCACTTGCCCAGTCCTTGCTGCTCCAGGCCATCAAAAAGGAGGTCCTGGAACTTGGTGTTAGCAGTGGTGGGGAAGGTCACCCCGAAAACGGTGTACACGCCCGAGGCCACGAAGTACTGCCCGATACTGATGGCCTTCTCGCTCATCCACTCCGGTGCGGCTCCGGCCACGGGAAGCTCGGCGATGCTGTCACCGAGGCCGCCCACATTGACCATCTCCGCGGCGGCGATGAGGATGCGGCTGTTGTCCACGCAGGAGCCCAAGCCAAGCACGGGCGGGCATCCCACGGCCTCGCAGACCTCGCGCAGGCCGTCCCCGGCCAAATAGGCCGCCTCAGGAGTGAGCAATCCGGCCTTGGCCAGGGAGATCTGGGAGCACCCTGTCTGCAACACAAGAACGTCGTTCTTGATCAACTCCTTAACCATCTCCACATGGACCCAGTCATGCCTCACCCTGGGGTTGGTGCAGCCGACAACCCCGGCTACGCCGCGGATCCGGCCGTTAATAATGTTGTCGTTCAAAGGCCAGTAGGAGCTGCGGAAGCTACCACCCAGCATGTATTTGATGTATTCATGGGAAAAGCCGTGAATCCCGGAATTGGTGATATTGGGGATCTCCACCTTGGCGGTCCGGTTCTTGTAGCGGGCGATGCCCTTGACTACCACCTCATCCGTGCACTCCTTGGGGTCACGCTCCTCGAACTCGATGTGCTCAGCCCCTTGAATATGGCACCTGGGATTGGTGGTGAAGAGGTAGGAGTCGTAGCACTTGGCCACTGGGGCGAGGCCCTGCTTGATGCACTGCACGTCCACGGCCATGGCATCCACCGCACCAGTGACCAGGATGGCCTCTGTGGACATAAAGTTCCCCGCATGGGGCACACCGTGCCTGCTGAGCATCTCCGCCCCGGAACAGCACATGCCCACGAGATTAATCCCTTTGGCTCCCGCGTCCTGGGCAGCCTGGACCATGGCCGGGTCGTTGACCGAAACCAGCATGGACTCGAAGAGATTGGGCTCGTGCCCGTGGACGATAATATTGACATGGTCCTCTTTGAGGCAGCCCATGTTCACATCCGCCTGCACTGGAGAGGGGGTCCCGAAGAGGATGTCCGAGATCTCCGTGGCCACCATGGAGCCGCCCCAGCCATCGGACAGAGCAGTCCGGTTGATCTGCTTGGTGATATTTTCGTAATGCTGGTCCACCCCGATATGGGTCCGGTGCATGATCTCCATGATCTCCCGCATGGAACCACGGGGAACGATCCCGTTCTTGCGCCAGGTCTCCATGGTTTTTTCCGGAACCCGAGAGACAAAGGGAATCTCCCCCTCCACCTGGGTGTAGGTCCTCTCCAGCTCCTGGTAGAGCTCCTGGGCGATATCCTGGGTGGACTTCTCCTCTGTATCGATCCCTATGGACTGGGCCACATCCAGAAGCTTGACTGGATCCTTTATGGTGTAGTCGCTGATCTCGCCATTGACCACCTCCCGGAAGACATCGAGCATGGACATGCCGTGGTCCGTGTGCGCCGAGGCGCCCGAGGCCGTCATGCGGGCGAAGTTCCGGGCCTGGATGGTGTCGATGTCCGCGCCGCAGACGCCCGTCTTGCTGTAGGGATCCTTGGCGTTTAGGCGGCAGGGGCCCATGGAGCAGTGCTTGCAGCATGCGGAGTCCGCTCCGATGGGGCAGGCCTTCATGCTGGCTGCTCGATCAAAGGCAGTCTCGACCCCGTCCTTCTGGGCCTTCTCCAACATTTGGGCCGTCGCATCGCACGCGGTATAATCCTTTGGAGAGAGCCCCTTGGCTTGCGATCCTTCCGCTTTCTTTTCCTTCGCCATAACGTCCTCCCTTTATGGGCCTCATCTACTCAAGACCCGGTTCTGTAGTGCGCCATAAGAAAAGTACCCTTCTACCCTCGAGCCCCATGTCCTGATGTAAAAGTGCAAGTGGACCTGCAGCGAAGCAGAAGAGGCCGATCTTTAATAACCTCCTGAATTATATTAAAATCCGTAATATTCTACGCCGTCAGAAACACTTTGTCAAGACAAATGGATAAGTTTCGCTTCCTACTCAAGGCGCTCTCGGACACAAGGCAGCACTGGGCGGAAGAGCGACTCACTCCCCTTTTAGCTCCCGGGTCATCAGCTCTTGAACAGCAATCCCCACGTCTTTTCCCTGGGAGAGTATGGCATAGACCTGGTCGGTAATGGGGAGCTCCACTCCCTTTTTCTGGCCCAGTCGATGCAGGGCCTCAGTAGTCTTCACCCCTTCGGCCACTGATTGCATCCCGGAAAGGATGGACTCTAGGCCCTCCCCTGCTCCCAGTCGCAGACCCACTCGCCTGTTGCGGCTCAAGCTCCCGGTACAGGTCAACACAAGATCTCCGATTCCGGACAGGCCCATGAACGTATCTGGACTTCCGCCCATGCTGCGCCCCAGGCGGGACATCTCTGCCAATCCCCTGGTGATCAGTCCGGCTCTCGCATTCTGACCGAAGCCAAGCCCATCGCAAATTCCCGTGGCCAGAGCCATGACATTCTTGATCGCCCCGCCCAGCTCCACTCCTGCATAGTCCTGGTTGGTGTAGACTCGAAAGCGCTCTGTGGAGAGGACCCTCTGCAGCTCTTCTGCCAAAGCGAGGTCGGAGCATCCCAAACTCACCGCAGTAGGCTGGCCCTGACTCACCTCCTCTGCGAAGGAGGGCCCGGAAAGCACCGCATACTTGGGTCTCTTGGATTGCAGGGCCTCAACCACTACAGCAGACATTGGCTTCAGGCTCGCCAGCTCGATCCCCTTGCTGGCACAGACCAAGCCAGGGCCGGATGCGAAACAGGGCTCGGCCTGCTCCAGCACGCTGCGCAAATACTGGCAGGGTACGGCCAGAATGGTAAAAAAGGCCTGATCCAGCGTCTCCTCGAGGTCGGAGGTGAGCTCGAGATTAAAGCTCAGTCGCACCCCGGGAAGCAGGCGCTCGTTCTCTCCCTTGCGCCGCATCCGCTCCATCTGCTCCGGATCCCTGCCCCAGAGCACCACCCGGTATCCCTTCTGTGCCAGGAGATTGGCCAGGGTCGTTCCCCATGCCCCTGCACCCAGGACAGCGATCTTCATATACATCCCTTTGCTTCGTAGGATCCGCGTGGATCAGGCGCAACAAACCCTTACCCGCCAGGATTCTTGTTGCCTTG
>JAIPEP010000106.1 GCA_021737085.1 Desulfohalobiaceae bacterium | reverse complement strand
TTCCGCGATGTCTCCGATCCCGGACTCCTTCCGGCAGGCCGAGGGGTCCCTCAGGGTGTGATCCATGATGTAGACCCGCGACGCTCCGCTTTGCAGGCACAGGCGGGCCAAGGCCTCCACCACGTCCGGATGGGTGGTGACCCCGGCCTCGGGGCCAGCGGAGAAGCTCATGTTGGGCTTGATGAGCACGTTGTCCCCTTGACCTACATAGGTCCCCATCCCGCCCATGATCTGCACCGCCGCCTCCGTGGCCGGCCCGGGATCGCCACGGGCCAGCCCCAGGTGGGGCGTGCCGGTCTCCGCCAGGGAAAGGGCGGGATAGAGACCAGCGGCGGACAGGCCGAGCAGGCCGGCCGCCAGAAAGCTGCGCCGTGTAAGAGGGCCACTTCCCCCAATATAATTCCATGCGAATTTCATGTCATATCTCCGGGTTATCCATTTCCGCCTCGCTACTTCGCTGCTGATCCAGTCAAGAAAACAGGAACCATTCTCAATAAGTTTACCCGTACTTCATTTTGCAGGTCAACAAGAAGACTCCCGGGACTTAAGACTGATCAGGCCTGAATCTCCTGATGCGGGGTAAATGGATATCCGATTCACGCGCTCCCTGTCTCACCCATTCATCGCCCCTAGCCTGAACCCTGAACAGGACACGGGGAACCCGCGCTACTGGGCCGCCGCGATCTTGACAGCGCGAAGCGCCTCAGCTACACACAACCTTATTGACCACTGGTCACTAAATGACTTTGAGTCAGGAATTATGGGCACCAAGCAACACGAAAAATCCCAGCAAACCAGGCAAGAGATCATGGATCAGGCTGTGGCGGTCTTCTGCCGCAAGGGCTTCAAGCAGGCCACCATCGCCGAGATCACCAGCCAGGCCGGATACGCCAAGGGCAACTTCTATCGCCACTGGCGAAGCAAGGACGAAATCTTTCTGGACATCATGGAGGACCGCCTGCGGAGCTATCGGGCAACACGCCGGAAAAGGCTGGAGCAGGCGGAGAGCTCGGAGCAGGCGGTCCACGTGATCATGGACTTTTTGGACACCATTAGCGACGACACCGCCTGGTCCCGGGTGATTCTGGAGTTCACCACCCACGCTTTCGGCAGCGACGAGCTCAAGCAAAAGCTCAACCAGAGCAGCTATCGCCTCAACACTTCCCTGTTCGCGGACCTGTTGGCCCCCTTTGTCGCGGACCGGGAGGCCACCAGGAAACTGGGCGCCCTGGTCACCGCCCTTTTCGAGGGCTTTCTCATTCAACAGTTCCTGGAGACAGGGGTTCTGGGCAAAAAGGACCTGCGCGAGGCCGTACTCGTCCTGGCCCGGAACTTCCTGCGCTGATGCGCGGCATCGCGCCGCGCAATCAAAGCAAGGGAGCAAAGTAAAAGGCCGGCGCCGCTTGGATCGGGATAGCGGCGCCGGCCCTGTGACCTGCGAGGGGAGCGACCCTACTGCCGGGCCCGCTCCCGCAGCCTGTGCTTCTGGATCTTGCCCGTTGCCGTCTTGGGCAGATCCAGGAACTCGAAATACTTGGGCACCTTGAACTTGGCGATACGCTCCCGGCAGAATTCCTTCAGCGACTCTTCGTCCAGCTGGGCTCCCTCCTTCAGGGTAACAAAGGCCTTGGGCACCTCCTGCCACTTCTCGTGGGGGACACCCACCACAGCCACTTCCAGCACGTCCGGGTGCTCATGGATGGTATTCTCCACCTCCACGCTGGAGATATTTTCCCCGCCGCTGATGATCACGTCCTTGAGCCGGTCCTTGATCTCCACGTATCCGTCCGGATGGGTCACCGCCAGGTCCCCGCTGTGGTAGACCCCGCCCCGGAAGGCCTCATCCGTTTCCCCGGGCTTGTTGTGGTAGCCCAGCATAACGTTGTTGCCCCACATCACGATCTCGCCCATGGTCTCCCCGTCGTGGGGAACGGGCTGCATGGTGGTGGGATCGATAACATCCATGAAGGTGGTGGTGATGTAGGGCACGCCCTGCCGTGCCTTGATCCGGGCCCGCTCCTCAGTGGACAGGCCGTCCCACTCCTGTTTCCACTCGCAGAGGCTGTGCGGGCCGTAGACCTCGGTCAGGCCGTAGCACTGGGTGACATTGCAGCCGAGCTCCTCCAGCTGACGGATAATTGCCGGAGAGGGCGGCGCTCCGGCGGTGTTGATCACGAATCCCTCCGGCACGTCCACTGTGTTCCTGCTGGCGTAGTCCGCCATGGCGCCCAGAACCACCGGGGCGCCGCAAAGGTGCGTGGCCCTGTTGCGGGAGATCTCGGCAAAGATCTCCTCCGGGACCACTTTGCGCAGGCAGATGTGGGTGGCTCCCGGCGCGCTCACGCCCCAGGTGTGGCACCAGCCGTTGCAGTGGAACATGGGCAGGGTCCAGAGATACTTGGACCGGGAATGGATCTTGTACTCCAGGATCTCGCCCAGGGCGTTCAAGTAGGCCCCGCGGTGGGAATAGAGCACGCCCTTGGGCCGGCCCGTGGTCCCGCTGGTGTAGTTCAGGGTGATGGGCAGGAGCTCGTCCTCCACTCCGAGGAAGAAATGCTCCGGCTCAAGGTTTATGAACTCCTCGTAGTCCGGGGCGTCGAAGGCCTTGCCCTCCACGTCGCAGATGTTGACCAGCCCGATATCGCCCACCTCCTCCAGAATGGGCTCCACTGAGCCGCTGAACTCCGTGTCCACGAAGAGGAACTTGCTCCCCGAATCCTGGAGGATATAGGCAATTTCCTGGGATGAGAGGCGGATATTTATGGGCACCAGCACGGCGGACAAAAGCGGAACTCCGTAGTGGGCCTCCAGCATGGGCGGGGTGTTGGGACAGAGAAAGGCCACCTTGTCCCCTTTCCCCACGCCCTGCCGCCCGAGGGCGGTGGCCAGTTTGAAGACCCTGTCCTTGAGCCCGGCGTAGGTGGTTTGCTCGTCCTTATAGATGACCGCTGTCTTTTCCGGAAAGGTGTACGCGCTCCGCTCCAGAAAGTGCAGCGGACTCAGCGG
This sequence comes from Desulfohalobiaceae bacterium, assembly GCA_021737085.1. Taxonomy (GTDB): domain Bacteria; phylum Desulfobacterota; class Desulfovibrionia; order Desulfovibrionales; family Desulfothermaceae; genus JAIPDU01. The sequence continues at coordinate 4,614 of JAIPEP010000106.1, read as the reverse complement.
CTCGTAGTTCACTTGGCGCATAGGGGGATCACTCCTTCTTGATCTTCATTGGAGAGCGGTTACGGAATTCCTTGCCCTAAACAACGTTAAGAGAGCTGCGAAACGGAAGAGATCCATGACAGCATGCCTTTTGAAAATGGCCTGTCACAGGGGATCTGTCAAGGTCCCGCCACAGCGCTGTTTGGCAGGAGGCGCGCAACCGTGCTATCCAGGAATGCGTCCAATCGCCATCACAATGCTTCCAAGCGGCCCGGCAAACCCCAGGACGACAGCATGGCCCGTCAGAGCGACACATTCCTGCGCAGCCCGGCACTGGCTCAATCCGCCCTTTTGGCCGGAGTATTCCTTTTCGTCTTCCTGCCCCGCCTCATCCCGGCCCCCTTTCTCGCATCCATCGAGGCAGAATTCGGGGTGAGTCATGCCCAGGCCGGGGTCATCTTTCTCTACCTCGCGGTGGGGTACGGCCTGGGGCTCTTCGGATCAGGGTTCCTGGCCAAGGCCCTCACCCATCGCAGGACCCTGCTCGTATCCGTCTTCGGGACCGCCGCGGTCATGCTCGGGCTGAGCCAGGTAGGCCATTTCTTCCTGCTCAAGCTGCTGCTCGGCCTGGCCGGAGTGTTCTGCGGCCTCTACGTCCCCTCCGGGATTTCCACCCTGACCTCGGTGGTTCCCGGGAAGCACTGGGGCAAGGGGCTGGGAGTGCACGAGATGGCCCCCAATTCCAGCTTCTTTCTGGCCCCGCTCATCGCCTCCTTCGCCGGGGGTGCCTTCACCTGGAGGGCGGTCTACGCCTGCCTCGGCCTCGGTGCCCTGTTCATGGGCCTTTTCTTCAGCTTGGCCGGCCGTGGAGGAAACTTTCCAGGAGAGGCCCCGCATCCCAGGGTGGCCCGCAGTCTATTCATAGAACCCCGCTTCTGGATCCTGGTGCTGCTCTTTGCCTCCGCCGCGAGCGTCGCCTTCGGCAGCTACAGCATGCTCCCCCTGTACCTGGTCAGCGAGCACGGCCTGAGCCAAGCCTGGGCCAACCAGCTCATCTCCTTCTCCCGGATCCCCTGTCTGGGCGTGGTCCTGGCTTCTGGGGCCGTCGTGGACCGCATCGGTGTCAGGCGAACCATCACCGCCGCCCTGCTCGGCGCGGGCACGCTGACCGTCTTCATCGGGCTCTTGCAGGGCAGCGCTCTCCAGGCCGCGGTCTTCTTTCAGCCCTTTTTGGTTGTGGCCTGTTTCCCTGCCGGATTCACCGCGATCTCCACCTGCTTCTCCCCACAGGTGCGCAACTTGGCCATCTCCCTGATCATCCCCCTGGCCATGGCCCTGGGCACAGGACTCCTGCCGGCGCTGCTGGGGTGGTTCGCGGACATGGGCATCTTTCCCCTGGGCTTCACACTGCACGGCTTCCTGGTCCTGGCCGCTGTTTTGGCCGTGCGCCGCCTGGACCTCCGGCAATGCTCCGAGACAAACCCTCAGTGAAAGAGAACGATGACACATGGAGCGAAAAGAGGAGAGAACCTGTCTCCACGGGGCCCTTATCCTGCCTTGGGTTCCCACCCGACCTTCGATCCGAAGGAATTCAGGACTTGGAATGCGCTGTTTCGTCTTTCCCTCCGCAAAGAGACCAAGGGGCTGAGCTTCTTATCTGTTCCTTGAATGAAGCGAGCCGAATCAGCCTGCTGTTTTTCCCTTTGCTTGACAGGAAGAACAACTTATGCGTAAAAATCAAATATAATGTTTGTCTTTCTATTCAAGGGAGGGGAGATGATGAAACATGTAGCAGAAAGATGCCTTGCCGCGTTATTGGCCGGACTGTGCCTTTTGCTCTTCGCGCCCGGCACGGGCTTGGCTCAGTCCAGTATTGTCATCGGTCATCCCGCCTGTCTCTCCGGCAAATACGCCAAGGCCGGCGAACAGGCCGTCGGCGGGATCAAGGCCTGCGTGCAGTGGGTGAATCAGGAGTACGGCGGGATCAGCATCGACGGGGAAAAGCACAAGCTGGAATACAAGGTTTACGACTCCGAATCGAAGAAAGAGTCCGTGACCAGCCTCATCGGTCGCCTGATCACCGTGGACAAGGTGGATGTGGTCTTCTCCGCCTACAGCTCCGGCCTGACCCTCCGCGGGGCGCCGATCACCGAAAGCCACAACATGCTCTACATGGACCACGGTGGAGCTAACAACAAGATCTTTGAACAGGGTTTCGACTACGTAGTGCAGACCATTGGCCCGGCCACCAGTTATCACAAGGGCACTCTGGACATGATCAAGCAGATCGCCCCTGAGGACAAGCGCGTGGCCCTGGCCTACGAGGACTCCGAGTTCGCCCGCATGGTCATGGAGGGCGCAGAGAACTATGCCGAGGAGCTCGGCTTCAACGTTGTCTTCAAGCGCACCTACCCTTCGGGGGTCAACGACCTCACTCCCCTGTTGAACGCCATGAAGGCCGCTGATCCGGATTTCGTCCTCGGCGGTGGGCACTACGAGGACGGCCAGCTCTTCTGCAGCCAGATGGCGGATATGGACTTCAATGTGAAGGCTCTCTCCCTCATCGCCTCCGCCACCCTGCCCGCCTTCTACGAGGCCCTGGGCACCAATGCCGAGGGCGTCATGGGCCCCTCCCACTGGGAAATGGGGGTGACCTTCTCCGAGGAGTCCGCCAAGGAAAAGGGCCTGCCCTGGATCGGTCCCAGCCAGGAGGAGTTCATCAGTCTCTTCAAGGAAAACACGGACAAGAACATGAAGCCGGACTACCACGCAGCCGAGGCCGGCGCCCAGGTCCTGGCCTATGCCCTGGGCGTGGAGAAGGCCGGCTCCACGGACTCGGACAAGGTCCGAAAGGCCTTGGGCGATCTGGAGTTCATGTCCTTCTACGGCGGCTGGGACGTGAACGAAAACGGGATGCAAGTGGGCCACACCATGGTCAACATCCAGTGGCAGGACAGCAAGAGAGCCCTTGTCTGGCCCGAATCCGCTCAAACCAGCAAGCCCGTCTACCCCATGCCCACCTTCCAGGAGAAGGATCAGGGCGCGGTGGCAGTTCCTGAATAAAATCCCCACGCGCCCCCCGGAAGGAGACCTTCCGGGGGGCTGTTTTTCCCTTGCCCCATGGCTTTGCCATTCCAAGCTCCTAGAGCACAGCGCAAGGACGGGTTCCTATGTTCGGTGAACAGTTGCTGAGCAATCTGGCCCAGGGAATCGTACTGGGTTGCGTCTACGGTGTGGCCACCATGGGCCTGAGCCTTATCTTCGGGGTGCTCAAGGTGGTCAACGTGGGCCACGGGGCCTTCATCATGGTGGGCTGCTTCGTTACCCTGTTCTTTTTCAACTCCCTGGGAATGAGCCCCTTTGTGGCCATTCCGGCGGCCTTCCTCCTCGGCCTGGGGATCGGGTACGTCTTCTACTATTCCGCAATCCGGCGCCTGCTCAAGGCCCCGGAGCTCTCCACCCTCCTGGCCACCTTCTATATGGGCGTGATCCTGCAGGAAGTGGTCAAGCTCATCTACGGCTCCGAATACCGGGGATTCAGATGGAAGGTGGGCTCCTTGAGCCTGGGATTTACCTCCTTGCCCATGGCCAAGCTCTACGCCGCCCTGGGAAGCATCGCCGTGGCCCTCATCCTCTATGCCTGGTTCCGCAAAACCCGGGCCGGCACCGCCATGCGGGCGGTTGTGGAAGACGACGAGGGAGCCAGGGTTTGCGGAGTCAATGTCGGCGGAGTCTACGCCATGAGCTTCGCCCTGGGCATCGGCCTTACCGTGGCCAGCGGAGTCATGCTGGCCATGTTCCTGCCCGTGGGGATCAACCCCTACATGGGAGCGGAATACACCCTCAAGGCCTTCGTCATCGCCGTGCTGGGCGGCCTGGCCTCGCCCTACGGCGCCTTTTTCGGGGGACTTATCTTCGGGATCATCGAAAACGGCTCCTACACCTTCCTGGCAGCCATTCCCGGTGTGGAGCCCTTCGGCATGACCCGCTTCCTGTCCTTCGCCATGCTCTTGATCATTCTCCTTATCAGACCAACCGGACTCCTGAGGGCAAAATAAATGATGCGCACACTGGACAAGTACGCCGCTATTTTCCCGGTCCTTGTGGTCTACGCTGTCCTGTTTCTCCTGGGGCTCAACATGTCCGGCATGTGGCAGCTCATGGCCACACTCCTCTTTTACTGCGCCCTGGGGCAGGCCTTCAACATCTTCCTGGGCATGACCGGGTACGTGGACTTCGGGTACGTCGCCTTCGTGGGAATGGGCACCTACGGCATGGCGGTGACAATCACCTCCCTGGCGGGCACCGGCCTGGGGGGACTCACTATTATCGCGGGCTACATCATGGCCCTGGCCTTCTCCGGTCTTCTCTCCCTTGCCGTGGGCGCGGTCGCCCTCCGCCTCCGCGGGGCCTACTTCGCCATCGCCACCATCGGGGTTAACGAGGGGCTGCGCTTCCTCATCGAGGGCACCAACCTCTGGGGCGGGTCGGGAGGTATCATCTTCACCAGGCAGCTCAACGACATCCTGGGCAAGGATGCTTCCAGCGCCCTGGCCACCTTCTGGGCCGACGTCCTGGTTTTGATCATCGCCGTATTGGCGGCGATAACCACCATCGTCTACATGCGCAGCAAGA
>JAIPEP010000105.1 GCA_021737085.1 Desulfohalobiaceae bacterium | reverse complement strand
GGTCTGCATTACGGATCACCACACCATGGAGGCCCGAAATGCGGTTCGGGAAGGAGTTCAGGCGGATGGGCTCTGTGTGATCATCGGGCAGGAATATTCCACTCTCGAGGGGGATTTTCTGCTTTTCGGACCCTATGAGACCCTGCCCCGGGGCCTCGATGCCATGCGGCTCCTGCGCTACGTCCGGGAAACAGGCGGCGTTGCGGTTGCTGCCCATCCCTTTCGCGCCGGGCGCGGCACGGCGCCTTGGGTATTGGAGAGCGGGTTCTGTACGCTCGTGGAAGGGGAAAACGGCCGCAGTATGCTCCAGGAAAACAGCACGGCTGGCGAGTGGCTGCCGCGTTGCGGCCTGACTCCCCTGGGAGGCAGTGATGCGCACAGTCTCCAGGAGCTGGGAGGGGTAGCCACCCGTTTTGAATATCCCATCCGTTCACGCCTCGAGCTTATTCACTTTCTGAACGGGCAGTGCGAGGTGTCGATAGCCCGGAATCCGCAACCGGGGGCACGTTTTGTGGGGGTTCTGGACACTTTATCCGCAATAAAGCGACGTGTTCTGACAGTTAAGCAGTCAAATCCTTTCTGGTAACAGCAAAAAACAAGGCCTTAGAACAGATTCCTCGTTCCGGCAAGGGTTGCAATATACTTACCCCTATTGAACCTTCTGTTGTATCGAAAAATAGTATCAACAAGACCCATGTGCAATTTCCCGAAGCGCTCTGCGTAGAGCCTGCTCACCCAACGGAAGTATTTTTCCATGCTCTTCATGCTTTGGGTAAAACATATTTGAACAAGCTCATCCAGATACTGATCCGCGTGTTCATCGAAAAAATTCTCCAGCTCCGGCTCGGGTCCGTTCAGTATGGGTTGATACTTCTGAAAAAAAACATAAGCCCCGGGCAGGGAGCGCAGGAAGCGAAAGCGCTCCAGATCCTGGACCAAAGTGGTATTGTAGCCGTACATGCAAACAAATTGCACATTATCCTTGTGAGTAAAGTCAAAGAGTTCGTATTTCTTCCTTAGTTCTTCAAGATCCTGGTTATCGTTCAAACTAAAATGATACACCGGCCTGGTAAACTTGACGTTACGACAGGGAATGGCCCTGATCAATTCCGCAATCTCCCTGTCCACCAGATGCAAATCCAGGGTCTGGTTAAAGTTGACTTGTATTTTTCTTCTGGCCATCTCCCGGAGCAGTTGCTTGCTGTTGGGATGGGAGAGTATATTGTCGTCCAAAAGTATCAATTTGTCCCTGCCTCGAAGCAATGGGTCGATATGGCTTGCTTGACTGGGCGGACCCTCTTTGCGTGGCACTATGCAGAAAGAGCACTTGAACGGACACCCCCGGGTTAAAAAACCAATCGCCCGGTCCCCCAGGGCGGGATAGAGTTGGAAATCCGGTGAAGTTTTTTCTATCTCATCTGGCAAACGTTGATAGAGGTCCCACCCGGAACCTCCACATTGAAAAGAATTCCCGTAGTAATCCCGCATCTTTTTCAATCGTCTCTCTGATATCGGGGATGCAAACACGCTGCTGGCATAAACAGCTTCTGCCTTTTTTTCATAGGCTTCCTTTTTCCTGAGCTCCACATTGTATCCCAGCTTTTTGTAATATCCAGAGAGCTTCATTAGGGCCAGGTTGGGAAGTGTACTGTCCACATCCACCAAGAGAATGGAATTGGCAGGTAAGTGCGCCTGTTTTTTTTGTCCAGCGCTATCGCGAACACCATTGGTTGTTTTTACACTGGGAAATTCCGGAAGCTCTTTGGACAACGATTTTTCCAGGATTAACTCCTTACTCGAAGCTGACAGACTAAGGAAGAACTGCATGTTGGGGAAGGCCTGTTCGAGCAGCCCCAGCCAATCGGACATAAGTTCCGGTGGACAATAATTGTCCGGACTGTCCAGTACCATAATGCCGGGAAATGCCATGGGATTTGGATGGCTCGGCAGGGCATCGTGGAAATGACGAGCAGCATCCAGGACCGGAAGGAACAAGTCGGATTGCCGCGAAAACAGGTTGGCAATTTGTTTCGAAAAATCGACACCTCTTTTCAGCCAGTCAGAGGTGTCCAACCCGATATAAATCGGCAGCAATTCCTGGAAGGTGGCCAGAATTTGATAAGGCATATAGCGCCGTTGGTAAACGGCACGATAATTCAGGTTGTTCAGGAATGCCCCGGGATCCGTCAACCGGGCAGTTTTGTCGAACAAGGAAGTGATACGTCTCAATTGATAGAACGGATCCTCGAAATCAAAATCATCGCTCCCGTCGTGGACAAGAAAATCCGAGCCATATGCCACTACCAGGTGCTTGTCAGGAGGACTCAATTTGCTGAGAAACTCATAGGACATTCTAGAAGATATCAAATAATTCGAGGCCTTGTGCAGCCTCCTCCCCTTTCCTTCTGGAGTAATCTCAATCCCGCTTTGCTTTTGTGGTTTTTCAAGAATCCTTTTTGCCTGAGACAAATGTTGCGACCATAGAAACTCTAGTTGCAGTGACTCGTCTTTATTGCCGATCAATCGGGTCAGATCAAAGGGAAGCCTGTCCAGATACTCCGCACATCCACTACAGGCTAGAGCAAGGAGTCTCAACAACTCTGTGTCCTTCTCCTTGCCAGCGGAACTTAGAACATTCCACTTGGAAATGGTCTTCTTCCCAGTCCGAGCAGAGAGGCCTCCTGAGCCGCTATAGGCCGCATTTTCATGTTTTAGATCTACCAGATACATGGACAGATTTTCCTGAATTTGCAATTTACAAAAGACGTGTGATAATCAAACAACAAGTATTTGCTGCTATGTTCCAAGCAGTTAGCACCTATTCTCTTAACAACTGCTCATCACTCTTGACAACCCTGAACCTCGAGGACAAGGTTTTTTGACCCACAGATAGCAAGAAGAATTGTAATCCTTTACGGGGCATTTTCACTTCGCACCTACGGTTCTGGATTTTCTAACGCTCGGCACGTGGGGGCCCTGATAAAAATTCGAACAAAAGCCGGTAAAGAGGGTAACACTTTACGCCGCGGCGGTTTCGTTTATGAGCTGCTCAATGAGTGTTGCAGCCTGCTCTTTTTGGCTCATATCAAGGTCTGTTCTGGCACCGATTGCCTCGAGGAACTGTTTCCATAGAGGCCTGATGTAGCTCCTTGCGCCAAGCAGATCCCGGATGCGCTGTCGGCATCTTCGCAAGGCCGACTGCTTGAGGGTCTCGTAGCTCAACCCCACTGTTGTGGCTATTATTTCGACCACGCCCTCGACTGATGCTTCTTGAGTCTGGCTCTCTTCGCGGAGTCTTTTGTTCTGGAGCTGAAGCTCGTAATTGTACTTTTCGCGGCAATAGTCCCGATATCGCTGGTCACTCAGCTCTTGCTGAATGTTTTTCAGAATGCCAAAGAAGTAGGCGAGACTGCAGCGGCTTTGATCCCGGTTTACCGCCTTCAAGAACGCCTCTTCCGACTTGGTGATCGCCTCCAGGTCGTAATGCTGGATGCAGTGCTCTGCTCTTTGCAATGCTGCCGGCTCCGGAGATAGGCCGTGATAGTCCACTATCCAGTGCAGCCGGTCTATCTTGGAACGGCTTTCCTCGTCGGCGTTTTTGGTTGCTTTGTGCTCCCTTAGCCTTTGCCGCTCAGTCTCTCGCTCCTTTTCCGATGCAGGGTCCTGCATCTGATCCTTTGGAGTCTTCCTTGGCCTTCGCAGGGCCATTTGATTGCGCATGGACACATAGATGGCAAGGATCTTCTCCAGGATGCTTTTGCCCAGGGCCTGGACGATGTATCCAGGCGGAGTTCGCCTATGGTCTGCTTGAATTGGCTGAATGCTCCTTCGTCTGTTCCGTTTCCTTTGGGATTTCCCGGCCCTGCAGAAACGATCTCGATAGCGTGCTTCTGCAGATAGGCCGAGACGGTCTCGCTCAGGTTGGCGCTGCCCTTGTCGAAAACAACGCCCAGGGGAAGTCCCCAGTTTTGGAGATGCTGCTCCAGGACGCTGATCACGGCATCACTCGTTTCAGTTGGGCTCACTTCAAAGCCGGTATGGCAGAAGCTGCCCGCGTCAACTCCGAGCTCGACATTGTATTTCAAGGTCTGGTGATTGTGTAAGCTGTGGACAGATGGATAACACCTTTTATGAAGGAATGCTATCAACCTAGAACGGTGTTCCTTCCTGCCAATAACGCATTTGCGCGCGGATGTTGTTTAACCGGAGTGGAATGAAGCAGGTAAGAGGGACGCGTGAGGTCCGCACAAAAAGCGCCGGGTGCCTTGGCAGAGAAGTCCCGGCGCTTGTGGTGAATTCAGGTCCAGGCGATCACTCACGATACCCCGCACAGTCCAGACAGTATTTGGCCTCGCCGATGCGCCGCATTCTGGAGGCCATGGTGGGCTCCCCGCATCCGTCGCAGGTCTCGGAGCCCTCGATTTCGGCCTTGTCCGGCATGGAGCGGGTGACCCACTGAATTGAGAAGAGCTCTTCGACGGGTTTCTCCAGGACCTTCCGGCTCTTGTCCCGCTGCAGCTCCCAGAGCTCGCGCTCTTCCTCCGCCGTAGCCGTGTTGGCGTGCATCTTGTCGAAGAGCTCGCCCTGCCTGGAATCAGGCGCGAAGGCGCCGGCCCGCAGGGAAGCCCGCACCCCCTGTCCGGTGCTGCGGCTGAAAAGGGTGAAGGCCTGCTTGCCGCGGTCCCTGAAGACAAGGTTGCCCTTGCCGAAGGTGCATCCCGTTAGCACCTGCACGGCGTCCACCCCGCAGGCGTCGGTCTCCACCTCGGCCACCAGTTCCTCATCCTGGGATCTCAGCGAATGCAGCTTTTCAAGGTCGGCCTGCGCCGCACGATAGCCGATGGACAAGCCGGGACAGACGTGTCCGTGGAACTCGGCGCAGCGACGGAAATCCCCGGTTTGAAGCGGATCGCTTGGCATCGTATCTTCCTCCTTGAATCGTTTGGCTTTTGTTTTTTGAGCGCCGCGATGTTTATTCTTATGAAGGAACAAATTCAGCCTGAGCCATGAATAGAAGGGCCTTGCCTGAACCGTCTGGTGATGCTAAATTCCAATCCCCAAGCTCTTTTCCAGGACCTGACCCGGTCATTCCGGATAGAGTCCCAGATTAAGGCTGTTGTAAGGCTCCTTTTTCGGAATGTATTCATAAAAACCATATCCAGGCCGGCTTAGGAGGGCATGGCGATATACGCCGCCTCAATAAGCGAGAAGGCGTGTTCTCCGATTGATCCGTTGCTCGGGTTGGAGAGCCCCCACATTTGTTATCAAAGTAAGATATTGCTCAATGTATTTTAGCATCTTAGATGAGATCAGTGATGTAGAGACTATAGCTGTTGATAGCTCAATACGCGAAGTTTATCGATTGAAAAGAGTTTATGGTCCTGGCCGTTGGCGAAAACGGAAAGGTGTTGCCACAGTCAGGCTGGCAGATGGCCTTGTCACAAAAGCTGAACTCCATTGGTACGAATGTCATGGCCTTGGTAAAAAAGAATTCAAGATCAAGAAATTCTTGGATTAACTTACAATAAGGTAAATTTATGGAACATCAATTAGTAGTTTGCGTGAAGAATAAGGGGTATGAGGCCTCGTTGGAAGTAAGAAAACTCTATGAGGCGGTTTCTGATCCGGAAGCAGAGGAATATCAGCATATCCGTGTTATCGACGAGTCCGGAGAGGATTATTTGTACCCCAAAGAATATTTTGTCGAAGTCGAACTTCCAAGAGTGGTGGAAGAAGCAATTTTCCGAGAGGCTTAATAGAATACTCCATCGCCTTTAGGCTGTGGAGTATTCCATTCGGGATTGGTGGCGCGAGGTCCACCAGGCCCATATTACGGAAAGCCCCAGAATGACCGCGAGGCCCATGCCCGCCTTGGCAGTCAGGGGCAGAGGGGCCTTCTCCCTTCCTTCCCGGGACCGGATCGAGGCGAGTTGGTCCAAGTCACCGATCTCCTTGTTCAACGCGAGACGGTGACCCATGCCGTGGGTTATTCCACGGTCCAGATCCCGTTTTATCGGGCAGGAAGAGGAAGTGTCCCTGTGGTCCAGATTGCCCTGCTGGAAGGGGATGTCCTCTCCGACACGGAATATAGTGATGTTGGCGTAGGCCATGGGCTCGCCGTTCCACACGGGTAGCCCTTGACGTAGGAATACTGCCTGTCCAGGAGATTGCGGATCTCGCCCCGCAGGGCGAGATCACCGAACTCGCCGGAACTGGCGATGTTTTGGCTCAGACTGAGGTTGGCCACGGTGAAGCCGTTTTTTTCGAGAATGCATACCCGTCTCCTTTTGTTGAGCTGAACAGAAGGCTTGTCCCCCATTGCAACGGCAGCCAATTGGTGGCCATCCAAAGACCGAAGGCACTTGGAGACGCACCCGTTCGGATGAAGGTGGCTGTCCCCCCGGCCCCGAGCCGGGGTGCTCCGTCCCGGCTCCGGGCCGGGGCGGACAACGCGTCCGCCCGGCCAAGCAAAAGGAGTGCCTGGTGTCTGAAAAGCTTCCAGGCCCAGGAGCTACGAGCCCCTGGCCCAAAGCGACAATGGTCGGATTCCCGCTTTGGGCCAGGGGGCGAGGGCAGAGGCCCTCGCCTCGCTGGAAGGATGTCCTTTTCAGAGCGACTCCGGGTTCGTTGCTTCAGCGGATAGCTCCGACCCAGCTCACGATTTACTCGTTTTCCAGGCGGGCCATGGCCCGGTCCAGATGACCCAGCCAGACACCGGCGACGTTGTCGTATTCCGCCATGCCCTTCATTACGGTCTTCACCGCGAAGCCCTCGGCCTCCAGAACGGACTTCAGGGAATCCTCGCCGCTGCCGGCCATGTCCTTGCGGGCGTGGTCCCCGGCCACGGACATGAAGGGCAAGAGATAAACCGTGTCCACATCCTTTTGCTGCAGCTCGGCCATAACGGGTTCCAGCCTGGGCGCGGCCTTGTGCACAGTGGTTACGTAGGCCAGGGGATCCGCCTGCTGAAAGATATAAGCCATGGCCGGATAGAAGGCGTTGCCGGGGTGATGGCTCCCGTGGCCCAGAAAGAGCACCGCCTCGTCATTGTCCCTTTCCGGGGGAATGTTTTCCAGCATGGCCTCCTTGACCCGCTCTAGGCTTTCGGGGTGGGACAATAGGGGACTGCCAAGGGTGATCTTCTTGAATCCTCCGTTCATGTCGCGAAATCCCTGCACCATGGACTGCAGATCGTGGAACTCGGAGCCGGGGATGATGTGCAGGGACTGCACCGCCACATGGGTGAAGCCCTGGTCCTGCATCATTGCCAGGGCCTGGGCCGGGGACTTGAGGTGTTCGTCCTCCTGGGCCAGCTTTTGCCGAATCATCCTGGAAGTGTAGGCCCAGTGGACAGGAGTGTCCGGATAGGCCTTGTTCACGATCTTGTCGATGTTGTCGAAGGCGGCCCTGGCATCGGGGTTGCTCGTCCCGAAGGTGACCAGCAGGATACCCTGTTTGTGATGTTCTTTGTCCCCGTGTCCATGTCCGTTTCCGCTTTGGCCCCAGGCTGGAGCGGACAGCATAAGGAATGCGGCGATCAGGGCGAGGATCAGTCTCGGTTTGATCGGCTTCATGACGAACCTCCTTTCTGTTTGCCTTGTGGGCTGGACCCATGCATCACTGCCCATT
>JAIPEP010000104.1 GCA_021737085.1 Desulfohalobiaceae bacterium | reverse complement strand
CTTCACCAGGAGCTCGTCAATAGAGCCGACCTGGAGACCATAGACACCTACGATACATCCCTGACACCGGAAGAGACTATCGAGCGGCGCCGCAGAAGCCTCCTTGTGGATCTGTTTATCACGGGGACAAACGCAGTGACTCAGGAGGGACATCTTGTCAACCTGGACGGACTGGGCAACCGGGTCGCCGCCCTGACCTTCGGGCCAAGGCATGTGGTGTTGCTCATCGGCAGGAACAAGGTGGTTCCCGGATTGTCTGAGGCCCACTCCCGGATCAAGGACTATGCCGCTCTGGTCAATACAGTCCGCCTCGGGAAGAACACGCCCTGTACTAAGAGCATGCAGTGCGAAGACTGCAATTCACCGGAACGAATCTGCAACACATGGACTATTACGGAAAAGTGCTTTATCCCCAAACGAATTAAAATCATCCTGATCAACCAGGATCTCGGCTTCTAGATTCCTTTCGGCGGGAACGAATCCCCGGAAGAGCCAATATCCGCAAAAACGGGAATCCACAGACGGAACCACCTGGGGGTTAAACGCGAAGTCCCCTTGCGAGCTTACGCAAACGTTGAAAGGCATTGTTTCTGGCTGCGAGCGGTCCTGCATGGCCCCGGAGCCAGCCCGTATACTTCAAAAGCATCCCTGTATTGCCCACAAAGAAATACCATGCCCCACAAGGTCACCCACTCCATTAGATTCACCGCTATCATTCTTTGCGGAGGAGCTGGCTCACGTCTAGGCGGTAGGAACAAGGCTTTTCTCCGCCTGGGATCGCAGTGTTTTCTGGACCATCTCCTGGAAACCCTTAATCCCCTGGTGGAGGAGGTCCAGCTCGTAGCCAGGGATCCGGAAACCTTTTCCGGCTTGGGGATCAAGACAGTCACGGACATTTATTCGGCCCGCTGCGCTCTCACCGGCATCCACGCCGGACTGACCCACTGCCCCACCACTCATGCCTTCATTACCGCCTGCGACGCCCCACTCCTTCGGCCCTCCCTTGTCCGGGGCCTTATGCAACAGGCCGGGCCGGAAACCGACGCTGTTGTACCTGAATATAACGGCTACCTGGAGCCACTCTGCGCAGTCTACTCCAGGCGGTGCCTCCCTTCGGTAGAAAGCCTGTTGGACCAGGGGACACTCCGCATCCACAAACTCTATCCCCTGATCAACACCCGGAAGGTAGGCAAGGACTTCCTTCTGAGTCTCGATCCGGAGCTGACGTCCTTCGTAAACGTCAATACCGAGCAGGATCTGCGGGAATTGGAGACAAGACAGGGCGTTGTGTGAGGGAGAAACCGGATGGAAACTAGCTATAGTCCGTGATGATATACGGTATACTCCGTCTCACTGCCCAATATTGCGTCGATCTCCTCCTGAACCTGTTGCCTCTCCCGACTCCCCAGCCAGACCTGCCATTTCTCCATGGAGTCCCAGACACTGATAACCAGATGCTCTTCGGGGTCGTTGTAGTTCTGCAGCGTTTCTCCGGAAATGTATCCTTGCTGCTCCATGGCCAGGGAACGTAGTTTCCTGAAGAGGGGGAGGACCTGTTTCCCCTTCCCCGCAGGGATGCGTCTTATGATGAGCACCTTAATCATAATACCTCCCTTTGCCTCTCCCAGGAGGCGATGCTGGGTTTTCCTAAAAACTGAAAAGCTAATTGTTCCACTTTTATAAAAATTTTCCCATAGTTCCTTTGTCCCGTCAAGAGAGAAGATTGTTGAATGTACTCCTACACCGTCCCGGTCATTCCAAGGGCATGATCCGGGTTACCGTCACTTTGGACACTGTTCCCATCCACTAATCACGGTTCGAGGTGAGCACAGCTATCCTGTCCCCCGCCCCGAGGTCCAGTCTCCTCTGCCTGTCCGGATTGAGCAGGGTCCGCGCGCTCGCTCCCTGGCGAACCCCTAAAGCGATGTCCCCGCGCCTTTGCGCGGCTTCCTGGATTGAGTGGAAATCCCACCCTCCTTCCTCAAGGCCGTAATCCTCTGCAGAATGAAAGGCGATCTCCACTCCGCCGGAGACAAGTAGCTGATAGAAGATGGGATTCAGCTCGGGCCGCAGAGCGACGTGGGCCACCATATGGCTCAACATGACCGGAGAGGTGATGACCTCGCACCTGGAGCCCTCCAAAAGGGCCATATTTTCCGGATCGAGTATCTCCATAAGAATATGCCGCGGGGTTGAGGATTCCGGGCCCTTTTGCAGGAGATGGTACCCCAGAACTGCGCGAGCGTCCGCCTCCTCCCGGCTCGCCATGCGATCCGAGGCGAAGATCACCACACTGTCGTACGCCGAGGGGGTAAAGCGGGCCAGCTCGCCGTGGGCTATATAGTCCCCGCGGAAATTGCGGACCAAGCCGTTTCTGGGGGCCCCGTAGCGTTCCATCCGTGTCTGCCGTAGTGAGGAGTCCAAGCGGGAGATGATGTCCAGCTCGAAGGTTTCCCGCGGGGAAAAGTCCAGCTCGCGCAGAAACAGGGGCATGCGGTCGTTCCATCCCAGGCAGAGGACCCGGCGATGCATCCGGGGCTGCTCGGGCCGGTCTGTAAAGCTGTTTCCGCTCTTTCCTGCCGGCTCCGGACTCTCCCCAGTTTTGATGCTGTCGCGGGTGGGCGCCATAAAGGCTATGCGGTCCTGCTCCTGGATCACAGTCTCTCCAGAGGGATTGAGGTAGGGAATGCCCGCCCCGGTCTCGGTGCGAAGCAGCCCCAGGGGAACTGCCCGTGGGAAGAGCGCAAAGAGATCACAGAACCGCATTCCCTGCAACTCGGGAAATTCCACGATATAGATCCCGTTCCCGCTGCCATGGGTACACAGCTCCTGATACACCGCAGAAACACCCCTGTTGCGGATGCTCTGGACCATGAGCTCACTGATCACCTCGTCCCCGGATACCAGCTCTATCCTGCCCTGATAGAGGCTGGATATCGCGGGCATGCGCGAGGCGTCGAACATCTCGGCCACCGTGAGAGGGGGGTTTTCCCTGGAGGAGGCGAACAGGGAAAGCAGGGTCTTGAATCTCTCCGCGTCCGCCGTGTCCGGCGTCTGGCTCCCCACATCCGAGCCGGGTAGGATGATGGAGGCGGCATTGTCCGCGTCCACCCGGTGCAGATGGTCCCGCCTAAGGGGGGTGCCGGAGCGAAAAATAATCTGTCCCTCGTCCCAGTGCTCGCCAAGCAAGCCCTTGAGCTCCTGACGCTGCTCCGCGCTCGTTTGCTCGCTGAGAATGGCCACGGATAGCTGGCGCTTGCCGTGTCTGCGCAGGAAGCGCCGCATGCGGCTGCCACCCAGGACCAGCTCCTTGACGATAAGGGGAGTGTGCGTGGTCCAGCCCAGGATGACCACGTGGTTCTTCTTGCTGATCGGGGTGAGGCCCTTTTCCAGGTTCTCGATGGTCTTGTTCAGCCACTGGGTCAATATGGCCACTAGGGAGCCCAGGAAAAGGACGTAGCCCAGGACGGTAATCAAGGTGGATACGGAGCGAAGGACCAGGCCCTCGTCGTCGCCCAGATAGCCCGGATCCGAGAGCCGCAAAAAGGCCCACCACAGGGCCTCCTCCAGGGCAGAGAACCGGCCGCTGCCCCAATGGGCGAGAAGCCCGCCTATCACGGTTACCAGGATAATGACCCCGGCAATGAAGAGCAGTCTGGATCCGGCCCCTCTCAGCAGGAGGCGTTCCAGATGGAAGCGCACTGTGTGGCGCAGGCGAAAGCTCACCACAGCCCCCACATATTAAACTTCATTCCACAAAGGCCAGGGGACGCTCTTTCCCCATGTAAAAAGCTAAGAAAATCTACAGCAACTCCGCTAAATGGATCAAAAAACCTGGTGAAGATTTACGCTGCAGGTATCCTGCATCCTAAACTGTGAAGCGTAATTGGTGAACCTTTAACCGTGAACAGGAGCGGCTTGACCGCCAAATCCGGCAGGCCTAGGATAGCTGGTGCTCCGGGAAAGGACAAACCAGTGGAGCAGGAGCATGTCCGGCCCGATAACCCCCAGGCCCAGATGAACCCCTACAAGGAGGCAAAAATGGATCTCTTCCAGGTCAACACAGACACATGCAACAGGGACGGCATCTGTGCCGCGTGCTGCCCCGCCCAGATCATCTCCCTCTCCTCCGAGGGCTATCCCGAGCCAGTGGAGGAAGCTGAGGAGCTCTGCATCCGCTGCGGGCAGTGCGTTGCCGTCTGTCCCACGACAAGCCTCACCCATAGGGACATGCCCGTGGAAGAGTGTCCTTCCCTGGACCGGGACTTGCTTCCCACACCACAGCAGTGCGAGCACTTCTTCCGGGCCCGCAGATCCATCCGGACCTACAAGGACAAGATCCCGGATTCGGACCGCATCCAGCGGCTCATCGAAATGGCGCGCTACGCTCCCACGGGGCAAAACTCCCAGTGCGTGGAATGGGCCGTGCTAGGAGACAGGAAAGAGCTGCGGCACCTGGCCGAACTCGTTGTGGACTGGATGCGCTGGATGATGGAGAACATGCCCCAGACCGCCAGTGCCATGCACATGGACAAGACTATCCAGCGGTGGGAAGACGGGGAGGACGTGATCTTCCGCGGAGCGCCCATGCTCATCCTGGCCCATGCGAACAAGGATCTGCCCCCGGCTCCCGCAGCCTGCACCATCGCCACCGCCTATCTGGAGCTGGCCGCGACCACCATGGGGCTGGGAGGCTGCTGGGCCGGCTATTTCATGGCTGCCGCAGGGTACTATCAGCCCTTTGCAGGAGGCACTGCCCCTGCCACAGGGAAACCAGTGCTTCGCCGCCATGATGATGGGGCATCCCCGCTATAGCTACCACAGGCTCCCCCTGCGCAAGCCGCCGCCCATCACCTGGCGCTTGCCCTGACCCAACCGCTTTCAGCGCATTTCCCGCGCTCCCTGGGGAAATCCTGCTCCGGCTCCCTTCTATCTCCAGCTGGAACCGCTGGGATATTGCTCTATTCTGTATTTGCAAGCATGCATCCTACTTAAAAACCCCGATCTATATGAAACCCTGCGAACACATGCACCCATTCTTTGAATGGGTGCAGAGTGAAGCGCTCTCCCCGGATAGGCTCCGGTCATTTGCATGTTTGGTTGTGCCCGGGTCAGCCCGGGAATGAGGGTTATAAGGACGGCGAGCTCAGGGGATTCAGCCTCCACTAGACAAAAAAGCACAGTTCCCTACAAAAAAGCCCCCGATTATCCGGGGGCTTTTTTTGTGGGGGGTACATCTTCCTACAGGCGGCAGGAGTTTCCGCCCTCGCAATAATTGCGAATGAACCGCCCCAACTGGATGCCGAAGTGATAGCATTCTCCGCCCTGAAGACAGCTCTCCACGTCCTGCTCCTCGAGATGGGTGGATAGCTGGTGCTCGCCCTTAGTGACGGTGGCGATCCAGGCTTGTTGCTCCTGGTCATAGGAGAGATCGAGGCTCAGCCCGAATTGGCCGAATTCGGGATAGAGCTCCAGGATACTGGACCGGAGATCATCCTTGCTTATACTCATCTCTATACCTCCGGATATGCTTTTCCCGCTAGCGGGATCCGTCGAGAGGAATCCCGCCGAAGGGGGAAAAGTTTCTCAGAAAGCGCCTTCGTTAGCGGGGGCTGCTCTGTCCACCTGTGCCCTCCAGGGTGCACTGGGTGAAGTCGATAGGCTTGCCGCAGGAGGAGCAGGTGTGGGGCCTGTCGAACTCGTCGGAGAAGATCTCGTTCACCGCGTTGCATTCCGGGCAGCGGCACTCGAAGGCGCTCAGGTTCTTGAAGTCCTGAAAACCGGGACAATGCTGGGGTGTGGTGTGGCTTTCCTGAGCCATGCTCATCCTCCTTGCTGATTGTGTTGGGGGATTGGGCCCCTAAATGCGGGGCCCGCAGAGGGAACTGTCAAAGTCCCGCGGGAGCGGGAAAGCACGTCCAAGCACTGCAGGATCAGATCCAGACAGGGATCCCTCGATCCAGGGCACTCCAGACAGAAAACAGATTTTCATTTTAGCCCACAGCAAGGAATGGATCAAGGAGGGAGGCAAAAAAATCTTCAGTTTGAATTTGTTATCCCTTCTTTCACTGAGCTGCCCGGCTCGAGGACATATTCCAGGGCGGCCTGCATCAGCGGTGGATGAAACAGCCCGAGGACCATGCCTCTGCTTGATTCCCTCCCGGAAAGGGATTCCCCTGTCCGGAATCCGAAAATTTGTTACGGGACGGCTTTGTTACTCCTGTCTGTTTGTGGTATATTATATATAATAATCCATAACTCCGCGCACCGGGAGAAGGGGTGCGGACAAACCACGACATACGTGTCGTGTATCCGGAAGGAAAAGGAGACTCCATTTATGAGCACATTTTCATCCATTGCGGGAACTGCGGCAGGGCTGGCGGCGGTACTCTCCGGCCCGGCACAGGTCCTCGCCCAGTGGCGAAGGAACCCCTCCATGCACCCCTGGGGCGGCATGATGGGCGGCATGGGCTGGGCGGGCATGATCTTTCAGATCGTTTTCTGGATAGTGCTCCTTGTCGTCCTGGGCCTGTTGATCAGATGGCTGCTGCAGGGCTCGGGCAACAGGGAGCCGGGACGCGGCAATCCCCCCGGCGATGGCGGGAACAGGGCCCTGGAGATCCTCAAGGAGCGCTATGCCCGGGGGGAGATCGACAAGGAGGAGTTCGAGCAGAAAAAGAGGGATCTGGTCTGAGCCTGCCGGAGGGAGCTTTTCGGAGCCCGGAGGTATCGCTTTCCGGGCCGTGGCGGCATAATTTGCAGTCTCCGGTGGATAACCGAAACAACGAGGAGGGGAAATGGAAAAGCATCTGCTTGTCACAGTGAGCGATTCACCCAGCCACATGCAAGGCGTGCGCTTTCTGAGCTCTTTTTTTGGGGACAAGTCACAGGTCATGCTGACCCTGGTCCATATAGCCCCGTCCCGGGGCCAGGACCCGGGATTCGTCGAGAGGGGGCCCACAGCCAAGGAATGTGAGCTGTTAGAGGACAAGGCCCTGCGGAATGCGGGAAGATTCCTGGAGGAAAGCGGCTTTCCCCAGAACAAGACCCTGTGCCAGTACAGAACGAAGGCCATGACCACGGCCAAGGACATCCTCCAGGAAGCGCAAAAGGGAAAGTACGACGCCGTCGTCCTGGGCAGACGGGGAACCACCAGGCTGGAGGAGGGCCTGGGCAGCAGCGTAAGCATGCAGGTCCTGGAACAGGAGCGCAGCATGCCCATCTGGATCTGCCGTCACATCGAGAGCAGCCGCAGCGGGGTTTTGCTCTGTCTGGACGGGTCGGAGCCCAGTCTGCGCATGGCAGATCACGTGGGGTTTATGCTGGAGGGACAGGGCCACCACCGCGTGACCTTGTTCCATGTGCCCGGCAAAGAAACGGAGCCCGCGGAGGAGATCTTCTCTCAGGCCAGGGAAGTCCTTCTCCGAGACGGAATCGACGCTTCCCGCATTGCGGATAGGGAGGGCTCCGGCCGCAACGCGGCCAAAGCCATCCAGAAGGAGGCCCAGGAGGGCGAGTACGCCGCCGTAGCCGTGGGCTACTCCGGAGCCGGACACAAGGGGTGGCGCGAGAAATTCAGCTTCGGCTCGGTTAGCAAGAAGCTGAGCTACGATTTGCAGGGCCACTGTCTGTGGATCAGCTGAGGGCCTCCCGGATAAGGGTCGGGGA
>JAIPEP010000103.1 GCA_021737085.1 Desulfohalobiaceae bacterium | reverse complement strand
CGAGGAGCCGCTTGCGGGAAATTCGCACGAGCGGTTCTGTGGGGGACGGGGGAAGGAAACTTCCCTCGTCTACCCGACCGTAGGCTAACTACGCTACGACCTTGAACTTTTTTCGCCCGTCACTTGGAATTTTTGAACGCCCTGCCTGATAAGGACTTTTTCAACAGCCTCCTAGGAATTGCGCAAGCTGTGGGGCTGCCCGGTGGACTCCAGGACGGCCCGCCAATAGTTGGACGTGATGTCCAGCTTCCGCCTCTCGCGCTGAGTAACCAGATCCAAGGGCAGATCCACGTAGCGGTCCTGCAGCTTGCTCACCACCATATTCGTCTTGCCCGCCATGGCCGCATGGACTGCATTCTGGCCCAAAAAGCCGCAGTAAACCCTGTCGCTGGAATTGGCCGGGACGGAGCGAATAATGTAGCTGGGGTCGATGAACTTCAGGGTGAGATCCATGTTCCGGGACTTGAAGTAGCCCTTGATCTTGTCCTGGAGCAGCTCGCAGATGTCGCCCAGAACCGGATTGCCCGAGGCGTCTGTTACCTGCTCCCTTTCGGTGCCCAGCTCCTTAGCACAGAGATCCTGTCCGGACCCTTCGGCCACCACGATCACCGCGTGGCCACGGCTTACCAGCCGCTCCCGCAAGCGGTTCAGAAAACCATAATCCCCTTCCAGCTCAAAGGGCTCCTCCGGTATGAGGACGAAATTGACCTCCTTCAGGGAGAGTGAGGCCTCCGCGGCAATGAAGCCGGATTCACGGCCCATGAGCTTGACCATCCCGATCCCGTGGTAGGCGCCGGTAGCCTCGGTATGGGCGCAGCGGATAGCCTCGATGGCCTTGGACACTGCGGTGTCGAACCCGAAGGATCTGGAAATGAAGGGGATGTCGTTATCAATGGTCTTGGGGATCCCCATAACGGAGATCTTCATGTTCCGACGGCGCACTTCCTGGGCCACAGCAGCGGCCGCCTTCATGGAGCCATCACCGCCGACTAGAAAGAGCACGTTCACATTAAGCCTCTCCAGGGCCTCCACGATCTCCTCCGAGGACTGGTGTCCCCTGGAGGAGCCGAGAACGGTTCCTCCGAACTCGTGGATGTTCGAGACCGATGCCGGAGTGAGCTCCCACACCTCGTGCTTGTACTTGGGGATGAATCCCTGCAGTCCGAAGCGGATCCCCAGAATGGAGGAAACCCCGTACTGGTAGTAGGCCTCCATGACAATGGCCCGGATCACGTCGTTGATCCCGGGACAAAGCCCACCACAGGTGACAATGGCGCACTTGGTCTTACTGGGATCGAAGTAGATGCTCTCCTTGGGCCCGGATTCCTCGAAGGTATAGAATTCCGGCTCCTCCCCCTCCTTCTGATGGAGCTCCTGGGGAATCTCCATGGTTACCTTTTTCTGGTGGGGCACAAAATGCTGAAAAGGCAGGGGAGAGTCCACCTTGGGCTCCCCCAGGGTCTCCACATCTGCAGAAACTGGATCGATGGATTCGGACATAAAGTCTCCTTCCTATAACCCTTATTCCCGGGCTGACCCGGGCACAAGCACTCATGAAAATGACCGGATCGGCTCCTTTCCAATTTTATTAAGCAATTCAGCAGGCTTGAGACATTTTTATACAAAGGCTGTCTTGTCGCATGCTTCGCGAGAAGAAACCCCGTAAAGGCGAATTATCTATAAAATGTCCCGGAGCGGGATTTACCCGCATTGCGCGTCAACTGCCTGTAGCGCTTGACCGCTGACCGGCCCAGGCGATGCAGGATATCCTGCAGATCCGATTCTGCGAAAACTGCGGACACCTTTTCCTGATTACTAAGCCGCGAACTCAGGATATAGGGGGTATCGCCCTCCGGATCGAGACGGACGTCCTCAAAATCCGGGCTAATCCCGCGGGGCTCCAGCACCTTCTGCAACAGCTCCGTTGCGGTGTAGGCGAAGAACTTCTTCACATCCTCAGTGGACTCGGACTTGTTCAGCCGGTCCCTGTATTCGGGCCACAACTCGTTCTCAATCTTGGTGTAGGAGATGCGTTGCGACATAGAGGCTCCAACTATAGGCGCCCGCGGCTGACCCCAGCGGACGGTTTGACCGCACATCACACCATAGCCCTCCCCACTCCCCAATCGAGCGGAGACTGGCCCTCTTCGAGAACAAAGACTCTTGTAAGTTATATTTATTATAGGTCAGAGTATAGCAGGACGCAAGAGCGGCCAGAAGCAGCAGGCAATCCTGGTTCCGGATGCACTGCATTTTCCGGAACCACTGTATCAGGGCGGGAAAAAAATCCGCATGGGCACGGATACTCGGCTATAAGGGGGGCAAAACTCTTGAAACCGCGGTGTATGGGTGATACAGGAAGGAAGCTAAGGGGTTAGCTGCCCCTCAAACGCTGTATCGGGGAGGCTGGCTATGGAGACTATAGGGATTTCCTCACGGAGCAGACAGGAGCTGGTGGATATCACGGCCAAGCTGCGCTCCACTGTCGGGGAAAAAGGCTGGAAGCAGGGAGTGCTCACTGTCTTCTGTCCCCACACCACAGCAGGGGTAACCATCAACGAGGCGGCGGACCCCAGCGTGGTCCAGGATATAAAGGAGACACTGGCCCGCTTGGTGCCGGAAGGGGCCAACTACCGGCATATGGAGGGTAACAGCGACGCCCACATCAAGTCCTCCCTGGTGGGCTGCAGCGAGCAGATCCTTGTGCAGCGGGGAGATCTAGTGCTGGGGACCTGGCAGGGCGTATTCTTTACGGAATTCGACGGCCCGCGCTCCAGGAAGCTGTATGTGGGATTCAGCCCCGGAAGTGACTAGTGTTGCGTCCATGAAATACTGCTTAGATAATCATTTGCAGGGTGTTTTTTCACTTTGCACCTTCGGTTCTGGATTTCCTAACGCTCGTCACGCGGGGGCATCCCTGCCCCCACCCGACTCTCCTTAGTTGCGCTTTTCACGAGTCTTGCCAAATTTAGAAGCATAAGCTTTTTCCAGGCTATAAGCTTTATCACGGTCGGGTTTCCCCCACGTGACGAGCGAAGGAAATCAACAGAACCTACGATGAATCGTTCAAAAACACCCTGCAAATGATTCCGGCATAGAATATTCTTATCCTTTTTTGCCGGACAGCACACTAAGCGGCGAACAAAGGAGGCCTCGTGCCAGCGAATGATCTTTTCAGCGGAGTGCGGCCAAAGAGCCAACCCGAGTCCTTCCGGGCCATATACCGCGATTACCTGCGTCAGCTAGCCGAGCTGGACCTTTCCGAGAGGGCGGCCCGTCTGGGATGTGCTCTGCAATCCGGGGAAGACGCGGGCGGAAAGGACTCAGCAGAGTCTCTCGAGACCGCCACGGAGCTGCTGATCCCCATCTTCGGGCTGAGCTACGGGGTGTCTCCGCAAGGGATCCGCACCCCTTCCGGGGAGCCTCCCCTGCATGCGGAATCGGTCCTTCTAAGCAGGTACGTCCTGCTAGCCCCGCTGAACCCCCCGCGCCAGGAGGACTGGCTCGCTTTCAAGGACTTCCGGGACGCGGCTCCCTTCGCCGGGGCCTTTTCCGTGCAGGTGGAGAAAGCCCTGGCCGACGAGTTCTCCGGACGGGCAGAAGACCTGGAAGGGGCCTGCAACCCCCTGCAGGGCGAAGAGACGGACCTGGATCTGACCTACACCCTCTGCCGGGAATTTCCCGCCCTGCCGGGGATACGGCTACTCCTGCTCTTCAACGACCGCGACGAGGAATTCCCTGCTGAGGCCAAAATCCTCTTCCCGGACAACGCGGCCGCGTTTCTGGACATGGAGTGCCTGGCCATCCTGGGATGGCTGCTCAAGGACTTCCTCCGCCTAGCTTCCGGGGGGACCGGGACGAGCATCATGTAGACCCGCTTACCCAGACAGGGAATCGTCCTCCCAGCTCAGGTAATTCCTCCTGTTCCTGCGGCGCTGGATCTCCACCTCCAGCCGCAGCTTCTCCTGCTGCAGCTCGTGGATGCGCCCTGGGTAGACCACTCCCTTGGGCACATCCTCCAGGGAGCGCAGTTGCCTCAGCTCCCGCTCCGTCTCCTGCTGGCGGCGGGTAAGATCCTCGATCTCCACCTCCAGGCGCTCCAGCTCACTCCACAATGAATCGCCGCCGTTTTGAGCCATGACGGCTCCTCCCCTTTTCCTCCCGGTCCGCAAGGGCTTCCTGCGGCCTGGGCAGTCCGTTGTACAAGGTCCAGAAGTGAGGCCACTCCCCGTGCAACTCACCGGGGTTACGCAGCACGATACCGGGCCTGAGCAGGGAGATCAGGGCCAGGGCCATGCTCCAGCCGGAATCGGGGCTGGTCAGCTCCAGCCGCTCTTCGGTTTTTTCCGGAGAGGAGGCTATCCGCAGCAGGGCCCCGTCCACGGAGAACTCCGCGCCCAAGGTACGGGCCAACTCTACGGCGAAATCCATGCCTTCTCCCTGGGGCAGGTGCAGGCTGGCGCCACCCGCGGCCAGGGCCAGGGATACGGCCAAAGGCACAACCCAGGGCTCTCCGCGCAAATCCAGTTCCGGCTGATTGGGGGGCAGTTCCCCGCAGCCGGAGACCACCGCATCCTCCTGCTCCTGGAGAAATACATCGAAGGCCCCCAGGACGCGGGTAATTTCGGCCCTCCTGCTGCTGCCTGCAGGGAATCGTCCGGTTAAGCGGATCCACCCGCCCAGAAAGCGGGGCAGAGCGAGGAGATAGGCCCCGAGCTCCGGGTCCAGGGTAAGATCCGGCTGCCGGGGCATCCGCCTCGCACCCGGTTCCAGGCTGAGGCAGCCCGGCTCCAGGGCGAAATCCACCCCGCAAGCTGCGAGCACTTCACAGGCAGGCTCCAGATGCTTGCCCCATCCGCTGCCCGAGGACCAAGTGAGCCGCATTCTCCTCTGTGCTGCATGGAAGAAACCGCAGCAGAGGACCAGAGCAGCGCCCAGCTCCATGGGAGCATCGTCCGGCAGGGGGATCTCCTCCTCAGAGCTTCCGCTGGCCTCCACACGCAGGGGGAGCCCTTTGTTGCCCGGCAGAATGGAGACCCCGCGGGCCCCTAGCCTGGGCAAAAGGTCCATCAGAGGTCCCAAATCGGCAAGCCTCAGCCGGGTGCTGCCGGTGAACTTGCAGCTTCCGGGCTGGAGAGTGGCCAGAAAGACGAGGAGATAGAGATTCAGTAGATCTCCGCCAGCATAAATGGATTTGGCGTTGAACTCCGTTCCCTTCCAGGCCTCGGCCCAAACAGCGGAAGACTCCCAGGAGACCTTGGCTCCAACCTGCTGCAGGGCCTTGAGCAGATCGTAGAGCGCATCGTTCATCACCGGCCGCTCCAGGCGCAGCGATCCACCGGAGGCCGCAGCCAGAGAGAGGAACATCCTGCTTAACATTCGCTCGCGGGGGCCCTCCAGATCGACTGCCGCGGGATCGGTCCGGGGCCGGAGAAGGAATTCCTTTTCCGGTGGGCGCTCCGTGCGGTCGTAGGCCAGGCTATTGAGCAGATGAAAGGCCCGGCGAAGGAGCCTTTCATTCAATCCCGAGCCCCTGCTCTCCTCCTGCCAAATATGCCAGAGCCCCTTCTCCATTTCCGGATCGGACAGGGACTGGCTTTTGGAGCGCCTCTCCTGCAGGTGCCTGTCCAAGAGATCGCACCGCCTGGCAAGAAGGCGTACGAGCTCACTGTCCACCTCGGTCAGCTCCTTGCGGAGCGACCCGGGCTTGTGGCTCTTCTTCGCCACCATGGCTCCCCCATTGTTACTTGCATTCCGGCGCCTGCGCACGGCCGAGCCGGGCCAGGACCCGGCGAAAGCATGAGTCCTAGCAGAGAACAGCACACTCTACAAGCCCGGTGGAAAGGAGCCCCGGGCAGGCGATCGGATTCCGCTAGCTAGTTGTTCTCCTCGAGGATCTCGCGGGCCTTGTCGCTGAAGTGGGGATCACTCGACTCCGCGGCCTCGCGCAACAGCCGCCTGGCCCTTTTCTCCTCCACGCCCTGATCCAGCATAAGCCTGCCAGCGTAAACATGGAGCTTGGGCCTATGGGGGCTGTCCCCGGGCATAAGGCGCAGGGCCTCGCGATAATATTCCAGGGCCTTGTCCTTATCCTGACCGGCGAGCCAGGGCAGAACCTCATAGTAGCGGCCCAGTGCCATGGGCGGAGTGGCATCGTTGTACCGCTTATCCAGTTCGTAGGCCTTCTTCAGATGGGTCCGTGTTTTGTCCTTAAGGCCTTCGGACAGGGCGGTAAAGATGCTCACTCCATCGGAGTAGCTGCCCACACAGACCCCGTAGAAGTAGTGTCCCTCCACTCCCTGGGGCCTCAATTCCACCGCTTCTTTGGCCAGCTTCATGCCCTGCTTGCCATACTCGGCGCAGATGTCCTTCCAGTTTTCCGTCTCTCGCAGCTTGGCCTGCTCGGAGAGGCTGCGGCAGGCCCTGGCCCCTTTCCAGCGGGCCTCGTAGCTCTCAGGGTTTTCCGCAGCTACGCGCTTGTAGCGCTTAACTGCTTGCTTGAGGCTGACCGTGGTCCCGTTGGCGTAGAGCCTGTCCGCTTTGGCCAGCATATCCCCTGACCAGGCCGTTGCCGGACCGCAAAGGATGCCTATAAGCAGCAACAAGCACAACCCGCGCACTTTACTCATAACAGCCTCCTTGCCCTGTTAAAAGGAACGGATCTCCCGTGCATCCGGAAAGTAGCCAGTCCCCCTCCGAAAAGTCCTCTTTCCGGACGGAAACTAGCCACACTCAGTGGAGCGTGCTCCTAAAGCAGCGCAACCACAGTCCAATCCGGCATTATACTAAAGCCTAGATACCGCGAGTGTTACCTGTCAAGCGCTTGTCCCGACTCGGGCAGACCGAACCTGAAACCCCTTGCTCCGCACGGAGCAGTCAAAAGGTCACCTTCGCCTCTTCGAATATGAATTGTGTCCAAAAAGAGAGCTATATTAAAAAATCTGAAGTTTGCTTTCGTAAAAATATTTTAAGCCCTGATAAAAACCACTAAGCTAGTGTTAAGCTTCTTATTAGCCATTATCGACTATTGCGTTTTAGAATGTAATGTATAATATCGGGCTTGTGTTAGCACTCGACGTGAAAGAGTGCTAACAATAGAAGGAATCGCAGCAATCCGCGAATCACAATAACAATGAGGAGGTGCTTATGAATCTGAAGCCTTTGCACGATAGGGTTCTGGTTCAGCGTGTGGAAGAGGAGGAAAAGACCAAGGGCGGCATCATCATCCCCGAGACCGCCAAGGAAAAGCCCATCCGGGGCAAGGTCAAGGCCGCAGGCCCGGGCAAGCTTACTGACGACGGCAAGCGCATGGAGATGTCCGTGAAAGCCGGCGATACCATCATGTTCAACAAGTACGCCGGGACAGAGATCCAGATCGAGGACGAAGAGCACCTGGTAATGCGCGAGGACGACATCCTGGCCCTTATCGAGGAATAACGCCAAACGAAAAAAGGAGGTGGCACTATGCCTGCTAAAGATATTCAGTACCGCGAAGAAGCGCGCAAGGCCCTTAGGGCTGGAGTGGACAAGCTGGCCGAGTCGGTTAAGGTGACCCTGGGCCCCCGCGGCCGGAACGTGATCATCGAGAAATCCTTCGGATCCCCCACCGTTACCAAAGACGGCGTGACTGTGGCCAAGGAGATCGAGCTCGAGGACAAGGTAGAGAACATGGGCGCCCAGATGGTCAAGGAAGTGGCCAGCAAGACGAGCGATGTTGCCGGAGACGGCACCACCACGGCCACCATCCTGGGTCAGAAGATTTATGCCGACGGCTTGAAGCTGGTCTCTGCCGAGCGCAATCCCATGTCCATCAAGCGC
>JAIPEP010000102.1 GCA_021737085.1 Desulfohalobiaceae bacterium | reverse complement strand
TTTCCTCGCTCTCCTCGATGTAGAAGGTGATGACCTCCCGCACGGTTTCCGCCTGGCCGGCGTGGAAGTAGGGCGGACGGTCCGTGACGCTGCGCAGGGTGGGCGTCTTGAAGGCCTGCCTGTATTTTTGGGTGGCTGTGTCCATGTAGCGCAGGGCCATGCAGTCGCCTTCCCCCGCGTCGGAGTACGCTCCCAGGCAGTTAAAGCGGTCGTGCTGCACCTTGGGGATGCCTTCGGCCCGGCCCGCGTCGTATACCGACTCCGGCAGGTCGTTCACTCCGGTGTCGTGGAAGTCCTGGTTGGTCAGCAGGGGACCGGTGTGACAGGAGGTGCAGCCCCCGCGGCCCTTGAAGATCTTCAGGCCGCGCTGCTGCTTCGGGTTGAGGATGGTGTTCGCCTTCTCCCTGTTCCCCCGGGCCAGGGCCCGGACGAAGCGGTCGAAGGGCGCCGGCTCCGGCAGGATGGTGCGCACGTACGCGGCCACGGCCTTGCCGATGTTGGCGTAGATCACGTTGATCAGGTCGCGGTGGTGCTTGTCAATGGACTTCCAGGCACGGGCCGCGGTGGCGTTCTCCTTCGTGGGCCGGGCGATCTCGGGATAGCCTCCCGGAAGCTCGGGGAGCGCGCCGAAGACGGTCTCGTAGGCCCGCTTGTAGTGAGTGGCCACCAGGTAGGCGGTTTGCGTCCGGCTGATGCCGTGCTCCAGAGGATTCTCAATGGGACCGAGCGCCTGGGACCAGAGCGAGTCCTTGCGGCCGTCCCAGAAGAACCAGTCGTTGTAGGCAACACCGATGAGGGGCATGGTCCGTCTGGGGCCCACCTCCAGGCCCTCGGCCCTGGGCAGGCCGTCCTGAAAGACCTTGTTTTCTTCATGGCAGGAGGCGCAGGAGACCTCGCCGTTGGCGCTGAAGCGCTCGTCGTGGAACACGAGCTCGCCCAGTCTGGCGGCCTGGGGATCGGTATCGTACGCGTTGGAGGGATCGTCCGGAAGCGGCGGAAGGCTCATGAGGGCCATGGATTCCAGGGTCTCGATCTCTTCCTGGCTCCAGCGCACGGAGGAATTCATGGCAGCCCCAGTGTTCAGGGCGAGAAGGACAAGGCCCGCCAAAAGGAGGCAGGCGATCCAGGGTTTCCCAGGGGATAGGTGGCGCATGGTCAGTGGCTAAGCCCCGCTTCGGTCCTGACCGCGGCGCAAACGAAAGGACCGCGGTCTTATTGGTCCAGGATGAAGTTGAATACGGCCCGGTCGTATTCGTTCGCTGTGGAGATGGTGAGCGCCAGCTGCCACCAACCGGGCATGTGGAATTTGAGCCCGTCCAGACGATAGTTGCCGTTGCCCAGGAAGGCCGCCTCGGGATTGGAGGGCAGACCGTGTCCGTGACGGGGCATATCCCCATTGATCACGATGAGGGCCCTGTTGACGGGATCTCCGGTCCGGGTCTCCTCGATGTGCAGCTTCCAGGAGTGGAAGTCCCCCAGAGGGATCTCCTCCCTGTCCTTGATGCTGTAGGAGACCGTGAAACGCCCCTTCTGGCTCGTGACTTTTCGGGAGGTGTCCAGATCATCGGGAATCTCGCGCATGTCGTGCATCACTTCATGGGTGTGCCCGACTTCTGCCTCGCCTGTGCGGCTCATGTCCCCCAGGTCGAAAAGCACGCGGTCCTTGACGGTGTTTCGCTCCACCTTCAGGACCAGGGTCCGTCCCTCCAAAGCAGGCAGCTGCAGGTTGTTCACGGAATAGAGGCCGCCGCGCTCCTCGCGGATCTCGGGAGCAAGCTCCTTTTGTTTCCCTTCGGGACCCAGCAGGGAAAATGCGAGGCTCGCGCCGGTCACGTCCTGATCCATGCGGTTGTGCAGGATCGCCTGCAGGTCGTTGGATCCTTTCCGGATACCGGTTGCTCCGGCCAACAGCTCTGCGCTGATCTCGCAGCTCTCACCCACGGCGAAATAGCTGTCCTCATAGTGCGGAGAGAAGGCGTCTCTGCAATCGGCATCCCGATCCGCGTCCCGCTGCATCCCGGCGCATCCCGCCAGGAGGAGCAGGGCCAAGGCCAGGAGAAGATAGCGTTTCATCTCGGGTCTCCTTGTTCTGAGAATATTGAAAATTATTCTTAATAATAATAGGTCGTTACCCAATGTGTCAATGCGAGGGGGATGTTGGCAGGGCTTTTCTGTTTTTCTATCCATCTTCCATGATTTCGAAAGAATAAATCTTTGGCCAGTACAGCGGAATAAGAATGGCTCCCGCAGCGGCGCAGAGGCGCGGCGCAAGAAAGCAGAAAAAAGAATACGTTGACAGGATCTATGGAATGAGGAGGCTATCATTTGCTCTTTTTCTGAACCATCATGTGGATTCCGTAAATCCCGTCGCCATTTTTCCGCGTAAAGGTCAGTTGCAATAAAAAAAGGCACCAGTTCGCCAGGTCTTCTCGTTGCGCGCCCCTTGTTCCGAGAACTGGCTGGGGTTATGCTCGCCGTGGAATCCTCGGACCGCTTCAAGCGTCGGAAAAACGGGCTTGCATTCGCGCGGTGTTTCGGCGGGAAAGGCATATGGGAAATGTGTGTCACCGGAAAGGAAAAGGGCCAGGAATTCCGGCTCGGCCCAAGGAGGGTGCCATGGCCAAGAAATGTTTGCTTATGATCGCGATCCTGGTTCTGTCGGGGTGCCAGGCTTTGCTCCATCCGCCGCCCGCGACTCGTGTCAGTCCGGGCTCGGCTGGAATCGAGCTGGATTTGAAGGAACTGCTGCATTCCGGGGAGACCTATCGGATCCTGTATTCTGGACCAGTGTACAACCCCTCCGCCCTGCTCTTTCTGCCCCGCGAGGGCCCTGTCCGCCTGGAGCCGACCCGCGGCTGGAAGGAGGTGGAGGACCAAAAGCAGCTCGAAAGGCATGCGGACACCCTGGATGAGCTCGACGCCAAGCTCTGGGCCATCGTTTCCTCCGGTGAGACGAATCTCACCCCCGGCGATGTCTGTGCCTTTATCTACACCCCGGGATACGCCTCGGTGCAAAGGATACGGGATTCCGAGAAATACAAGATCCTGCCAGTCGAGGAACAGTTCAACCCCCGCTACCATGATCGAGCCTTCCCCACCCCTGGGCATGGGCTCTTTTGAATTTTTGCAAAGAAACCCCGGGTCTCGTTCCTTTCAAACTGTCGGGGAAAGTCGCCGCAGCTCAATCAATCCATACATTGGTGCCTTCGGCATTCCGAGCTTTGCCCATGGAGGTGATAGAGTGTGCTGATCGGCTCGGAATCGCTCCGCGCCAGCCCGCGCCTTCAGATTGATAATCTCCCGGATTGTTCTTTCCTCAGAGCTCATCGGTATCAGCAACTAAGCGCGAAAAAAAAACGACTTGTTCCATTAACCCGGCACCGTAATCAAGGCCTGGAGAGGGCTTGCAACTCCATGACATGCGCCCTGTCCGCGCACACACAAAAAAAGCCGGACCCATGGGGATCCGGCTCGTTGCGGCGTCAGGCGAATGAATTCAGCTTGCTAGAAGCTGTAATTGAAGCCAGCCGCGAACCTGGTGGCAGGCTCGTCATCAATGTTGTTGTCCATGTCCTTCTTGGCATAGCCCGCCTCGACGATGGCGGAGAGGTCCTCGTAGAGCTGATAGCTGCTGGAAGCAGTGATATCCCAGGCGCTATCCTCTTCAGTCAGGGCAATAGCTGGATTGTTGACAGCGTCGTCGCTTGTGCCCTGATAATAGGCACCAGTCAGGGTGGCGCTGAGCTTGTCCATCAGCTGAATGTGCTTCAGGCTCAGGCCAGCACTCCACAGACCAACCGGATTGGACTGCAGGAGGTTAGCCCCTGTACTCGTGATACCCAAACTGGTCATGTCACCGATCATCATGGAAGGCCCTTGGCTGGTCAGGCCGTCGTTGAAGACGTAGGGCATGACTTCGCTTCCGTCAGCCGCGTCGTCGTCTTCGCCGGAGGAATAGAAGGCGAAGAATTCAGGAGTCATGGCTTCCATCTCGTAGTCCACGGAAAGGTCGGCATACCAACCGGCGCGCTCATTGACTTCCTGGTCCGTGTTCAGGGAGCCGTAGATGAAGCTGGCCTTGACCCCGATGGGATCCATCATGGTCATCTCGAAGTTGGATCCCAGCCAGTAGGCGTTCGCGTTGTCATTGCCAAGGCTGAGCTGGCCGTTGGGAGTGACGAAGCCGGACCTGTAGTCAGTGGGTGCAGTGGTCAAAGCAGTCGCATTCGTGTTTTGACCAATAACCGTGTACATAGCGAAGGGGGCCATGCTCATCCCATCCATATTGACGGGCAGAGCCGCGAAGAAGCTGTCCAGGCCGGGAGAGGCATTATTTGTGGTGTTGTCGTAGCCCCTGCTCCAACCCACGGTCAAGTCAGCCGTCTCGCCCATGGGCGTGCTGAGGGTCACACCGGCCATGTCTCCAGCCAAGACGGGGTTGGACCCCATGGCAACGCTAGGCAGGGCGATAAACTGAATTCCGCCAGTCATTGTGGCTTCAGTTTCAGGCCAGGTGAACTCCACCATTGCCCGCTTGAGCTGAAGCTGACTGTCGGCGTCCGCGCCTACATGGGCGTCTCCGCTACCCCATACATTGTTGAACTCGTAGCCCACGGTGGCCGAGAGGTTCTCGCTGGCCACATAATCGAAATACTGGCGTAGACGCTGGTCTGCGGTAAAATTGTCGTCGCCTTCTTCTTGAAAGTTTTCGTTTTCCCCGAAGCCAACGCCGAATTGAAGATAGCCCGAGGTCGACAGATTGGCACGCCCCTCGTGCGCAGCCGAGGCCATGCCGGCCCAAGACAGCACAAAAGCGGCAGCCGCTACCAGTGCAATGATCTTTTTCATACCTCTCCTCCTTGCCGAATTTGGTGTTTAGAGTTCCACAAGCAAGTTATTTCTATCCGCCTGACGCCCATTCACTTTGTTCGTGTCCTCCTTTATGAGGCCAGAAAGTCCCTGAATTCGGAAGCACGGAAGAAAAAAAGATGAATACAAATTTTTTTACTGTTCAACTTTTTGTATTTCTACAGAGGATGGACTTTTTTGTCAAGTGTTATGTTCAAGAATTTTTACCATAGGGTTGAGAGCAAGGAATCGGGCTCAGTGCCGGGAACTGACAAGCCAGCAACGCATTTAAGTACAAAGTTTTAAGTTTGCAGCCCTGAATCGAAAGGGCCGGGGGGAACGCCTTGCGTTAGTGCGCAAAAAGAGGGAGCTCGGACAACTCTGAGACCGTCTTCCTAGAATGAGTTTTGCCTTCAGAGGCGCTTTATGATAGGAAAATTAAATATTGATTAGCCTCCGAGGGGGCTGCCGCAGCAAATGGGCTCAACTGATTCGTCAATCTTTTGCCACGAAATAGCCCCGTGGCCCCGCAACATACATCAGGATAAAGGAAAGTCTATGCATCCGCGCTCCATCCTTTGCCTCGTCCTCGTCTGCTGTTTCCTGGGCATGGCCGGTTCCGCCGCCGCAGCCCAAAGCTTTGCCGTCGCCCCCTTCACCATGCACGCTCCGGAAAAATACCATTATTTGAGTGACGGCATCCAGAGCATGGTCACCTCGCGCCTGAGCAGCGAAACAAAGCTCCAACCCAAAGATGCGCCGCAGCTGGACAAGGCGGGAGGACTCTCCCGAACCAAGGCGCGCGAGCTTTGCAAGGAATTGGATCTGGACTACCTGGTCTACGGGGATGTGACCATGATGCAGGAGCAGTCTAGCCTGAGCTTTAAGATTTTGAGCCGGGAGGGCAAGCTTATAACGCGCACCTCCCAGATGTCGCTGGACAAATTGATCCCCCGTTTGGATGACATGATAGAGGACGTCAAGCAGGAGCTCGGCGTTGGTCCCAAGGAGAAAGCGTCGGCAGGGAAGACCGTGGCCGAGAAGGAGCGGGTCGAAATCGAGGATCAACAAGTAAAGGAAAAAGACCCCGAAAAACTCAACTCCCGGTTCAAGCAACGGGAAAAAGTACAGAAGGACACGGCGCGGAATAAGCTCAATCCTCAGTTCGAGCAGACAGAAACGAGGCAGAAGGAGACCAATCGCTGGCGGAGCCCAGAGCTGCCCTTTTCCGCCCAGAGAATGCGCGTAGGGGATGCGAACGGGGACGGCAGGCAGGAGATCTTCCTCCTGCAAGAGCATGCGGTCAAAGCCTTTGTGATGCGTGACTCCGGATTGGAACACCTGGCGACCTTTGAAGCCGGAAGCCGGATCAAGGCCCTGACCCTGGACCTTTCAGCCCCCGATTCCGACGAATCCCGCAAAATCGTGGTCTCCGCCCTGCGCAACAAGAGACCCCGTTCCTTTATTCTGTCCTTTCGGGGGGGAGAGTTTAGTGTCGTGGACAAGGAGATCAATCTTCTTTTTCGCGTGGCGCGCATTCCTCCCGAATATGCCCCCCGCCTCGTGGGCCAGAAGCTGAAAGCACCCGGGACGTTTACCAACGGGGTTAGCCTTGTGGAAGAAGAATCCGGGAAATACAAGCTGGAGCGAAGGTTGCAGCTTCCAGATGCGGCCAATATCTTCAACTTCGCTTATCTGCCCCAAAAGGATGAATACAAGGTCATTGTCGCAGACTCCTCGACTCATCTCCGGGTCTATGATTCCGACGGTGAGATGGAGGCTGCCACGGAAAAGGCGTACGCCGGATCGGAGATCAGAATCCAGAAGAAGACCAGCTTGCCGGGTCTAGAGGACAGCCGAGAGGATCCCCCGAGCTACTATTTTCTTCCCACGAGGCTGATCCCCTGCAATCTGGATGCGGACGGCGAATTCGAGCTTGTGGTCAACCAGAGCAAGGCTTCCTATTCCCGGTTCCTAGCCAATCAGCGCAACTATTCCAGGGGCGCGATCCACAGCCTGTATTGGGACGGGATCGGCCTGGACACGGCGTGGAAGACCCGGACCGTCAAAGGGTCAGTGCAGGATTATGGACTTGGCGATATCGACAACGACGGGAGTCTTGAGCTCTTTATCTGCCTCAACACGAAGCCCCAGATGCTCAGTATGGAGGGTAAGAAGACCATTCTTCTGGCTTACCCCCTTGAGCTGTCAAAGGAGTCGCGACAGGCCATATTCCGGCCTTGATGGACAAACTTGTTGGGCCAGGGCAGATCCGGAAGCATGATGGTCGGGACAATCCCTTGTGTTGAGCGGACCATTTTTGACCCCAATGCACGCAATGATGTAGGGACGTGCTAGTCCCTCGCCGAGCGAATCCCAGGATCAGCATCACATACATCAGAACAATTGCGATTGGGGACCCATAAGGCTTCACCAGGCATTGTTCTTGCCGAGCATAAACCCTGTGGATGAAAGGGATGGGCCGCCCCGAGCCCTTGTCCACTCGCCCCCCGAATTACGAATGAGGGCAGCGGTCCGTCTTTCTCTATTCGGGTCCTTGTCAACTACCTGCCCCACGGGACTGAAAAGCACTCCATGGTGAATCGATGCCCCCCCGCTCCATTCTCCTTGTCCGACTGAGCGCCATCGGAGACATCGCCATGGCTTCCGGCGTGGCCGCGGCGCTGCGGCGGGCCTATCCAGCGGCCCAGATCGACTGGCTGGCCCAGAGCGAGGCCGTCGGGCTCCTCAAACGCTGCCCCAGTCTGGACCGGGTCCTGGCCTGGCCCAGACAAAGGTGGCGCGAGAGCCTGAAAAAGGCGCGCCTTAGGCGGACGGGCGGTGAGGTCCGGGACCTGCTCCGTTCCCTGCGACTGGGGGATTACGATTTGGTCCTGGACCTGCAGGGCCTGCTCAAGAGCGGGCTCTTTGCCGCCCTCTCCGGGGCGCGGCGAAGGATCGGCCTGGGCTCCCGCGA
>JAIPEP010000101.1 GCA_021737085.1 Desulfohalobiaceae bacterium | reverse complement strand
ATGACCCGATTCCGCAAATTCAGGGGAGAGATGGGGATCAACATGAACCGCGTGGAAACATCCATCGACGCCAAGGCCAAGGCGGAGAACGATTTGAAGCAGATTCTGGGCAAGTACGAGGATGCGGACATCGCCGAGACCTCCTCGCAGATCGTGCAGCGGGAGACCGCGCTCAAGGCCGCCTTGAGCGTGACGTCGCGGATGGCCCAGATTTCCATCCTTAATTATATGTAGGCTCCCAGGGACGGGGGCCGGCTGATTTGCAAACGCCAGGGAGGGCGGAATGCTGGTTCTGACTCGAAAGACGGGCGAGGGCATCGTCATCGGCGATGAGATCAGGGTGAGGATCCTGGAAAACAAGGAAGGCAGGATTCGACTGGGAATCGAGGCCCCGGAGGATCAGACGATCCACAGGGAAGAGGTCTATCAGCGTATCTGCCAGGAAAACAAGGAAGCTCTGCAATGGAATGTATCGGACTACAAAACCTTGAGCCAAACGATTCTGGACCGCAAGGGAGACAAATGAAGACCGTGCGGACCCGTTTCGGTGATGTGGACTACCACCCGGACAAGACCGTCCTTTTTCCCAAGGGGCTCCTGGGGTTCGAGTCGCTTCGCGAGTTCATGGTCATGCCCACTGCAAGCGACGATCCATTGGTCTGCCTGCAGAGCCTGGAGGATTCCCGGGTCGCTTTTCTCCTGGTGGATCCCCGGCGCTATTTTCCGGAGTACGGGATATCCCTGGGAGGGCAGGAGGCCCAGGTTCTCGGCATGGGACGGGAGGAGGACCATTGCACCCTGACCATGATCACCGTGCACTCGGACCAAAGCGTCACCCTCAATCTGGTGGCCCCCGTGATCTACGTCCCTCGGACGCAGCGAGCCGTGCAGATTGTTCTGGAGAATACGGAATACTCCGTGCGCACCCCCCTGCCTTGAGCCTCATCTCACATTTTTCGCGTGCGCCGCACCTCCCGGCGCACGCCCAGCAGCCCGGCAACAGGCCGTGAAGGCCTGTTGCTCTTCCGAGCACCATACCTTTCCATACAACCATCATTCCCGGGCCAACCCGGACACAACGAAGCATGAAAATGGCGCGAGCCGGTCTGGGCGGAGATGCTGTGGGACTCACCAGGATCTTTATTATCCCCGGAAATGCCGGAATGCGTTGTGAGCCGCCTCTTCTTCAGCCGCTAATTGAGGCGCCCGTGGCAGAGGCGGGAAGGGTATTTCCTGAGCTTTCCTCGAGCCTTCACCCGGGAAACTCAGGAATGCTTGAATGGAGGGAAATCAGGCGGTTGTGCTCAGGCCCTCTTGCGGATCCGTAAAGCGGCTGAGCTTGTCCGGGCTCAATCTACCCACACTGATGGAGAGGCTCTGTCCCTTTTCCCCGGCCCGTTCCAGCCACCCCGCCAGCTCGGAATGCAGGTCTTCCTCTGCCACCCCGTGGCGGATGTTCTCCCCGTCAACCGCGTGCTGGATCCTGCCGGAGTTGATAAAGGTCCACTGGCCGTCCTTGCGGGATATTACGCCGGTGTGCCCCCCGCTCGGCGTGGACAGGGACAGGATCATGCCCGGCTCCAGCCTGTTGCCCAGGGATCGCATGAGCTCCCGCGCCGTTCCCTCGGGGTGGCTGATTCCGGATACATCCTGCTGGAAGACCCTCGAGCCGAGGGAGCGGATCAGTCCCTCGCCGGTGAGATAGGCGTTCGGGGCGCGCTCTTCCTGCCTGGCCCTTTGCATGAGCTGATGCTGAAGCCCCTTCCTGCCGGAGTAGTCCACTCCCATGTCCTTGAGTCCCTGAACAACCAGCTCATAGCAATCGAGCCTGCTGTAGGGCGTTCCGGAATAGCTGGTCACCGCTTGGTTCAGATTTCCCGTGGACAGGGTGGGCATTCCGCTTGTTCGGGATTGCTCATCGTGGAACAGGTCGGAGACGGTGTCCGGAGCAGGGGAGGGGGACCCATGGGCTGCATTCGGTTCCGCGCCGGGATTCTCTCCAAATACGATTTCTTTGCTCCCGGGGTCCAGCCAGACGGTCTCCCCGCGGGACATATCCCGGAAGGGCTTGTCCCTGTTGACCGGATCGTGGACGATGTCCCAGCACTGCTCACTGTCTCCGGAATATTGCATCAACATATGGGAGACTGTTGGCGTCTCTTCCGTGATGGTCCCCAGTCGTACCAGACCTTCCCGCTTTTCCCGGGAGCTCATGCCACGTTCGGAGGCGACCCTGTGGAACAGCTCCTCGAAATCACGGTTGGGGGATTGCCCGGAGCTGTCTGTTGAGCGCGCCTCCATTGAGGCCTGGTCCAAGCGGTGACCGGCAATGGGGTTGAATCCGTTGTCCATGGCATCGTCCTTGATCGGAAAAATCCCGGGGAAAAAGGTTCGGCTGGAATTTTCCCTCAGTCAAGCGGTTCTCTTCGGTTCGTCGCAGGTAGCGGGAAATCCAGCTCATGACAAGCGGTATCCGGGTCCTCTCTCCCGATCTTGTCGGCTGTTTCGGGGCATTGTTTAACTCGGAGTCGGAGAGGGAGCCGGGGGCTGATCCGTGGAATACTTGCATTGCCTCAAGAAGGGATCGTAGTTCAGGCAGTTGGTAAGATCCTGGGCGAAATATGGCTCGATTTCCTCGGCTGGCATGGGTTTGGAGAACAGAAAGCCCTGTCCCAGGTGGCAGTGCATACCTTGCAGGGTCCCGAGCTGCTCCTCGTCCTCGATGCCTTCGGCGACGACCTGAATGCTCAGTTTTTCGTTCAGGGATAGCATGGATTCCACGATGTACTTGCTCGTTTCCTGAGTGGTGATCTTTTGCACTAGCTCCTTGTCGATCTTGATCAAGTCGATGGCGAACTGGTCCAGATAGCGCAAGGAGGAATATCCGGTTCCGAAGTCGTCGATGGAAATGTGGACACCCTTGTTCTTGAATTGATTGATCACCGATGAGGCGTATTTGGCTTCGTCGATAAACACGCTCTCAGTGATCTCCAGATGGATATTGTCCAGGGGCATGCCGGTTCTGTCGGCAATATTTCGGATATCCTCCACGATGTCGCTGTGCAGCAATTGATTAACGGACAGGTTGAGGCAGAGAAAGATATCCTTCAATTGGGGATAGGCTTTGAGCCAGTCATGGAAGCGGGCGAAGGCCATCTCCAGGATCTTTCTCCCTAGAGGGATCATAAGGCCGGTGTTCTCGGCTATGGGGATGAATCTTCCGGGGGAAATGACCCCCCGTTCGGGGTGTTTCCATCGGGTCAGGACTTCGAGCCCGTATATTGCGCCGTTTTGGAGATTGAGAATGGGCTGGTAGTTGAGGAATATCTCCTCGCTCTGAATGGCCTTGCTCAACTCGTTTTCGATGTAGAGCTTGTTCTCTTCCTGCTTGCTCTCCCGTTCGTCGTGATACAGATACTTGTTCCTGCCCTGTTGCTTGGCCTGATACATGGCCAGATCCGCGCATCGGATGACTTCCTCCGAGGGAAGCAGCTCGTGGTTTCCCACATAGATGCCGACGCTCAGGGTGATCATGAGCTCCCGGCCCAGAATCTCAAGCGGATAGTAGAATTCCCTGTAGATGCGCTGCAATACGATCTCGCACTCCTGGGTCGTGTGCACTCCCTCCAACAGGACGACGAATTCGTCCCCCCCGAACCGGGCCACGGTGTCCACGTCGCGGACACAGCGCTGCAGCCGATGGGCTGCCTGCTGGATCATGGTGTCCCCAGCCGGGTGGCCCATGGTGTCGTTGATGATCTTCAGGCGGTCGATGTCCACGAACAGGAGGGCGTAATTGTAATTGGACTGGAGATAGGACTTCTTGATCGCCTGGGACAGCCGTTCCTCCAGATGGGCCCTGTTGGGCAGATGGGTCAGTGTGTCGTGATAGGCCTGGAAGTTGAGCTCCTGCTCGGCCTGCTTGATCTTGGAAATGTCGGAGAAGGAAACGATATATTTGTTGTCGATCCCTAGTGAATGGATGTACAGCAGAACGAATCGTTCCCGTTGTTCCTTGCCTTGAAAGAGATACTCCCGGGCTCTTCCCCGTGGCTGATGGGACGGATCGGACAAGATCTTCTTTATGGACTGGACATGGTTCTCTTGGGGAAAGAAGTCGAAAATATTCTTTCCGTTTTCCAACTCCTCCTTGGAATGTTCGGAAAAGGAAATGAACTGGGAGTTGGCCAGTAGGATGTTTCCATCGTGACTTATGATTATTGTGGCGTTGCCAGTGTTTTCGAAAATGTTTCGGTAAATTGTCTCGGAATCGCGGAGTTGTTTCTCCACTTGCTCCTTCTTGACTATTTCGGTATTGAGCTGTTCGATTGTTCCGTTCAGTCTGTTGTTTTGATTATCCAGCTGCTTGTACAGGGTGAAGTTCTCATAGGCATAGGCTGTTGAACGCATCATGATAGTCAGGAGAATCGAGTTCCAACTGGTAATTGCTGTAGTGTGTCTTTCCAGAAAGAATGCGGTTAGGCCGTGTGTTTTTTGGTTTGTGTCCAGTGCATGAAGAAGGACTACGTATTTATGATCAAAGGAAAAGGAAACAACCGTACGATTTTCTCTTAGGGTCCATGCAACCGTGCCATTGTCAATAAAGCTTTCCAAGTTTTGTTGCAGATAGGAGCTGGAGCTATTCGAGCTGCTTTGAGCAAGATAAAGATCGAGGCTGTTTTCCTCAACCAGGTAGACTCCGTAGAACTTGATGGGAAATACTTTTTGCAGGGTGGCTACAGCGTTGTCGAATATCTCCTCGCGGCTGTTGAACTGGTTCAGGGGGCTTTGCCTTTTCTCGAAATAGGCGCACAGCTCCAGAGCGTCCAGGCTTTCCTGGACCACCTTCTCCAGATGCTGGATGTGGTTTTCCTTGGAGGAATAGGAGTTAATGATGTCCATAAATCAGCTCGAACGTTTCCTTCAACTGGTGGTTCAATTGGATAACAACAGGCTCCAGCACGCTGGGGCTCAAGGAGAGATCCATCCAGGCACCGGAGTTGAATGAGGGAATCTTGTCCTCTCCGCTGGATCCGCATCTCAGGGCGGTGGTCAGGAAATTGGCCACATAAATGATCTCAGGGTCCATTTCCCGGGAGCCGAGCTCCGGTTCG
Source organism: Desulfohalobiaceae bacterium (assembly GCA_021737085.1). GTDB lineage: Bacteria > Desulfobacterota > Desulfovibrionia > Desulfovibrionales > Desulfothermaceae > JAIPDU01. The sequence goes on along the minus strand of JAIPEP010000101.1, from coordinate 2,829 downwards.
TGGTGGTAGCGGATCATCTTTTTCAGGGACAGGGGGAGGTTCCACTTGTGGGCCAGATATTCACCCACCTCGGTATGATCGAATCCCAGGTGCCTTTTTTCGGCTTCAAACAGCGGGAGATCCTCCCGCTCCGCGATGTGGAAGACGGACTGCATCTGTCTGGGCGCGTTCTGGACCATGATGAGGCGGCCGATGTCGTGGAGCAGCCCGGCCACGAAGTAGCGCTCGGAATTGACCACTCCGGGCACGTAGCTGGCCAGCATGCGCGCGATAATCCCGCAGCCGATGCTGTGCTGCCAGAATTCGTTCATGCTCAGGATTGTGGATGAGCTCTTCTTGAAGATGGACATCACCGAGACCCCGGTGACAATTGTCATCAAGTGATTGGTCCCGATAAGGGCCAGGGCCCTGGTCAGGGTGTCCACCTTCTTCAACAGGCTGTAGAAGCTGCTGTTGACCAGTTGGAGGATCTTGGCCGAGAGGCTGGGATCCGTGCTCACGATGTCCGCGATGTCCGCCAGGGACATGGAGGGGTCGTGCACCGCCTCCAGGGTCTTGTAATAGATATTGGGCAGGGTGGCCAGCTTGAGTCGATCGCTCACCAAGCCGGGAATGGTGATGTTTCTGGGCTCCGCCCGGGGTGGCGTTTCAGGTGCGTCGCCTTTCCCGGAGCGAGTTTTGTCTTCAGCTGGGAGGATCCAGTCATTGTGGAGCGACTGGGCGGTACGCTCGACGCAGATGCGATACAATTCACCGATAAAGGGATCTTCAAGGGAGTTATCCCGGAAGCTCTCCCGAACCAGATCCTCCGCGCGGTCAAGGGTCTCTTCCGGAATGGAGGCGTCTTCTCTGGCGGCCTCCTCCTTCCCGCTTTGTTCGTTCTCAGTCCAGATCTCGGTTACGCCCCAAATCTTGAAAATACGGATATGCTTATCCGTTATGGACTGCCCCGCCTTGAACAGAAAGCGACCCTTCTGATCCCGGACATCGTCCTCCAGAACCATACCCGGAGTCGCCTTGTTGACGCTCACCCTCTGCATAATATCCCTTGTCCTGGCACGGGTTCCGATTTTCGGTGTCACGAGGAAAAATCCATTCCGGCCGATTTGGGGCAATCCTTTGCTGGCCCCGGTTGTCGGTTCAATGAATCCGCCGAGGGAAGCCCTCCCCCTGTTATCGGTCGAGGGGCTGGGTCGCATTAGCTCGGTCCAAACCGTTCCCCTTACGGTTCACAGTGCACAGCTCCAAGGAGCTTGCCGCGCATTGCCCACGGTGATGGTAAGCAAAAAGCATACCATTCTTGAAAGGTTCGGAGCGATCTTGCGCCGGGACTCCGAGAGAAGTGGCGGCCCTACCGGGAATCGACGCCGTCGCGGAGTAATTCCAGGAACCTGGCCACCACAGTCGGATCGAACTGGGTTCCAGCGTGCCTCTGCAATTCGTCGATTGCCGCTTCGCGGGACATGGCCCTTCGATAGGGCCGGTCGCTGATCATGGCGTCGAAAGCGTCCGCAACAGCCAGAATGCGACAGCAGAGGGGGATCTCCTCTCCTTGCAGGCCCTGGGGATAGCCCCGGCCGTCCCATCGTTCATGGTGTTTCAGGATCCATTCGGCTATGGGCGCCAAATCGGGCACGGATTGGGCGATGCGGCAGCCGGTTTCGCTGTGTTTGCGCATCTTCCGCATTTCCTCCTCTGTCAGGGGGCCGGGCTTGAACAGGATGCGATCCGGGACTCCCACCTTGCCCAGATCGTGGAAGCGAGCGAACAGGACCAGGTCGTTGATGCGGTCCTCGGCTAGGCCCATTGCACGGCCCAGGGCGGCGACTTGGTGCTGAAGCTGGTGGCAATGCCCCTCGGTGAGGAGGTCCCTGGCCTCCATGGCCCGGATCAGGGCCTGCACCGCGGAGTTGCGGGCGCTTGACTCCCTCTGGATCTTTTCTCGGTACATCCGGTTGTCCGCCTCGCGGAACAGGGCCTGCATGTCCGCGGGACCAGTCTCGGTCACCGCGTGACCCATGGACAGGGAGAGGGGAATCCGTGGTTTTTGCTTGTTGTATTCCTCGATGGAGCGTTTCAATCTTCGCGTCATGTGCTCCACTTCCTGCTGCGTGGTCTCCGTGAGGAGGATGGCGTATTCGTCTCCTCCGATCCGGGCGAGAATGTCGCTGGAGCGGAAATTGTCCCTCAAGAGACCGGCTATGTTCATCAGCATCTCGTCGCCGGATTGGTGTCCCAGGGTGTCGTTGACGAACTTCAATCCGTCCAGATCGCAGATGAGGATCCCCACCGGGGTGTGGCGGCCGTCCCCCAACCTGTTCATTTCCTCCTCGAAGAAGTTGCGGTTGTATAGGCCGGTGAGGGAGTCGTGGAAGCTCAGATAGTTCAGTCTTTCCTGGAAGCTTTTGTGTTCCGTGATATCGGTGATGAAGCCCTCGAGCACCTCTTTTCCCCGTTCATTGGCCTCAACAACGCGTCCCTGCTCCCAGACCCATTTCTGTTGACCGCTTTGCGTGGTCACGCGGTATTCCAGGCGAAATGCCCGATTCTGATTGATCGCCTCCCGGATCTGCACTTGAACGGAAAAAATGTCCCTGGTGTTAATCAGATCTCCGTAGTTCACGCCCCAGCTGGAGGTCAGATCCTGGGCGGAGCATTCCAGAAGCTCCTCGCAGCCCTGACTCACAAACTCCATGGCTCGTTCCGGGGAGTTGGAGCATCTATAGGCCATGCCCGGCAGATTGGAGAGCAGGGTCTGCATGGAGCGCTGGCTTTCCCGTAGCGCTTCCTCCTGGCGGTAGGCCTCGGTGACGTCGCGAAAGACGAAGA
>JAIPEP010000100.1 GCA_021737085.1 Desulfohalobiaceae bacterium | reverse complement strand
GATCCGGACTGGCCCGCCGCCGGCGCGGAGCTCGGGATGGGCCGCGCGCAGGCCGGGCAGATCCACTCGCTCCAGGAGATCCTTCAGGAGCTCGACCCGGCTCTCCAGCTCTGCGGAACCGGGGGAGCGGAAAGAGTCGGACAGGGCTTGTTCGTAGGCCCGCTTGGCTTCGGTGGAGATGCAGCGCCGCGTGAGATGGAGATCGAGGCTGGTGTCCGGCATGGGAGAAAGGAGCCGGCTGCGGAGAACGCCGCAGCCGGCCTGATTGGATAGAGGGCTATTTCATTTCCTGGATCTTTTCCGTGAGCACCGGGGCGAACTCGAGCATGTCCTCCACCACGCCCACGTGGGCCACCTGGAAGATGGGGGCGCTGGCGTTCTTGTTCACCGCCACGATGAAGGGATTGCCCTTGACTCCGCCCATGTGCTGGAAGGAGCCGCTGATGCCCATGGCCAGATAGATCTTGGGCTTGACCGTCATGCCCGAGGTGCCCACCTGCCGGGACTTCTCCATCCACTTGGCGTCCACCACCGGACGGGAGCAGGAGACCACGCCGCCCATGGCCTCGGCCAGCTCCTGGGCGATCTCGATGTTGTCCTCCTCCTCGATGCCGCGGCCGATGGAGACGAGGATGTCCTCCTTGGTGATGTCCACCTCGCCCACCTCGGCCTCGCGGACCTCCAGGAACCTGCGGCCGGCTTGCACCTCTCCGGCATCTGAGGTCTTGTCCGCGACCTGGCCCTCTTGGCCGCCCTCGCTCGCGGGGAAGACGCCGCCGCGAACGGAGAGAACGGCACCGCCGGAGAGGTCGCAGTGCACGTGGGTGTGCACCTGGCCTCCGTATTCCTGGCGGACCGCCTTGAGGGTGTCGCCGTCCACGCCGTCCAGGCCCACGATGTCCGAAACATGGGCTGAATCCAGCTTAATGGCCAGACCAGGGGTAAGGTCCATGCCGAAGGTGTCGAAGGGGGCCAGGACCACGGCGTCCGCGGGCAGGAGGTTCACCAACTGGGGCCGGATGAGCTCCGCGTTGGGATAGCTGTGCTCCTGCTTGTCCACCTTCCAGACCTGGGGATAGATGCTCGCCGCGTGCTGGCAGGCGTCCTCCAGCTCCTGGCCGCTGCCGAAGAGCAGGGCGGTGACCTGGGCCTGGGGGTCCATTTGTTCCGCGACCTTGATCAGCTCGAACGCGGAGTCCTCCACGGCGCCGTCGTTGTGCTCGATATAGGCAAAGATCTGGCGACTCATTACTTCATCCCTCCTTTGGATTTGAGGAGCTCAACCAATTTCTCGGCGACCTCCTCGGTGCTTCCCTCGAGGATCTCGGCGCCCTCGCCCATCTCGGGATGGAAGTAGTCCACGCGCTTGACCCGGGCCGCCTTCTGGCCCACCTGGTCCTCGGACAGGCCCAGGTCCGAGGCCTCCTTCTCCGGGATCTCCACCCCGGAGACCTTGCGGATGCCCCGGATGCCCACGTAGCGGGGCTCGTTGATCCCGGACTGGATGGAGAGGACGCAGGGCAGCTCGATCTCGCTGACCTCCTGGTTGCCGCCCTCGATCTCGCGGCCCACCTGCAGCTTGGTTCCGCCCTGGACCTGGATCTCGTTGACCAGGGAGGCGTAGGGCTGATCCAGCATGGCCGCGAGCATGCCCCCGATCTGGGCCGCACCCTCGTCGCTCTGGGCGCCGGTGAGGATGAGGTCGTAGTCGCCGCTTTCCGCGACGGCCTTGAGGATGGTGGCGATACCGCGGCCGTCGGAGCCCTCGAAGGCGTCGTCGGAGACCAGGATGCCCTGGTCCGCGCCCATGGCCATCTCGCGGCGCAGGACCTCTTCGGACTCCTCTTCGCCCACGCTGACCACGGTGACGCTTCCGCCGTGCTGCTCCCGTATCTGGATGGCCTCCTCCACGGCGTAGTTGTCCCACTCATTGACAGAGTAGACCAGGTCCTCGCGCTCGATATCGCTCCCGTCGCTGCTTATCTCGATTTCGTTCTCCGCGGGATCGGGAACCCGCTTGACGCATACGAGGATATTCATAGCTCCACCTCCGGGTTGTTGGGGTTCACTGTCTCCTGTTCTAGGTGTTGCCCGTCATGTGCTCGAGCCTGTGGACTCTGCAGCTTCCGGGCTTTCTGTTTGATCCCAGTCCAGATGCCGGGCCACGAGCTCGGTGAGGTCCATGATCCGGACCTTGCCCTCCATGCCGCTGGTCTTGATCCCGTCCTCCAGGTTGGTCAGGCAGAAGGGGCAGCAGCTGACCACGAGATCAGCGCCTGTCTCGGCGATCATCCGGGCCCGCTTCTGGCCCATGCGCTCTTCCTCCTCCGGGGGCTCGTAGAAGAGCATGAGCCCTCCGCCCCCGCAGCAGAAGGAGCTGTCCCGGCTGCGCTCCATCTCCACGCGGGTGAGGCCCGGAATGGCGTCCAGGATCCGGCGCGGGGTGTCGTAGAGGAGGTTGTGCCGCCCCATGTAACACGGATCGTGATAGGTGACCACCGATGCCTCTTCCTGCATGGGCCTCAGCTTGATCGCGCCGGACTGGATCTTTTCCAGGATGTACTGGCTCATGTGCTGGGCCGGGGGGATGTTCTCGTAGTCCTTGGTCAAGGCGTTGTAGGCATGGGGGTCGGAGGTGACCACCCGCTGGGCTCCGCTCTTGTCCATGGCCTGGGTGTTGGCGTCGCGCAGGGTCTGGAAGAGCATCTCCTCCCCGAAGCGGCGCACCTCGTGACCGCTGTCGCGCTCCGCCTTGCCCAGGATGCCGAAGTCCTCCCCGCAGTAGTGCAGGATGGTGGCGCTGGAGCGGGCGATGTCCTGGAGCCGCTCATCAAAGGACGTGGCGCTGTCCGGAAAGTAGAGGGTCGCGGGCTGGTCCTTGGATCCGGCCACCCGGACCTGGATCTCCTCGGGCAGGGACTGGGTCCACTCCAGCCGCTTCTTCTCCGTCTTGCCGTAGGGATTGCCGCGTTTTTCCAGGGCCCCGAGCGGCTTCTGCAGGGACTGGGGCACTTGGCCCTCTTCCACCATGGCCCGGCGCAGATCGACCATTTTGTCGATGTACTCGTTCATCACCGGGCACTCCTCCTCGCAGGCGCCGCAGGTGGTGCAGGACCAGATGGCGTCCTCCTCGAAGACACGGCCCATGAGGGGCTCACGCGGCTTGATCTCGCCCAGGACGGGAAAGCGGTCGAACATCTCGTCGCGGGCCTTGATGGAGATAAAGCGCGGGGAGAGCGGGCGGCCCACCGCGTTGGCCGGGCAGTTGTCCGAGCACCTGCCGCAGTCCACGCAGGTGTAGAAGTCGAGCATGTGCTTCCAGGTGAAGTCCTCCAGATAGCGCACCCCGAAGGCGTCCAGGTTGTCCAGCTCCTCGTCGCTCACCCCCCACTGGACCGGCTTGATCCGGCCGCGATCCAGCTTGGAGAAGATCACGTTGAAGATGGAGCTGATCACGTGGAAGTGCTTGCCGAAGGGCAGATAACACAGAAAGAAGAAGAAAACGATATCGTGGAGGAAATAGGACGCGGCGTGCATGGATTGCAGCGCAGGAACCGGGACCTGGCCCAGGACCACGCTGAAGAGCCAGCCCAGGCTGAGCGGAGCGATGAGCTCCGCGCCTGCGCCCTGCTGGACCTGGGCCGCGACCGCGGTGGCCTCGAAGAGGCTCTCGAAGACCATGAGGCCGCCGATGAGGCCCAGGACGAAGATGGCCTCCCAGGTGTGCTCCTTGCCGTACTTGGCCGGCACCTTGTAGCGGTCCGGCTTGAAGAAGCCCCGTCGCACTCCGGCGATGACGCAGGCGATGAGCACCGCTGTGGCGGCGTAGTCCTTGAGCACGCCGTAGATCGTTCCGGCGGTGCCGTCCAGGCCGGGAAAGACGAATTCGGGGTAGATGCCGATGATGACCAGGCTGATGGAGCGTATGGCCAGGATGAGGAAGCCGATGAAGATGACGATGTGCAGGATCCCGGCGAGGCGGTAACGGGGTTGCTTGTACTGGGCCAGCCAATAGAGGAGCACATTCTTGATCCGGGTGGGGAAGCGGTCGAAGCGGGGATCGGAAGCGCCCTTGGCCAGGGGGATGAGGCGCCTGGCAATGATGTAGCCGAAGGCGGCGATGCCGACAACGGAGATGAGCAGCGCGAGAACCATCCCGGGGATGCCCAGGATGGCGATCTCCGCCGGGGGAATGAGTGCGTGTTCCATGATCGCGATCCTTGTTCCGCATTTGGCGCATCCGGCTGCGGAGAACGGGCGTCTCCGCAGCCGGGCGCGAGGTTACTTGCCGCCGAAGTGGTCTTCTTCCATCTCCACCGCGGTCGCGTCAAGGTTGTTGATGAGATCCATCTTGCCCAGGGTGATGGGCAGTACGGAGTTCACGAAGTATTCCATGGTCTTGATCTGGCCCTCGTAGAAGGGGACGTCCTTCTTCTTGGCGCTCTCCAGCTTCTGGGCCGCTACACGCGCGCGCCACAGGAGCATCCAGGCCATGGTCACGTCGCCGCTGACCTCCATGAAGGGATAGGCGTTGGCGAAGGCCTTCATGACCTCTTCCGAGGCGGCCTTGGCCCCGATGTTCATGGAGACCTCGCCCAGCTTGTTCGTAGCCTTTTCCACTTTCTCGGCGGAGTCGGCTACCCGGGAGACCTCCTTGGCCTGGGTGATGGTGCTCTGCACCTCGCCCATGAGGTCCATGATGGCCTTGCCCTGCTTCATGCCCAGCTTGCGGCCGAGCAGGTCCATGGCCTGGATCCCGTTGGTCCCCTCGTAGATGGGGGTGATGCGGCAGTCCCGCAGCAGCTGCTCCTGGGGATACTCGCTGGTATAGCCGAATCCGCCGTAGACCTGGATGCCCAGGTTGCAGACGTCAACCGCCTTGTCCGTGCAGTAGGCCTTGCAGATGGGGATGAGCACCTCGATGATGTTCTGGTACTTCTCCTTTTCCTCTTCGCTTTCCGCCACGTCCCGCAGGTCCTGGCAGAGATTGGCGTAGTAGATCAGGCTGCGCATGCCGTCCACGTAGACCTTCATGTTGAGCAGCATGCGCCGCATGTCGGGGTGCTGGATGATGGGAACGGCAGGGGCGCTCTTGTCCGCCAGGTTCATCAGGTGCCTGCCCTGCACCCGTTCCCTGGCGTAGTTCACCGCGTTCATGTAGGAGGCCGTGGCCAGGGCCAGACCCTGCATGCCCACCAGGAGCCGGGCCTGGTTCATCATCAAGAACATCTGGCGCATGCCCTTGTTCTCCTGACCCAGGAGCAGCCCCTTGCACTGGCCCTTGTCCCCGAGGCTCATGGTGCAGGTGGAGCTGCCGTGGATGCCCATCTTCTCCTCCACGCCGCTGCAGACGATGTCGTTGAACTCGCCCAGGCTGCCGTCCTCGTTGACCCAGTACTTGGGCACCAGGAAGAGGGAGATGCCGGAAGTGCCCGCGGGCGCGCCCTCGATACGGGCCAGGACGGGGTGCACGATGTTTTCCGTCATGTCCTGGTCCCCGCCGGTGATGAAGATCTTCTGCCCGGAGAGGCTGTAGGTCCCGTCCCCGTTGGGCTTGGCCTCGGTGGTGATCGCGCCCAGGTCCGAGCCGGCCTGGGGCTCGGTGAGCAGCATGGTCCCGGCCCACTCTCCGGTGTAGAGCTTGTTCAGGAACATGTTCTTCTGCTGCTCGGTGCCGAACTCCTCGATGAGATGCCCCGCGCCGACGGTCAGGCCGACGTAGAGGTTCAGGGCGGTGTTGGCGCCCAGGAGGTAGTCGCTCGCGCCCATGCCCACGGACTTGGGCATGCCCTGGCCGCCGTAGTCCGGGTTCTCCGTGGTCCCGACCCACTCGCCCTCGCAGTAGAGCTTGTACGCCCGGTGGAACTCCTCCGGCACCCGGACCTGACCGTTCTCCAGGCTGACCCCTTTCTCGTCCCCGATCTTGTTCGTGGGCAGGATCTCCTTCAGGGCCAGGTTGCGGGCCTCCTTGACGATCATCTCGATGGTTTTCTTGTTGAATTCGGCGAACTGCTCGTGTTGGCTGAGTTGATCCACCGCGAACTGCTCGAACATGACGAAATCGATGTCCCGGCGGTCGGCGATTTGTTGTGCCATTTTGCCGCACTCCTTGCTTGATGTTGATGGTTGGCTTAAGTCGTTGTGTCGGCCCTGGCCGCTGGGCCGACGTCTGCGGCATCGGCCGTGCCGATGCCGTTGATGAACAGGTCCACCAGGGGCTCGGCCATGGTGACGAGCCGATAGTCCCTGGAGGAGTAGAGCCAGGTGGTGATCACCTCGTCCACAGCGCCGATGAGGTACTGCTTGACCAGGTGGATGGGGATGTTCTGCCGGATGGTCCCCTCGTTCTGGCCCTGATCCACGATCTGGGCCACGAGATCGAAGTACATCCTGGACATCTCCTTGATCTTCTCGTCGGAGAGGTGCCTCCGCATCCGGGTCTCCACCTCGTAGACCACGGCCAGGTCCCTGTTCTGCTCGAATTCCTGGAGATGACAGGCGACAAGCCGCTCCAGCTTGTCCAGGGCGTTGTGGCAGCGGTCCACCTCGTCCTTGAACTGGGAAAAGATCTGGGTGGTCTTGTAGCTGAAGAAGTTGTCCAGGATATCGTCCTTGTTCTTGAAGTAGAGGTAGATGGTGCCGTCGCCCACGCCAGCCTCGCGGGCCACCTGGGAAATGGTGGAGTTGTAGTAGCCCTGGCGCGCGAAGACGCGGATAGCCGCCTCCAGGATCTGTTCGTACTTCTCGCTCTTTTTGGTCTGATTCACGGCTTGATTTTCTCCGGGGCTTGTCCTAGAATTCTGAATGAATATTCATTCAGGCATAAGCTACCTAAGTCTTCATACCATGTCAAGGGGAAGGCGCCGATGAGATCGGCGACGAGACTTTCCCGCCGCACTGGCGGATCGGAGGTCGGATCGGATACAATGATCCACTGATTCACTGACTCACTGATCCACTGACTCACCGCTGACTCACCGAGTCACCGAGTCACTGATACACTGATACGTGGTCCATAGTCTGAAGTGAACCCAGAAAGTTGAACCCGAAACGTTGAACGCCGAACGCCGAACGGGGAACGGGGAACGGGGAACGGATAAAGAGGGAGTTTATGCGCCTGCAGCGAAACGACGGTCCAATGCGGGGGAAAACCGCGGTCAGCCGAGCCGGAGTCGGAGCCGGGCTTTGCGGAAAAAGCTCGCGCAGTCTCCGGATCGCGCTCCTGAGCTACCGCAGCGATCCCTACTGCGGGGGGCAGGGGGTGTACGTGCGGCACCTGAGCCGGGCCTTGCGGGACCGGGGGCACCGGGTGGACGTTATAAGCGGGGAACCCTATCCGGAGCTGGGTCCCGGAGTGGGGCTGGTGCCCCTGCCGGGGATGAACTGCTACGGCTATCCCCGTTTCCGCGACGCCCTGGCCGATCGAGGGCTGCGTTCGTTACGCGACCTGCGGGAGTGGCTGGGGATCGTGAGCGGCGGCTTCCCCGAGCCGCGCCTCTTCGGGGAGCGGGCCAGGGACTGGCTCCTGGCCCGCGCCGGCGAATACGACCTGGTGCACGACAATCAGAGCCTGTGCTACGGGCTCCTGCAGCTGCAAGAGCGCGGGATCCCAGTGGTCTCCACCATCCATCACCCCATTACCCGCGACCTGCGCCACGCCCTGCAGCGGGAGGAAAGGTGGGGCATCCGCCTGTTGATCCGCCGCTGGCACGGATTCCTGCGCATGCAAAAAAGGGTTGCGCGCGGGCTGGGGCGCATCGTCACCGTCTCCAGCGCCTCGCTCGGGGATATCGAGCAGGACTTCGGCGTTGCGGCTCAGAATATGGACGTTGTCCCCAACGGGGTGGATACGAGGATCTTTCGGCCTATGGCCGACATCGAGCCCCATCCCCTGCGGATCATGGCCACTGCGAGCGCGGACGTGCCCCTCAAGGGACTGGCCTACCTCCTGCGGGCCCTGGATCTTCTGCGGCGGGAGCTTCCCGGTGTCCAGCTCCGCGTCCTGGGCAAATGCGGTGAGAACGGCCGCACCGCCAGGCTCATCCGGGAGCTGGGCCTCCAAGACAGGGTCTCCTTTTGCTCCGGTCTGAGCCGGGAGGAGGTCGCTATGGAGTACGCCAGGGCCTCGGTCGCGGTGGTGCC
>JAIPEP010000099.1 GCA_021737085.1 Desulfohalobiaceae bacterium | reverse complement strand
CAGCGCGGCTCGCGGGTGATCCGGGGCAATATGCTGGCCATTCCCGTGGACGATACCCTGCTCTACGTGGAGCCCATATACATCGAGGCGGAGAGCTCCGCCTTTCCGGAGCTGCGCATGGTGATCGTCATGCACGGGGAGAATATGAGCTATGCCACGAGCTTCGAAGACGCTCTGGAGGGCCTGTACTCCGAGGACGTGGAGCCGGAGGAGATGGTCGAGGAAGCCACTCGGGATACGGCGGGCGAAATGGCCACTGTGCAGGAGCTCATCCAGGAGGCCAACCGGGCCTTCGAGAGCTATCTGAACCTGCAGCAGCAGATGGAGTTCGAGAAGGCCTCGCGCAAGATGCGCAAACTGCGCGACACCCTACAGAAGCTTTCCGAACAAGCTGAGGCCGAGGAACCGGAATCCAGCGGCACAACGAGGGAACAAAGGCAGTGATTCGACCCGCACGCGTCCTATACAGTTGATTTAAGGGGGTGGCGGCGGCCACTGTTGTATTTTTTGTCGCAGATCCGCTACGAGGTAAAGGCATGGGGCCGTATCTTTATCCCTTGGTGCAAGCGTTATAAAGAAAGATCGACTTTTACGGGGGACATGGATCGGGAATTATGGAGAGCGGAGGGGCTATGAGCCGAAAGAACAAGACCCATCTGAATGTGGATCAGGAGGAAGCGGCGGATTTTTTTTCCAAACTGGCCTCAAGCATTAGGGAGGGTACGGATCACATCCCGGAGTACGACATCCCGCTGCGCAACTATCGCAAGATAAAGGCCAGTTTGAAAAAGAAACCGGAGGCTTTTTACCTGGAGGTAAAGGTGGTTTCCGAAGACCAGGAGGATACAGAGGACGAGGATATACATTACAAGAAACTCAAAAAAAGGATGGAGGCCTATTTCGAGGAAATGGGCCATAGCCTGCAGGACGATTATCTTCCCTCCAGGGAAATTGTCTATGTTTTTCTCACGGACTCCAAGTCCATGACCTCTTTCGGCGGATACGGGGAGGAATACTACGAAGAGTTCCTTCAGCTCTGCGAGAGTCTGCGCATGGCCTTCGAGGAGGAGGATCTGGATGGCGTGAGAGAGCATTACAACCAACTAGATCAGCTTCGCGAGGCCTGTCACGGAAGATATAAGAGCTGACCGCTTAGTTAGTGCCCGTCCGGAAAGAGGGCTTTCCGGACGGGAATTAGCTACTGAGGGAATCATCCCATATGTTTCTCTTGAAGAAGCTTTTCTCCCGCCTCTTTTTCCCTGTTCCCCTTTGTCTGGAGCTTCTGTTGCTCGGTCTTGGGCTGCTGTGCCTGAGCAAATGGCAAAAGACCGGAAGGACCCTGGTTTTTTTGGGAGTGGTCCTCCTGGCCCTAGTGAGTACGGACTGGCTTCCGGATAGGGCCCTACACCCCCTGGAGAGCCGACATCCACCACTGCAGAGGGAGGCCGGCTTCGGATCCTCTATCGATTTCATCGTAGTTTTGAGCGGAGGGTTCAAGACCGATCCAGAGCTTCCCCTGCGGATGAGCAGCAAAGACTCCACTCTGGCTCGTCTTGTGGAGGGCATTGTTCAATACAGACGCCACTCTGCAAGCAAGCTGCTGCTGAGCGGCGGCGGGGTGCAGGAGGTCTCCGCAGCCCGGGTTATGGCCGAGACAGCCCAGTCCCTGGGAGTGCCAGAGGAGGACCTTGTCCTGGAGACCCGTTCCCGGGATACAGGGGATCAAGCGGAGCAAGTTGGGGAGTATGTGGGAGATGATCCCTTCCTGCTGGTCACCTCCGCTTCCCACATGCCCAGATCGCTCTATCTCTTCCGGCAACAGGGCTTGCACCCCATTCCCGCGCCAGCGCACTTCATGAACGAGGCTGCCGAGAGGAAAGCGGCCTGGGACTACTTCCCCTCCCACGAGGATATCGCCAAGGCCCAGCGCGCAGTGTACGAGTACATGGGTCTCATCTGGGCCAGGCTCAAGCTCTGGGCCGGAAATTGGTCCAGTGTGCCTTCAGCTGAGGAGAAGTAGCCTAAGTACAAGACCCAGGTTGTTCTGTGAAAAATGGGCTCCAGAGCTCAAAGGAAGAAGTAGATTTCCCGGAACAGGCTAATTAGCAGGATCACTACCCCTTCCCCCCTGGCCAGTCGCCATCCGCTGCGCATGAAGAGGAGCAGGAGGATGTAGGATCCGGTGAGCATGAGCAGCCCCATGAGTGCGTCCGGGCTAACCCGGAAGGGATTGGTGAGGCAGGCCAAGCCGAGCACTCCGCAGAAATTGAAGACGTCGCTGCCCAGAAGATTGCCGAAGAGGATGTCCTGCTTCCGTTTGATTACAGAGCTGATGCAGACCACGATCTCCGGCAGAGACGTCCCGAAGGCGGTCACGGACAGTCCCAAGGCCCATTCCTGGATCCCCATGGCCGCACCGATCCCCAGGGCCCCTTCCACGATTAGATGCCCCCCTGTCACTACCATACCCAGGCCGAGCAGGAGCTTGATTCCGTCCGTGGCGGTGAACGAGGCCTTCCGGGATCGCGGTGTGATCCTGCGCTGTGCGCCGTACTGACGGAGCAGGGCAATTATGTAGCCGCCCATGAGGAGCAGCAGGATCAGGCCGGTCACCCTGCCCAGATGAAGATCCATAGAGGAAAGGACGAGGAATAGACTGATTCCCAGAAGAAGGAGGCCGTCCCGCAGCAGGGATTCCCTGCGCACGTTCAAGGGAGCGACGATGACCGCCAGGCCCAGGATGATCCCCAGGTTGAAGATATTGGAACCCACCACGTTGGACAGGGCGAGATCGCCGTGCTGCTTGATCGCGGAGGTAAGGCTCGCGGCAAGCTCGGGCAAGGAAGTGCCGAAGGCGATGACAGTGACCCCAATGGTCACCTCGGAGATGTTATAGCGGGCCGCCAGGGCAGAAGCCTTGTCTACGGTCCAGTCCGAGCCCTTCCAGAGAAAGACGATGCTTAAAAGGACATAAGCAAGGCTTATGAGAGTTGTCTCCATTACGAGGGCCCTACCTTCGGATTACCAGGAAAGCAGTTCTGGTTGCGGGACAGGGGATATCCATACAACCTTCATTCTCGGGCTGACCCGGGCACAACGAAACAGGAAACTGAGCGGAGCCTATCCGGGGAGAACGCTTCGCTGGGTTTCATATAGACCGGGGCTTTGAAGTAGAGTGCATGAGTCCCAAGTTCGTGCCCCTATTTCCAGGGCTTGCCGTACGAAAAATCGTGCCTTTGTTCACTGGTGGCTTGTGAGTAGTTCCGCTTGGATTTTGCTATACCCTGCATTGGTAGGATGGGATGAAACCCGCGCTTACAGCGCTCTCCCCGGATAGGCTCCTTTCCAGTTTCATCAAGCAATTCAGTAGGTTCGAGACATTTACATACAAAAATCCGGAGGAGGATTTTTTGCTGCGGAGGAAAAAAAATGAGGTGCAGCAGTTTTGGCTTGATATTGGGTTAGAATCCCATAGCACAGGAACAGTCCTGGTCAAGCGGATTTCGTGGCGTTTTGCTGTTTTTCGGATCCACTGCCCCCCACCAGCCGCTGGGCGTTTTTCCATAGGATACGTTCCAGGGCCGCGGAGGGAAGATGGAGGTCCAGCAGGGCTTGAAGACCTGCTTGGGGAGAGTGCTCGATAATAGGGAAGTCGCTGCCGTAGAGTATCCTGTCCGGATACGCCTGGAAGATGCCTTTCAGCCGGAAGGTATCAAGCTGTAGGTTGGGGTTTCCCAGGGCCCAGGAAGTATCCAGGTGTATTCCGGGATAGGCCTCAAGCAGGGAAATGGCTTGGTCCAATTCATACAGCCCCAAGTGGGGAATAACCAGTTTGAGTCCGGGCAGGGCCTCTAATACGGGCCTCAGGCGATCCAGACCGAGGTAGCTGTATTCGGAGCAATGTGGGGGATAGGGGGCAGTTCCGGCGTGGATAACCACCGGCTTGTCCCGTTCCTGGGCTGCCCGGTAGAGGGGAAAAAGCACGGGATCGTCCGCACGGTGTCCAAGCACCGCCAGATGGATCTTGATACCGGCGAAGCCCCATTCGTCCAGGGCGGCTCTCAGCACGGCCTGGATATCCTGATCCATGGGGTGGACACTGGCAAAAGGGATCAAGCAGGGGCGGTTGCGGCAGAAATCCCGGACCCATTGGTTCAGTGCCTGGGACATATCCGGCTTGTGGGCGTAGGGTAGCAGATAGGCCTGTTCTACGCCGCTACTCTCCAGAGAGTCGTACAAGGCTTCGGAATCCAGTCCGGAACAGGGGAGACGCCAACCCGCTGCGGCGAACCACTTCCAGATGGACTGCAGCATCCTGTCCGGAAAGATATGCACATGGCTATCCCACACCGTGGTCATAGCCCGAGGCTACACAAGGCGCGGATACAAGGCAAGGCCGGGCAGTCTGGATTTATTCTCCTATAAGGTTTCCTCCTGCTGCAAACTTAGCCTGGTATAGCCACGATCTTAATCCGATGACCCTTTAGTTTACATCTTTCCAGAGGGTCAGGTCCGGAGCCTCAGGAAAAGAGGTGCTCCAGGTCTCCGCGGGTGAGGTTCTTGATCATGTCGTTGCTCCCGGAGAGCACGGAGTTCACCATCTCTTGCTTCTTCTCCTGCAGGGAAAGCACCTTCTCCTCCACGCTTCCCTCGCTGATCAAACGGTAGGAGACGACCTTCTTCTCCTGTCCGATGCGATGGGTCCGGTCCACGGCCTGCGTCTCCACAGCCGGATTCCACCAAGGGTCCAGGATGAAGACATAGTCCGCAGCGGTTAGATTGAGCCCGGTGCCTCCGGCCTTGAGGCTGATGAGGAAAAAGCAGCTCTCCGCCTCCTCCTGGAAAGCCTCCACGCGCTGCTTGCGAAGCTTCTGCGTGGTTCGGCCGTCCAGGGAGAAGTAGGGCAGCCCTTGTTGGTCGAATTCCTTCTTGATTAGGCTGAGCAGCTTGGTGTACTGGGAGAATATCAGGGCCTTGCGCCCTCCGGAGCGCACTTCCCGGACCAACTCGCGCAGCTTGTGCATCTTTCCCGAGTCTGTGCCCTGCGGGTCCACCAGACCGGGGTGGCAGGCGATCTGGCGCAGCCGGAGCAGTCCCTCCAGGACCTTGATCTTGCTGCGGTTCATTCCCTGCGCATCCACGGCCTGCAGTACGGATTCCCGGTAGTAGGCCAGCACCTGCTGATAGAGTCTGGACTGGTCTCCCAGCATAGGGCAGTTCAGGGTGTGCTCCGCCTTGTCCGGAAGCTCCGGGGCGACCTGCTCTTTGGTGCGCCTCAGGATGAAGGGCTTGATCAGTTGCCGCAGGCTTTCCCCGGCCTTGGCGTCACCTCGGGATATGGGGCCAGCAAGTGACTGCTCGAAACGGGAGGAGGAACGCAGCAGCCCCGGATTGAGGAAATCCATCTGGGACCATAGCTCGGCAAGTTTGTTTTCCAAGGGAGTGCCGGTCAGGCAGAGGCGGTGGCGGGAGCGGAGCGCCTTGGCCGCCTGGAAGGTCTTGCTCCGGTTGTTCTTGATAGCCTGGCTCTCGTCCAGGACGGCGCAGTCGAATTCGATCTTTCGCAAAAGGGAGGCGTCCTTACGCAGGGTGCCGTAGGTAGTGAGCACCAGGTCGGCTTGCTCCAGCTCCTTTGCTTTCGTGGCACGCTGGGGACCAATATGGGAAACGACCTTCAGCTGCGGGGCGAAACGTCCTGCCTCTTCCCGCCAGTTGAACATCAGGGAGGCCGGGGCGACCACCAGGGAAGGCCCGTATCCGCGGGTTTGCTTTCGCTGCTGCAATAGGGCCAGGACCTGGATCGTCTTACCCAGGCCCATGTCGTCCGCCAACACCCCGCCGAAGCCGAATCGGGTGAGGAATTCGAACCAGCTGAGGCCCTCCTTCTGGTATTCCCGCAGAATCCCTCGAAACTCCTGCGGGGGCTCGCTGGGCTCCAGGCCCTCGAAGCTGCGGAGCTGGTCCCGGATGCGCAGAAAGTGGCTTTCCAGCTCCGCGCCCTGATCCTGCTGCACCAGGTTGTCCAGGGCCAGGGCCTGGGCCTTGTGATAGCGTAGCGAGGCCTTTTGCCCGGAATCTCTGTGGTTCCTGCCGTTTTTCTCCAAGCCCAGGGAAAGCTCTCCTGCGTGCCTGCGCAGCCAGTCCAGAGGGAGCATCCCCAGGCTACCGTCGTCCAGTCTTACGGTCCGGTTCCCTTGCAGGAATTCCTGAATGGCCAGGGACAGATCCAGGGAGGTTCCGGAGAAATCGACTTCCCCCTCCAGATCGAACCAGTCCATCTCTGAGGAGGAGATCTTCATGGACGGGGTTGATCCCCCACGGACCTTTTGGCCGTCCTTTCCCTCCACGCGCCATCCCTGCTCCGCGAGGACCCGGATTGGCTCCGGCGCTTCCTGCAGGGGAAGGGTGTAGGAATTGCCATTCGGCTCGAAGCCGGATTCCCCGAGCTCGGTCAGGCGCTGGCTCTCCACCTCATTGTTTCGTATAAGAACGCGCCAGTTCTTCCTGTCCAGCAGCCGCTGCCTCTGCTCCTGAGGGGAGACGAGGAATACCCCGTAGTCAAAGGCCACTTCACCCCACAGACTGTCTCCGGTTATCTCCAGCCGAAGGGTGGGCACTGGGGAGATACCGCTTTCCTCCCGGAAGCGCAGTTTGTCCGGCAGCTCTACTGCAGGCGCCCCATGGCTTGTCTCCAGGGCCTCGACAAAGTCCGTCAGGTCCTCCCGGGGCACTTGGATCCTATAGCTTTCATAGCGTAGGGTCTCCAGCTGCTCTCCGGAGAGCCCGTGGATCTGGTGGAGCTGTTCCCCGGAGATGCAGAAAAGGGGGGAATTCCCGAAAACAAGGGGCAGGCTCTCTAGAGAGATACTGGTTTTTTCTCCATCTTTACGGGAAAAAACAAGCACCGCTTTGAGGCTCAGAGTTTTGGCCCGGGAGGGTCTTTTGCCCTCGGGAACAAATCTGGCCTGGAGATGGAAGGGATCTCCGGGCCGTAGGGGAGCGGCCAGAGGGGAGCCGTCCAGGGAGACTGTGCAGCGCCCGGTCCGGGCCAGATAAGGGGCCAGGAGGCTGAGATCCCTGCGGCTAAGCATATAGGCTCCACCGGGGAAGGAAGAGATAAGGCCTCCGGGAGAGGCGGCCTGCAGTGTCTTGAGCACGATTTGGTCCTCATGGGGCAGTAGGGGGTCCATGAGGAGTTTTTGCTCCACCCCTCTGGATCGGCCAGGCTCTCCGTTTTTGCGGATGTATTGCTGGTAGGCCAGGAGGGATGCGGTCCAATCAGTCAAACGGAGCTCATAGCAAAGGAGGAATCCGCCCGGTGTCCCGTTCCATCTGGAGGTGTTTTTACCTGCTCCCGACTCTCCGGGAAAAAGGGCGTTGCGCCAATCATTTCGTGTTTTTTCGGGCTCTCGCTTTCCGGTAGGGGGATCTTTCCTTTCAGGGGGAGGATGTTCTGTAAGGGAAGGTTTAGCCTTTTTCCGGACAGGTGAAGAGATGTCCTTTCCCTGGAGCTTTCGGTCCGCTGCGACAAGGGCCGCCCAAAGGTGCTTGCAGGCATTCCCCCGCCGGAAGTGAGGACAGGTGCACAAGACCCGGAACTGGCTCTTGTCCTCGCTGTCGAGTGCGATTTCCACGCTGTAAGCGCGGCTTCCTTGCACACTGCCCGCGACGACATCCTTTGTGGCTCGCTTGAGGTTCACCCGTCCCTTGCTGGCGTAGCTGTCGCCCCTGGTGCGAACGGTCCGGGGAAAGTAGTGCTTGAGGCTGTCCTGCCACAGGCCGTTGGAGGTATCCTTCGTCTTCATGGTCGCTCAGGCGGATGAGATGGTGTATCTCTTGTCTTTCCCAGAGGGATTGTATTGTGGCTGGCTCGTTCCGTTTATAAGCCGGATCCATCTGGGGTCCGCGCCTTCAGTAGCAGAACAGGGGCTGCAGTTGCAAGGAGGGGGCTGTCCGAAGGGGAGTGCCTTGTGTGGATGTGGACAGGGCCTTGATGGTGTATATCAGGCCTTATTCCGTTTCTGAAGCTGTTCAACTTCTCGGAAGCGGGAAAAAATGGCTTGACAAAAGCGAGAAAGAGTATTTATAAATTTTTTCTTTACGGGCCACTAGCTCAACTGGCAGAGCAGCTGACTCTTAATCAGAAGGTTGGAGGTTCGATCCCTCCGTGGCCCAT
>JAIPEP010000098.1 GCA_021737085.1 Desulfohalobiaceae bacterium | reverse complement strand
ACCCTGTAAAGGGATCCGATACCCCATCGTGAACCTTCAGCAAGAAGAGCCGTATACTGCCCCATGAATCCTGCCACAGCCAGCATTCGCTACAATCGGGTGAGCTGGTTCCTGATTTTCCTCATTGTGGGTTTCGGGATCTGGAACTATTTTACCCTCCCCCGCCTGGAGGACCCCAACTTTACCTTCCGCTACGCCGTGGTCGTGACCCACTTCCCCGGCGCCTCCCCGCAAGAGGTGGAAAAGCTGGTCACGGACGAGCTGGAGGACCGCATCCGGGAGATGGCGGAGCTGGAGACCCTGGAGTCCCAATCCAAGGCGGGTGTGTCCGTTATCTACGTGGAGATAGCGGACAAATACGGGGACATGGAGCCCATCTGGCAGGACCTGCGGAACAAGGTGGACGACGTCCGCCCCGAGTTGCCGGATGCCGCAGGCCGGCCCAGGGTGAACGACGAGTTCGGCCGCCTCTACGGCGTTGTCCTCGGCCTGAGCGGGAAACAATACAGCCATGCTGAATTGAAGGACCGGGCAGAAAACCTCAAGGACAGCTTGCTGCAGATCTCGGGCGTGGCCCAGGTTGAGCTGCACGGGGACCGTTCGGAGCGGATCTTCCTGGAATATTCCAGACAGCGCCTGGCCGAGCTTCGTGTCAGTCCGCAGCGTCTGCTGGAGGTCATCAGTTCGCAGAACGCGGTCCAGCCCAGCGGATCGGTCCGTCACGGCCCGGAACGAATAACCCTGGACACTAGCGGAGAGTTCACCAGCCTCGAGGATATACGGCGCACCAGCATCCGGCTCCCAGACGGCGGTGGCGTGGTGGAGGTGGGGGACATCGCGGATGTCCGCCGGGGATACAGGGACCCGCCTGCCAGGATATTCCGCTTTAACGGGGAGGAGGGCGTTGCCCTGGCGGTAAGCCTGAGCCGCGAGGACAACATCGTGGAGGTAGGGGAGCGTGTGGACCGCTGGCTGGGCTCCGTGCGGGATGAGCTCCCCGCGGGGATGTCCCTGGAGAAACTCCTGGATCAGCCGGAGTTCGTCAAGAGCTCCGTGCGGGACTTCAGTCTGAACCTCCTGGAGGCCTTTGCCTTCGTGGTCCTGGTCATGCTCTTGTTCGTCGGGCTGCGCACCGGGCTGATCGCCGGGTTGCTGGTACCCATGGCCATGCTGGGCTGCCTTGCGCTCATGCCCCTCTTCGGAGTCAAGCTGCAGATCGTGTCCATCGGGGCCCTGATCGTCTCCCTGGGTATACTTGTGGATAACGGGGTGGTGATCAGCGAGGATATCCTGGTCCGCATCTCGCGGGGGGAGCAGCGCGGCAAGGCCGCAGCCGCCTCGGTATACCGCCTCTGGCTGCCCCTTCTTACCGCCTCGCTTACCACCATATTCGTCTTTCTGCCCATCCCCCTGGCCCAGACCCAGACCGGGGAGTACACCCGCTCCCTGTTCCTGGTGGTCACCCTGACCCTGCTCTGGTCCTGGGTCCTGTCCCTGACCTTCGTTCCTCTCTTGAGCCTCTACCTGCAGCGCCCGGTCCGCGGCGGCGGGAAAAGACGGGGCTTCGGCCCCGGCTTCTATAGCCGCTATCGCCGGGTGCTCCGTTTTTGCCTCAGGCACCGCTATCTGGTTACCCTTGCCGCTATGGGCATAGTGGCGGTCTCCATATGGGGGTTCCGTTACGTGCCCAGCATGTTCTTCCCGCCCAACGAGCGCACTGTCCTGACCGTGCAGTTCTGGCAGCCCTACGGAACGGACATCGAGGTCACGGAGAAGCGCGCAGCGGAGCTTACTCGCCTCATTCGGAGGTCCCCCCGGACGGAAACCACCCTTTCCTTCCTGGGCTACGGCGGACCCAGATGGTACCTGCCCCTAAAGATCAAGCAGGACAGCCCCAACTACGCCATGCTGGTGGTCAAGTGCCGGAGCCTGGAGGATCTCCTGCCCCTGAAAGAGCGCATTGAAGAGGTCGTCCACAGCCGCTTTCCGGAGGCACGTGCCTCTGTCCGGCGTCTGGAGCGCGGCCCTCCCGTGGGAGCGCCCATCCAGATTCGAATCAGCGGCCGCGACATTTCCACCCTCTACAGCCTGCGGGATGAGGTGGTCAGCCGCGTGGGCGACTGCCGGGGGGTGACCTCGGTCTGGGACAATTGGGGCCAGTGGAGCAAAAAAGTACTCCTCGACGTGGATCAGGCCAGGGCCAAGGAAGCCGGCCTGTCCAGCGAGGACATCGCCCTCTCCCTGCAGACCCAATATACCGGTCTTCAGGTGAGCGAATACAGGGAGGGGGAAGATGTCGTTCCTCTGGTGGTCCGGGCCAGGGAAAAAACCCGGGCGCACCTGAGCCGCATACGGGACGTGTATGTCTACTCCCCGGCAACTGAGCAAAGGGTTCCCCTGTCTCAGGTGGCCGAGCCCCGGCTGGAATGGCAGCCGAGCAACATCCGTAGACGCAACGGTCAGCGCACTCTGACGGTCAAGGCGGATATCGAGCCGGGGCTCTACGGGATCGAGCTCTTGCAGAACGAAATCCGGCCGAAACTCGAGTCCCTGCGCCAGTCAGGGGAATGGCCCGAGGGATTCCGCATCGAATACGGCGGGGAGTTCGAGAAGAGCCGGGAGGCCAATCTGTCCATCCTCTACAAGGTCCCGGTGGCAGTGGGGCTGATCCTGCTGGTGCTTTTAATGCAGTTCAATTCCTTTCGCCGCTTGCTGGTCATCGGCCTGACCGTGCCACCTATGGCAGTGGGCGTGACCTGCGGGCTCTTGGTCACACAGTCCCCCTTCGGGTTCATGGCCCTGTTGGGAGTGATCTCCTTGCTGGGGATACTGGTCAATAACGGCATCGTCCTGCTGGATCAGATCGATCATGAGCGGAGCCGGGAGGACGGGGCGGAAGCCCTGGTACGGGCGGCACAGCGACGTCTGCGCCCCATTCTAATGACAGCGGCGACGACCATTTTGGGGCTGTTGCCTCTCTCCCTGCAGGGAGGCGAGCTGTGGCGGCCCATGGCCAACGCCCTTATGTTCGGCTTGGGATTTTCCACCCTTCTGACCCTGATTTGGTGTCCGGTTCTGTATTCCTTATTTTTCCGGATCCGTCCTCCTGGCAAGGGGCAGGAGACAGGGGCGGAATGAAGAAGGCGGATACTAATACGGTTCACGGCTCACGATTCACGCAATGCCAATCACGGGATAGAAGAGTATGCCTAACCGAGACCCTCGTCATTCCCGGATCCAGATGAGGCCCGCCTGTCTTTCCAGGTCCCCGCTCCTGCGGTGGGAGTAGAAAAGATGGCTCAGGGTATGGGTGCAAAGATCTAGGCCGAAGATGTTCTCTTCCGGGATTCCGGCTCCGGCTAGCTGGTCCCGGGTCAGACGCCACAGGTTAACGGTCCTTTTTCCGGGATGGAAATAGCCCCGGAACTCCTCTCCCCATTCCCGCTCAAAATGTATGAATTCGCTCTTTTGCGGGCTCAGGCTCGGTCCCCGCACTGCGTAGATGTCTCGCGGATGGAGGCCGTAGCGCTGGCAGAAGGCGCGGGTCCAGATTTTGGGGGCGTTTTCCCGATTGGCCCGCCAGCCCATGTGCAGCGCGGCGACTGCGCCTGCCGAGGCATGGGCTAGCAGCACGGGCTGGCAGTCCGCCACCTTGATGACCAGGGCCTGCCCTGCGAGGCCTGTGGCCAGGGCGTCTGCCTGGGGCGGCGCGGAGGAGCGGGGCAGATCCTCGAGAAAGGCGATGTCCGTGCCGTGAACCTGCCGCATTTCACGCCATGCTCCGATACCGTAATCCTCTTGCAGTGCGGCGATGTTCTCCTCGGCCTCGTGCTCGCCCCCCGGCAGGGTCCGGGCGAGATTGCCCCCAAGTGACCTTTCGGAGCTGGAGCGAGCGATGCGGGTGGTGAAGAGGCATTTTACGCCTTCCAGGCCGGGAAATTGGAAGGGGATGCAGGATATGCGGCTCATAGGGATCTCGCTTGTTGAGGTGCGCAGTTGAGGAGAATACAAGCCGGGGTTGCTCCATTCAAGGAAAAATCGTAGGCTTATCCGCAAAAAGTGCCGCAGGCCCCTTGTAGAGGGGCGGTAAAACGCCAAAAAGGGTAATTTGGGAATGAAGCTCTATTCCTGGAATGTCAACGGATTTCGGGCCGCGGTGAAAAAAGGGTTTTGGGATTGGTTTCGCTCCTGCGAAGGGGATGTGATCTGCCTGCAGGAGACCAAAGCCTCTCCGGATCAACTTTCCGCTTCGCAGCGGGAGATCCAGGGTTATCGGGACATTTGGTCCTCGTCCACGGTTAAGCAGGGCTACTCCGGTGTGGCGGTGTATACAGCAGTGGAGCCGCTCTCTGTGCGCCTGGAGCTGCCCCAGGATCGCTTCCAGGGGGAGGGACGTCTTATCCTGCTGGAATTCGAACAGTTTTACCTGGCGAACGTCTACTTTCCCAACGGAAAGATGAGTCAGGAGCGGTTGGATTACAAGATGGCCTATTACGACGCCTTTCTGGAGTTTGCCCAGGAGCTGCGCCGGGACAAGCCGGTCGTGGTCTGCGGGGATTTCAATACCGCCCATACCGAGATCGATCTCAAAAACCCCAAGAACAATCAGAATACCTCCGGTTTCCTGCCCATGGAGCGGGAATGGATGGATAAGTTCATTAGCTACGGATATGGGGATGCCTTCCGCATGTTCAATACGGAGCCGGGCCACTACACCTGGTGGACCTACCGCTTCAACGCCCGCGCCCGGAATGCAGGGTGGCGTATCGACTATTTCTTCGTCAGCGAGGAGCTAGGGGACAGCGTACGCAGCGCCTGGCACGAGGATACGGTCCACGGCTCGGACCACTGTCCCATCGGGCTGGATCTGGACGCGCGGTAGGATGTAATCCTTCACGGGGCATTTTTCACTTCGTACCTACGGTTCTGGATTTTCTAACGCTCGGCACGCGGGGGCATCCCTGCCCCCACCCGGCACTCACTTTTTATTTATGTTTGCTTGTAATTTGTTGAGCTTCCAAAAAAAGTGAGTGCCGGGTTTCCCCCACGTGCCGAGCGAAGAAAATCGACAGAACCTTCGGTAAATAGGTTCAAAATACCTCCTGAAGGATTACATAAGGGCAACCGGGAAATTCGGAGGGGTATGCCATGCCGGGGTACATCGGTGCCATAGATCAGGGAACCACGAGCACGCGCTTCATTGTCTACGACGAGCACGCGCGTGTGGTGGGCATGGATCAGAAGGAGCACCGCCAGATCCAGCCCAGACCCGGCTGGGTGGAGCACGATCCCCTGGAGATCCTGGACAATGCGGGCGAGGTTATTCGCGGAGCCCTGGCCAAGTCCGGCATACGGGGAAGGGATCTCGCCGGAGTGGGAGTCACCAATCAGCGGGAGACAGTGGTGGTGTGGGACCGGAGAAGCGGCCGCCCCTTCGCCAACGCGGTGGTCTGGCAGTGCGCGCGCACCCGGGATATCTGCGACAGGCTCATAGAGGAGGGCGGCGCGGATCGTTTCCGGCCCACTGCCGGTCTGCCGGTGTCCACCTATTTTTCCGGCCCCAAGATCAAGTGGATCCTGGACACCTTCCCGGAGGCCAGAAGGGCCGCGGAAAAGGGTGACGCCCTATACGGGACCATGGAGACTTGGCTCATTTGGTGGCTCACCGGCGGGCCCGAGGGCGGTGCCCATGTGAGCGACGTAACCAACGCCAGCCGCACCCTGCTCCTGAATATCCATACCCTGCAGTGGGAGCAGGCACATCTGGATATCCTGGACATCCCGCGCTCGGGGCTGCCTCGAATAGTCCCCTCCAGTGACGCGGCCTCCTGGGGGCCCACTTCCGAGGACGGTCCCTTTGGGGCCCGCGTTCCCGTCTGCGGGGCTCTCGGCGATCAGCAGGCCGCGCTAGTAGGTCAGGCCTGCTTTCGTCCCGGAGAAGCCAAGAATACCTACGGAACGGGGTGTTTTCTCCTGCTCCACACCGGGACCGAGCCGGTGACCTCGGAGCATGGACTGCTCACTACGCCTGCGTACCAGTTCAGCGGGGAGAAGCCGGCCTACTGCCTGGAAGGGGCCATTGCCAACGCCGGGTCTCTGATCCGCTGGCTGCGGGACAATCTGGGCCTGATTCGCACCTCTGACGAGGTGGAGGATTTGGCGGCGGAGGTAGCGGATAACGGCGGGGTCTACATCGTGCCCGCCTTCTCCGGATTGCTAGCGCCGTACTGGCGTCCGGACGCGCGGGGTGTGATAACCGGCCTGACCGGGTACGCCACGAAATACCACCTCGCCAGGGCAGCCCTGGAAGCGGCTGCCTATCAGACGCGCGACGTCGCGGAGGCCATGAACCGGGATTCCGGGGTCATGCTGCGGGAGCTGCGCGTGGACGGCGGTATGACGGCGAATGAGCTCTTGATGCAGTTCCAGGCGGACATCCTGGACGTTCCCGTGAGCAGGCCCGGAACCATAGAGACCACTTGTCTGGGAGCCGCCTATGCCGCCGCGATCGCCTCTGGTTTCTGGTCTACCGGAGAGAATCCCGTTTCGAGCTGGAGGACGGACACCACCTGGCATCCAAGCATGGAATCCGAGAGCCGGGAAGCAGCCTACAGGGAGTGGAAAAAGGCGGTGCAGCGCTCTCTGGACTGGGTGGAGTAAGGCTCTGGATCCATAGCTGCAGAGACTGTTTTCCCTTCCCAATATGGCCTAGGCCCCCGGCTATATAGGGTTATCCTTTCCCCATAGGCCTATCACTGGGCCGGACTTGGTTGCGGTACTTCTCCGCTCGATTGGTGTAGATCCCGATGGTTTCTTGCATCATCTTCTTTTCCTTTTCACTCACTTCACGGGCTACTTTCGCGGGGGAGCCCATGAGCACGGAGTTGTCCGGGAACTCCTTCTCTCCGGGAACAAGGGCGTTTGCCGCTATTAGGCAGTTGCGGCCGATTACCGCGCCGTTCAGTATCACCGCCCCCATGCCCACCATGCTGCCTTCGCCGATGCGGCACCCGTGGAGAACCACGCGATGGCCCACGGTCACATTGGCCCCCACGATTAGCTGAATCCCCTCGTCGGTGTGCAGGATGGAGCCGTCCTGGATGTTGGAGTTCTCTCCGATAACGATGTTATCCGTATCCGCCCGGACCACGGTCTGGAACCAGATACTGGCCTTGTCCTCGAGGGTGACCATGCCGATGACCTCCGCGCTCGGGGCGATATAGTACCTTCCCTTGCATTCCACTTGCTTGTCCGCGAAATCGTAGATCATATTCTCTCCTTACGCATAATCCCTGGGGGTATAGCTCCCATCCCCGGCAGTTATCCTGGTATATGTCCTGTATTCGATCCAAAGCGGCACCCTAACTGAATCAATGGGTTGTGAGAAGCAAAAAATTCGGGTGTTGGTGCAAAAGGCCTCCTTGAGCTTCAGGGCGATCACTGAGCTAGCATTTTTTTTTCGCAAAAAGAAAAAAAATGCAGACATAATCCTTTGATTTTTTGCTTCTCCTTTTGCCAAAAAGGAAGGGAAGCTAGCGTGACGTCCGCACATGCCGCCTTTGCCTCGTGAGGGCCTCGATTTTTGGCAAAAACCTATTGTCTTTAACTGCTTCCCATGCTAAATTTAATAAACTTCCTCATCCGAACAAGGAACACGTCAATGCCTGAAACGTGGTCAGCCTTTCTCTGTGCCACAGTTATTACGCTTCTGTCCTTTCTTTTCTTCCTTACCGTATCCAGCCCAGCAGTTGCCGCCGAACCGAGCCAAGCCACGCAGTACTGCCTGGGGTGCCATAAGAGCCTGCATCCGGGCATAGTCTCCGGCTGGCAACAAAGCCGCCACTCCAGGGTCACTCCGGCAGAGGCCCTGCAAGAGGATGTCCTTAAGAGGCGTGTTTCAGCAGAGTCCCTACCCAAGAATCTCAGAGACTCCCCAGTGGGCTGCGCGGAGTGCCATACCCTGAATCCCGGGGATCATCCGGATACCTTTGCCCACAACGGCAAAAAGGTGCACGCGGTGGTTACTCCAAGGGACTGCGCCGTATGCCATCCCGAGGAACGGGAGCAATACAGCAAAAGCAAGATGAGCCAGGCCTACGACAATCTCATGGAGAACACGCTCTATCAGCAGCTCATCACCGCGGTAAACGGGGTGCCCCGTGTGGATGCCGAACAGGGCACCATAGAGGAGCGGGCTCCGGATCGATTGAGCAACGTGGACTCCTGTTTGGCCTGTCACGGAACTAAGGTGGAGTATCAGAGCACG